>NZ_JAQJDA010000032.1:0-23417 GCF_028617175.1 Halococcus sp. PRR34 | reverse complement strand
AACCAGGGAGAGAAGCACTCGAAGCCATCCTCGAAACCGCACTCTGACCCACCAACAATCACGTACCCAAGAGCGAAATTCGATATCCACTCATCAATCATTAGTTGGCGGGTGACGAATCTGCGTAGGCCGTTGGTTGATCTCTTTTCAGAAGTGAAAACTGCCAATGTACAGAAACTGGCAAAACATTTATTAGTGGTTCGGTTGTGGTAAGGAATGGCGTCTCGGGACAGTAACAGCTGTCGGGTTAGCGTCTCGCGACGGCCCAAGTCAGAACAATGCAAGACCAGATCCCAACACTCACACGCCGTAAGCTCCTTCAGTCAGCAGCGCTCGCTGCTGGAGGAGCCGCAGTAACTGGTGCGGAAACCGCAGCATTGACCGCGGCCGACCCCTCATCAGATGGGTTCAGTCTGCCAATAGATACAGAAACAGCGGACTTGCAGTTCAACCCACGAAATAGCGAGAACCGGGAACCTGCTGTCGAAGCGTTCCTCTACGAACCTCTTGCAGAATACAACGTGAGAGAAGACACGTTTGTTCCCGTTCTCGCTGCGGACTGGTCGGTTTCCCCGGACCACTTGAGCATCACGTTGAGTTCGAATTATTATTGGCATGAGGTGACTACTAACTCTGGTGAGAGTCGGGGAGGTCAACCTGTAACGGCTAGCGATGTCGTTCGCCAATTCCAGATGGATCAAGCCTTCGGTGCGGAGTACTGGGACGTCCTCTCCGGTGTTACCGTTTCTCGTGAGCCGAAGGGAGATGGTGGTGGTGGTGGCACCGTCCGTGTCAACTTGAAAGGTGATGTGAACAAAGAGATTCTTCTCCATGACTTGCTTGGGCAGCATCTTAGTCACTCGCCAGAGTATTTCGAACAAGCAGAGAAGTCCGCTATCGAATCGTTGACTCTCAATCCGGAGCATGCCGGTCCACCGATTGGCACCGGTCCCTTCAAATATGCCAGCCAAGATGCCAACCGTGTCTCTCTCAAGATGGCTGGCAGTCACCCATCTGCTGATAACATAAACTGGCAGGATTATACCTTCGAGTCAAAGACCTCGGAGCATACAGTTCTCGACGAACTCAACAATGGTTCATTCGCGGGGACGCGGGAGGCCCACTATCCCGAACAGTTTCAAGAAGAGTCGGGACAAACGATCGGTGGTTCGTATACTCAGGTGACGAATGAGAGTACCGGTGGTTGGGGTATTCTCCTAAATCACGAACATCCCCACCTCCAGAAACGACAATTTAGGAAAGCCATCGCGCACATATTCAGCTCAGCCGACGCTGTCGAGTCGATGACTGCATCAGTAATCGAGACGGTAGCACTCCAAACCGGACTCTCCCCGAACCAGACTCGTGAATACCTCGACGGTGAGCTCGGAAAATTCGAAGTGTACGGGGATGAGAAACGTGCCGGCGAACTGCTCGGCGATCTCGGATTCTTCCGAACATGGGAAATATGGAACGACTCACGCGGCGGGCCACTCACGCTGGGTTTTGTCGGCGCACCGGATCCAACTCAAGACACGTCAGCTGCAATCAGCGCTAGCGAACCAGCGTGGTACTATGGTACCCAAGAATTTCAGCGCCAACTCAACGAGTTCTTCCGCGACCAAGACCCAGACATCGTACAGGGATGGTTCGACGGAACCCACCTCAATGCTCCTGTCGGGGCAGTAGAACAGTTCACTGATGTCGGTGTTCACGACGATATCTTCGCCTTCCTGCCGGCCCGTCAGTGGGGACATATGAATCAGACTCATCCCTATCACACGTTCCGGTCAGACATGCTCATGCGCGAGGCATCGGATCTCGGCTTCGGGCCAGTAGTAGAGGTACCGACGTACGGCAACCCTGGTGGACCAGAGGAAACAATCGATATCCGCGAGAAGCTCGCAGCGCTACGTCGCACCACCACAGAAAGTGAGGAGCGGCGTCTCGTCCGTGAACTAGCGTGGATCATCAACGAGTCAGTCCCGTACCTGCAAGGATACTATCGACCATCCATTTCTTATTTGGACACTGAGGGCTGGGAGTTCCCGAACACGGAGGAACTGAACGTTGAATACCCAAGTACCCATCTACCGCGCGTGGGTAACATCCAAGCAACGGAGTAAATATGCCACTCAAACCACTATACACAGACCCACTACAAGACACGTCAGTAGAGGTAACGCTACCAGAATGGAACAAGGTACAAGCTACCACCAGTGTTTGGAGCCGAGCCTCGAAACCAGTTGAGGTCGACTTCACACTCCAGGTCGATGGAGAAGCGGTTGCCACCGAAACTGTCACAATAAGCCCGGAGGAGATCCAGACTGCCATCGAGCGCTGGCAGCGTATGCAGAGAGTAGAAGTGACGCTCGAACATACTGTCGATACTGCCGGGGAGCACACTATTTCGATCGGCGACAGTACTCAGACAGTATTGACGCTCAGGCCCCTTCCAGAGAAGTTCGAAACGTGGGACGGAGCTGGACCGCAGGGTGCTGACGGAGAATATGGGCTCGGTGCAAACGACCACCCAATCATCGTTGCAGGCACCGACACAGACGCTTGGCGTGGTGTCAATAACTTCAACACGATCTATGTCCCAGACGGGCTTCAAAACAGCGGGTCGGTAACGGTGAAGATCGTTAGTCAGGAGGCCACAAATCCTGGTGGATTCACTAAAGGAGGACTCATCGTTCGCAACGACATGGACGCGTCTGCGGACGAACCTGGCGGCAAAGGGATGGTTCGCGCACTCGTCTCTCCGCCAGATAGTGTCGACCGATCGGGTTCCGCTCCGGGCGATGAAGTATACGGTCGATTTTCGATGGAATGGGATAAGAACGGCGACGGAACGGCGAGTGGAGCACCTTTCCCGCCGAAGTACTATGGATCGACCGCACAAGAGTCGACCTGGCTTCGGCTTGAAAAAGATGGTACCAGCTACACCGGCTACTATAGCACGGACGGTAACGATTTCACGCAAATGAATACTGTAGAGGTCCCACAGGCAGCATCCGTTCAGGACGTCGGTATGTGGGCAGTCTCACTCGCTCCTGAGCGATGTCGTACCGAGTTCGCAAACTTCGAAGTAACCAATCAATAAACCAATGAGATACGGATTCATCCACCAAGGGACGTTCACCGAAGAGCAAGAAGCCGCTCTAGAGTGGCTCAAGTCGACGTCAAACGATGTATGGACGGTCGAACTATCAAGCCTGCAATCATCAGGTCGTGGCCCACCGGAAGACAAACCAGGTCGTGGTCCACCGGAAGACAAACCAGGTCGTGGCCCACCGGAAGACAAACCAGGTCGTGGTCCACCGGAAGACAAACCAGGTCGTGGCCCACCGGAAGACAAACCAGGTCGTGGTCCACCGGAAGACAAACCAGGTCGTGGCCCAGGACACCCGAATATCAGGTCGCTTGATGCCCTCTGGTGGCATCGTGATCACGACATCAACGAGTTCTCTCTAATCCACGATGAGTCTGTCCGGGATGAACTCGTCTCATACATAGAGGATGGTGGCGGGCTCCTGTTGACCCAGCATGCCTTTGAAGTCGCCCACATCCTCGATATCGAGACGCTGCCACCTGATACAGATGAAGCGGACATAGAAGGAACGAGCTACGGGTTCTCAAAACGGGACCTCTACACAGACCATCCGATCTTTGAGGGGTTCGATAATCGAGAATTCACCACTAAGACCGAGTCACGCAGCCACCACGATTCGAGCCTCTACTGGAATCTAAACACCCCGCAAAAGGGTGAGGTTCTCGCTTATTTAGCGCAAAGCGGACGACGAGCGTCGACGAAGAAACCGTTAGTATCGTGGTACCAAGGAGATGGAGCAGTCATCGGGATCGCCAGTTGTGTGCGATTTACAGACACCACAGACCAAGCCCATGAAGGAAATCTCAAGCTTCTACTTAGCAACTCTTTGTCATATGTCTCGGAGGGGGGTGAGAATCGACTCCCAGGTGAAAATCGTCCGAGAGGCGCTGAAGGTTTCCTTGAACTGCGTCAGCGTCTGGCTGACAACCCCTATCGTCCTCGATATCACTTTGCTCCACCGGCGAACTGGAACAATGACCCTTGTGGTCTAGTAGAGTACGAGGGTACCTACCACCTATTCTACCAGCACAACCCCCACGGTGATTTCTGGGGGAACATGCACTGGGGGCATGCAGTCAGCGATGACATGATTCATTGGGAAGATCGCCCCATCGCGCTGTCCCCGAACCCGGATGACCCGGGCGAGTTCGGTATCTTTACCGGCTGCGGTGTCAACGTCGGAGACGAAGTGTTGTTCTTCTATACCAGTGTCGGGCCAGAATCCCATCTTAAGGGGGCAGAGATGAAACAACTGCCCAGTCGGGCCGCCGGGTCGGACAGTGATCTGACTAATGTCAAAAAGTACGACGGCAATCCTCTCATGGATACACCGCCGATGGGAGCGTTCTCGCCTCCATACGACGGTAGTGAGCCGAGCGTTCCATTCGCAGATCCCGGCGGGTTCCGCGATCATCACGTCTGGCAGGAGGACAACGGCTATTGGTACCACATGGTCGGTAGTGGACTCCAGGGCGGCGTAGGAGCAGCTATCGTCTTCCGCGCAAAGGACATCAGAACCGACGACTGGGAATTCCACACGACCATTACTGGAGACCGCGTAGGATTCTGGGAATGCCCACAACTATTCAATTTTGAGACGAAATCCATGGTGCACTGGTCGCTTGGATTCTTCGCGGATGAGACTGTTGGGTACAACCTCGGCAGCTGGGACGCCAGTTCCGGCGATTTCACTATCGAAGAGCAGGGGTACGTTGCTCGCGGCGAGTACTACGCGCCACAGGCGATGAAAACACAGGATGGTCGCTATGTGATGTTTGGGTGGATCACACCGATCCTTGAATTCAGCGATGGTTGGGCTGACACTATGATCTCTCTTCCTCATACTCTCTCGGAAGCAGACGATGGCACGCTTCGTATCCAGCCCGCAAAAGAAGTGAAAAACGCTCGTAACGATGAGGCTAATTCGGTCTCTCGTTCCAACACCATCCTGAAACGTGATGGCGGAAGTAACGAACAGACACCGTTGTCGGATCTCAACCACGATAGTGTCGAGATAGACGCGACGGTCGAGTCGGCCGGTGCGACGGAGGTGACACTAAACGTTCTCGAACATCCCGATGGAACCGAGATCACGCCGATCACGTACGACTTCGAGGCAGAAACGTTGACGATCGACCACACCTCCTCGTCGGCCGAAAACGATCGCCCGAAAGCGGACAGTCGCCCGGCCACCCGCTCGGTAGACGTTCCAACGAATGACGACGGGTCGGTGAACATTCACGTCTTCGTCGATCGCTCTATCGTTGAAGTGTTCGCTAATGGAAGAGAATTTGTTGTCTCGCGGGTCTACCCAACGCTTGGTAAGAGTAATAACTATAGCATTGATGCCGACGGCAACGTACGGCTTCGATCGCTCAATGCTTATCAGATGGGATCCATTTGGGATCATCTGGATGACGAATCACCATCTAAGGCATCTGAGAATCAGGGCACCAAACCGCCATATGGGAAAGCCCGCGGAGTTGCTGAATCAACCCCTACCAACGCCTTCAAGCATCGGAGCAAGCACAGTGGGAGGACCCCCCAGCAGAACAACGACTCCGATGATCGCAGCGAAGGGGAGCGAGAAAAAGACAAATAAATGACGTAGGGGTGGCGTTAGATTCTGTCTTTCTGCATCTTGGGTATATTATTTCTAATTATGGAAATCAGATATTGGGCCCATATGGTTTGCATTTCCCGTCAGCATTCACCGTTGCAGTTATTACGATGAGGGGCATATGAGCGGCTAAAATGGGTCTGAAGGTTGGCTTCACTAACGATGCAACCATGATCAGCTCAGAGATGTTATCGTCTTTGCATCCAAACGTTAATGATATTTATAGGTTCGTTAGCCGATTTAACGATTTAGCAACTGCAAACCGCACCCTCATCCGGTTCCAATGACAGAAAAAAACCATTCTGAAAAGCAAACTCATGATGCAGTGACTAGCTGTCAGAAACTTCTCCCTCAGGAACCAAGCGGCGGGGATGTCATCTTCGGATTTGATGGTTATGTAGACAATATACGACAGGTAAAGGCAAGCAAAGATGACGAAGTAGGTGACCGTATTTCGACGTTGGATGATTTCGGAAAAGAAATCACGTCATCGGCAGCTGCTAATAGCTCACTCTCGATACCCTGGATGCAAAAGCAGCAACAAACCGGGGGGCATGTAAGCCACCTCGCTCGTGTGTACCAGGGTCTTGATTTCGATACGACGCTCTTGGGAATGTGCGGTGACCCCTTGCTCGATATTTTCGAGAAAGAATTTAGCGAATGCACGATCCATTCGTTAGGCCAGCCAGGTATTACTGACGCCATTGAATTTGAGGATGGGAAGATTTTGCTGACGGAGAATGGTGATGCAGCAACACTCAACTGGGAATCACTACAATCACGAGTTGAAATCCCTACGCTTGTCAAAGAGTTAAATGGAGTCCGATTATTCGGGATCGGATACTGGTCAGCTATACCAGGATTAGCAGATGTTTTGGATGGACTGAGAAAAAACGTTTTTCCAAAACTATCGGATGCCCCAGAACATGTCCTCATCGATCCTGCTAATGTTCGTCGGCTTGACCGCCAGAAACTCAATGAGATGGTGACGGCAACACATAAACTCAGTGAAATTGTTGATTTGACTGTCTCTGCGAACCGAGTCGAGACAAAAATCTTGGCAGCTAAGATGGGAAATAGTGCAAGTGGTACTTTAATGTCAGATGCTCGTACTGCCTTTGATCTTCTCGGTGTCGATCGATTCGTTGGACATAGCACTACTGAATCGGTTATCGTTAGTGAAAGGGGAGCAGGCCGTGTACTGGTCGAAACAGTCGATTCCCCTCAGTCAGTTACGGGTGCCGGTGACCACTTCAACGCTGGTATGAGTCTTGGGCTTATCGAAGATTTGCCTGACGACGCCGCTGTCGCTCTTGGAAATGCGCTCGCTCACGAATTCGTCCGAACCGGCGAGACCCCGAATTATGATGACCTCGTCTCTGCTGTCAACTCATATAATCCAGAGAAATAGCGGTTATGCTCTTGAATAGAGACTGTTTACCATTTCCAACAGTAGTTGGAGGTCCCAGTCAGCAAGGGTGAAGCACACGTGTTACCCGGCGAACCATTATGCCCACCGAGATTGACAAACTTTGTATGAAATTAGGTCTCAGAGGCCCCAGTACGACTATCCGTCACATTCGCGTAGCCTGTTCACGCACGGGCATGAGACTGTAACAGCAGACACTCCGATTAATTCGTTACAAAGTAAATCTTTTAGCCGCTCGTCTCGTCCCTTCTGACATGGCTACCGTGTCGACAGCGCGTAACGAACAACCGTACATCGACGGGCAGTGGGAGAGCGGCGATGGGATCATCGAAGTGGCAGATCTCGCCGAGGATGGCTTGTTCGGCCGAATCACCGCCACGAGCCCGCTCCAAGCCGAAGCCGCACTCGATGCGGCCGAGAATGCACAGGCGGCGATGGCCGCGTCCACGATCCCCGAGCGGGTCGCGTGGCTCGAAGCCATCGCCACGGGACTGCGTGACCGGAAGGACGAGCTCGCGGACGTGATCGTTCGCGAGGCGGGCAAACCGATTTCGAGCGCGCGCGGCGAGGTCGAATCGGCTGCCGAGCGGTTCGAGCGCGCCATAGAGGAGGCACGGGGGCTGGACGGGGAGTTCCGACCGGGGACGACCGCGGGCCACGAGGGGTGGGAAGCGATCACCAAGCCCGAACCCCGGGGAACCGTGCTCTGCATCACGCCGTACAACTACCCGCTCTCGACCACCGCGCTCCAGGTCGCACCCGCGCTCGCCGCCGGCAACAGCGTCGTGCTCAAACCCGCGAGCAAAACCCCCGTGAGTGCTGCCATCCTGACGGACGTCATCGCATCGACCGACGTTCCGGCGGGCGGGTTCAACTTCGTGCCGGGGCACGCGAGCACGATCGGCGACGTGCTCGCCGGCTCGAACGCCGTCGACGCGATCGCGATGACTGGCTCCTCGGGCGCGGGCGAGCACGTCGCGCGCCAGAGCGGGATCGTGAACCTCCACATGGAGCTCGGCGGCAACGCGCCCGCCGTGGTCTTCCCCGACGCCGATCTCGACGAGACCGCCGCGGCGTGTGCGAAGGGCGGACTCAAGTACGCCGGTCAGCGGTGTTCGGCGGTCAGCCGCGTGCTGGTCCACGAGTCGATCCACGACGACCTCGTCGAACGGATCGAGAGCGAGATGGACGCCTACCCCACCGGTGATCTCTTCGACGAGGAAACGGCTCTCGGACCGCTCATCAGCGACGACCAGGCCGACTGGGTCGAAGAGCTCGTCACCGACGCTACCGATCGGGGTGCCGAGATCGTCCGCGGCGGCGGGCGCGACGGCCAGTTCGTCGAACCCACGCTGCTCGGCCGTGTTCCCGAGAGCGCACGCCTCGTTACCGAGGAGCAGTTCGGCCCCGTGATCCCGGTGACGACGTTCGCCGACGAGGACCACGCCATCGAGATCGCCAACGGCACCGATCTCGCGCTCGACGGCTGCGTCTTTACTACTGAGTACGACCGCGCGCTCCGGGTCGCCGAGCGGATCGACGCCGGTGCGGTCCGGATCAACGGCGCGCCCTCTCATGGCCTCGGCGACATTCCCTTCGGCGGGAACAAGAAATCGGGTATCGGCCGCGAAGGGATTGGCACGAGTATCGAAGGGTTCATTCGATACAAGAGTATCGTGCTCTAACAATACAATGACGCTACACAATCGCACGGTGGGGACGGACGTTCGGGAACTCGGCGCGCTGGTTGGTGAGGTGCTCGAAACACAGACCTCGACCGACGCGTTCGAGACGGTCGAACGCCTCCGTACCACCGCCATCGACTACCGCAACGGCGAGATCGATTCACGCGACAACTTGGATCGCACGCTGCGTGGCCTCGACCCCGAGACTGCCGTCACGGTCGCACGCGCGTTCGCGACCTATTTCGAGATGGTGAACCTCGCCGAGGAGCGCGAACGCGTCCGCGCGATCCGGACTGCCTCCCAAGAGGGCTCGCTCGCCGACAGTCTGGGTGCCGCCGTCGAGAGTCTCGCCGACCGTGATCCCGAGGTCGTCGAGCAGATCCTCGAGGACGTGCTGATCGAGCCGACCTTTACTGCACATCCCACCGAAGCCCACCGCAAGACGGTGAAGGCGAAACTCCGCACCATCGCGGACCACCTCGTCGCACTCGACGAGCGCCGGCTGACCGACACCGAGCGCGCACAGCTCGAGGACGCGCTCGAAGCCCAGGTCACGAGCCTCTGGGGCACCCGCCAGATCCGCGAGCGCCAGCCCGAACCGCTCGACGAGGCCCGCAACGTTCATTGGTATCTCGAAAACACCCTCTTCGATACCACCGGCGAGGTCTACCGCGAGATCGAGGACACGCTCGGGACGGAGTTCGACGATATTGGAGTACCCAAACTCTTCGAGTTCCGGTCGTGGGCCGGCAGCGATAGGGACGGCAACCCCTACGTCACGCCCGACGTGACGAGCGAGACCCTCGCACGACAGCGCCGGAGCGTCCTCGAAAAGTATCAGGAAGCGCTCGCCGACCTGTCGAGCGTGCTCGCCCACGACGCCGACCGGCTCGACACGGGCGAGGTCTTCGACGATCGGCTCGCCGCGAACCGCAAACGCTTCCCCACGCTTGCCGATCAGGCCCGCGAGCGCTACCCAGACGAACCCTACCGCCAGCATCTCCGACTGATGGGCGAGCGCCTCGAACGCATCGGCGACGTTCGGCCGAACGGGTACGACGAGCTAACGGGTTTCACCGCCGATCTCGACGCGCTGGCGACGAGCCTCCGGGCGAACGGCGGCGAGCGGATCGCCGCGGTCCACGTCGACCCGCTCGAACGCCAAGCCCAAACGTTTGGATTCTGTCTCGCTGGCCTCGATCTCCGGGATCACCAAGAAAAACACACCGAGGCGATCGCCGCGGCGCTTGGTCGCGAGGACATCGCCTACGAATCACTCGACGAAGACGAACGCGTCGAACTCCTGACCGAGGCCATCCTCCAGGACGCGCCGCTGATCGACGTCACCGATCGCGAGGGACTGTTCGACCCCGCGGCGCGGGTGCTCGAACGGTTCGACCGGCTGAACGACTGGCAGCGCGAGTACGGGGCGGACGCCATCGACACCTACTGCATCTCGATGGCCGAGAAGCCGAGTCACGTGCTCGAGGTCCTGTTCCTCGCGGATCAGGCGGGCGCGGTCTCCCTCCCCGAGTACTGTGGACTCGACGTCGTTCCCCTTCTGGAGACCGAGGCCGCCCTCGACGGCGCGCGCGAGATCATAGGCACCCTCTTCGAGAACGAGGCGTACAGCCAGGCGCTCGCCGCGCGCGGCAACCTCCAGGAAGTGATGCTGGGGTATTCGGACTCGAACAAGGAGAACGGGTTTTTCGCCGCGAACTGGGATCTCTACCGCAACCAGCGCCGGCTGGCCGACATCGTCGACGACCACGACGTCGACCTCCGGCTGTTTCACGGCCGCGGCGGCTCGATCTCCAGGGGCGGTGGCCCGATGAACGAGGCGCTGCTAGCGCTGCCGAACGAGACTGTGAATGGCCAGGTGAAGTTCACCGAACAGGGCGAGGCGATCGCCGAGAAATACGCCAACCCACGGATCGCCGAACGCAATCTCGAACAGATGCTGAACGCCCAGATCCGCGCGCGGGCACGGTCGCTCGACCAGCCTGCGGATGACGTACCCGAGGAGTGGCTCGACGCGGCCGCGACGATCGCCGACGCGGCGCGGACGGCCTACCAGGACCTGCTCACCATGGATGGATTCGTGTCGTACTTCGAGCAGGCCACCCCGATCACGGTGATCGAGGAACTCAACATGGGCTCGCGGCCGGCCTCGCGGTCGGGCGAGCGCACGGTCGAGGACCTCCGGGCGATCCCGTGGGTGTTCTCGTGGACGCAGTCGCGGTGCATTCTGCCTGGCTGGTACGGCCTCGGGGCGGGGATCGAGGCCTACCTGGAGGAGGGCGGCTCGACGGAGATGCTCCAGGCGATGTACGACGAGTGGGCGTTTTTCCGAACGACGATCGACAACGCCGCACTCGCGCTCGCGCGCACCGATATGGAGATCGCGAGCGAGTACGCCGCGGTCGCCGACGACGACCTGGAAGCGCGCTTCTTCCCGGTGTTTGAGGCAGAGTACGAGCGGGCCGCCGACTTCGCGACGACCATCGGCGACCGCGAGGACCTCGTGAACCGTGGGTGGCTTCGGGAGAGTCTCCGCCGCCGGAACCCCTACGTCGACCCGCTGAACGTGCTCCAGACACACCTGCTGGACCGCGAGCACCGGACCGAGACGGAAAAACGGGCGCTGCGCCTGACGGTCAAAGGGATCGCTGCCGGCATGAAAAACACCGGGTAGAGCAGCCTCAAAACACAAATATCGCAGATCCAAATCAGCCTGATCGGTCAGGCTGGCGTGCGCGGCTCACGCCGCAGCAGCATAGCTGACGGAATGTCGTGATCCCCGACCGGTTTGAGGTTAGGGCCTAGCGCGCACTTGCTCTTCCGGTATGTATCCCCTACAGAGGAACGGGACGAGCTGTCGTTAGAGGACACTCATCTAATCACGAATTGAAACGGAGACAAAGAAAGCATCGATGAAACCGCTCTCGCCACAGATAGTACTGATGCGGAAAAGGTTCGATCGATAAATCTTCGCAAATAGACACGCAACCTACGTTTATTAAGAACTACCGATCGGTAGACAGCGAAGGGATTGGATGGTTGAATCTGTCCTTCAGCGTCCACTAACTCTCAATTCGGCACGACGATTTTTCACTCTCTTAGTTGGAGAACATCGTAGCATGCACCCAGCGGGTGATATCCTGTCTTGACTTTTGGCGTCGAATCAATGTCGTCGTGGACTCTGTTGTCAGGCGTAAGCTTGGAATACCAGTTCTCATACTTTTTGTTTACCATGTTCTCCCAGGCATACTCCCAAATGCGATTATACCACGCCCAGTATGTCGGATCCTCGGTTGTGTCAGCTAAACGAGCGGCGGCAGCAAATCCCTCGGCGTGCGTCCAGTAGTACTTGTCCTCAGCGACAGGCTCTCCCTCTCGGGTGAAATTGTAGATGAAACCTCCGTGTTCGTCGTCCCAGCCATGTTCGACAGCCGTATCGAAGAAATGCTGCGCGCGGTCGACCAACCACCCTGCATCAATGTATTCGTCGAGATGGAGCAAGAGCTTCGTCCACTCCATGAGATGCCCCGGCTGATATCCCCATGGGCGGAATAGGTGCGTTGGCTGGTCCTGGTTGTAGTCCCAGTCGTGTTCCCAGTCGGTGGTGTAGTGCTCCCAGAGCAACCCGTCACCCTGATCAGCTAACTCCAGAGCTAGCCGTTCTGCAATCGTGTATGCTCTATCGAGGTACATTTCGTTGCCTGTCGCTTCGTAGGTACTAATCAGTGCCTCGCACATGTGCATGTTAGCGTTTTGACCACGGTACTCCTCAACCTCGTTCCAGTCGGAACCGAGTTTTCCCTTGCAGAGTCCGTATTCGTCCTCCCAGAAATAATCCTCAATGAGTGTGAAAGTTTCCTCGATGTGATCCTCAGCCCGAGGAATATCAGCTTTCGCGGCCGTCGAGAGTGCGAAGAGAACAAATGCGTGTCCGTAACACGTTCGCTGGGGATCAGCGACGTTGCGACCTGAGAGTAGCCACGGGTAACCACCGTCATCCTGTCTGTGCGCGTCGAGAAGAAAATCAACGCCGTGATGCGCCGCAGAGTGGCACCAATCTGGACCACCCAACAACTTGCCGACACTAAAGTTGAAAACAAACCGGGCCGTCGAGACGACCATCTTGCTCCGTCCGTCGTACACGTGTCCATCGACGTCACTCAATTGTGAAATGTACCCACCATACCGATGGTCGATACAGGTCGGGTAGTAGAAGTTCAGGAGGCTACGTACGTGCTGGTGGAGCCACTTTTCATCTCGGAAGAGACTATTGTCTCTGGGCATGATACCACATCTCGGTGTTCGGAGTATAAACATTCGGATAGCGACGAACACAAACGCCGGCTTCGGATTGAAACGGAATCTCAATAATCGCGCCAGCTGTGTTCGGGAGTCCAGCCCAGGAGGCGTTCAGCCTTCGAAAGGTCGAACAACGTGTCATATTCCGCGAACTCTCCCCGGAGCTCTGCCTCGGGAAAGAATTCGGTAATGACATCGGTCGTTGGGACAGCGGCGGTCGTATCCCCTGCGACCGCCCAAAATGACTCGTGACCGTCGTATTTTGCTTCAACGGCTTTCCGTGCGAGTGCAGTGGCGTCGGCCATGTGGATGTACGAGAACATGACGTCACGTCCGCTCCAAGGGTTGTCGTCTTTGATGGCGGCCATTGACCGATCGGCTTCAGCGAAATTCTCAATCACTTCTTGCTCGTCAGGAACCCACGGATACCGTAACGTCGAGATTGTCATGTTGGAATCAGGCCGCCGCCCAAAGCCGTCCGCTGTTATCTCCATCGCGTGTTTCGCGATGCCGTAGACATCGTCAGGGGTCCGGGGGTGTGCTTCGTCAATAGGTAGGTAGTCCACCTGCGGTGGTCGGACCTGATGTTCAGCTCCCATGGCGTTGATGCTCGACGCGAGACAGCAGGATTCCAGACCGAGCGCCTCGCTCGCTTCGAGAAGGTGCATCGCAGACATGGTATTACTCTTGTATGTCCTGTACTCCTGATGGCTGTAGGGATTTGGAATCGTTCCCATGTGAATGACCGCATCGGGCTCGCTCATGGCTAGCGCACCGTACGTCTGTCCCGGATCTAAAAGATCAGTCGTGATATACGTGTCCGACACCTCCTCACGCTGCTTTCCTCGGCTGATGTTCACCGTCTCGTAGCCGTGCGTAGCGAGGTCTTCGAGGATCGCTCGACCGATTTTGCCATTGCCTCCAGTCACCGCTATTGTCGAGAGTGACATGCACGAACAATCGATTGTGTCGGTCTAAAAGCCATCGAAAGGGGAGTAGTCGCGAAAATTGATCCGGCCTTGCGACGATAGGATGACAAACTCTAAGACCGAGTGTGCAAACGCATTGAATGCTTATCATGGACGTGTCACTCGTACTTCCGCCGGAACCAGACGACCGATGGACGCTCGCACAACAGGCAGGTGTGCACCATGCTGTCTTCCATTCCCTCGAGATTGGCGGCGGCTCGCGCCCATATGCGTACGATGATCTGCTCCGAATAGTCAATACGTATCGTGATCACGGCATTGAACCGGCAGCCTTCGAAGGTAGTGTGCCGTTGACCGACAAGACGCGACTCGCTCTCGACGGCCGTAACGAGGAGATCGAGCAGTTCTGTACACTCATCAGGAATCTTGGCGAACTCGGTGTCGATGTTGTCTGTTACGATTGGATGGCTGGCCTCCGATGGGCCCGCACGTCGGTGACAACCCCTACTCGCGGTGACGCGCTCACGAGCGCCTACGACGACGACCAAATGCGTCGAGGCCCAACACCGCCTGCAGCGAAGCGAACGACCGAGGAGGATCTCTGGGAGAACCTCGAATTCTTCCTTGATCGCGCCGTCCCCGTCGCGGAGGAAGCCGGCGTGTACCTCAGTCTTCATCCAGACGACCCACCCATTTCCGATGTCCGCGGAATGCCCCGTATCGTCAACAATGTCGAGGCGTACGATCGCGTTCTTGATCTATACGATTCGCCGCACAACGGTATCACATTCTGCCAGGGGAATTTCTCGGCGATGGGCGTCGATATCCCGAGCACGATCCGGCACTTTGGCGACCGTATCAATTTCGTCCACTTCCGCGATGTCGACGGCCTCGCAGACGACTTTGTTGAAACGTGGCACGATGATGGGCCGACAGATATGAAAGCCGCGATGGACGCGTACAGAGACGTTGACTTCGATGGACCGATTCGTCCCGACCACGTACCCACTATGACAGGGGAAGACAACTCGATCCCAGGGTATCACATCAAGGGAAAGCTCTTCGCTGTCGGCTACATGAAAGGACTGCTGGAAGAGTGACCGACTGTGGGGCTGGACCGACAACCGGTACGATCGTATCGGCAACAGTCAGACGTGGATTCGTGACCGGAATTCTTCCAGTCCTGTTACTCCGGGACGAAGGCGGAACAGTGCGCCGGCCCCACCGCCTTCCTGTTCCCGCTCTTCACCACCGGCGGTGGTAACGTACATGTCACGATAGTCTTCACCCCCAAACGTGACACTCGCGACTTTTCGGGCGGGGAACTCAATGCGTTGGAGTTCGGTGCCGTCCACTGCATACCGAATTAGAGCGTGACCGTTCCAGCGAGCCGACCAGATGTCGCCATTGGCATCGATCGTCATTCCATCTGGAACGCCTGGTTCGTCCGGGGTTGTGAGAAACTCGTCGTGGTTCGTGAGTTCTCCCGACACTACGTCGTAGTCGAACTGATGAATCGTTTGTGCCTCAGATTCGGTGAGGTACATCGTTTCCTGATCAGTGGTAAATCCGATGCCGTTCGGGATTTCGAGGCCCTCGTATACAACGTGATACGACCCATCGGTGTCAAACCGATACAACCGTCCCAGACGATCGTCGGTCGGCATCGTTCCGGCGAAGACGCGCCCGCGGGGACCTGCAATAACATCGTTGAATCGAGAGTCCTGTTCGCGAGGAATCGATTCGACAACGGATTTGACGTTGCCGTCTCGCCATCGTTCGACCCTTCCACTGGATTCGAACAGCAAAAGTGACCCGTCGTCTTGAATGGTAAACCCGCCGATTGAATCGTCCGTCTCATAGACGACGCTGTGGTCGGCAGCGGCCGGATCGTAGCGGTACAGTACTCCGTTAGGGATGTCACACCAGTAAAGAGCACCGTGATCGGGGTGCCAGAGCGGATTCTCTCCGGTGATACATGTGGTGTCTGCAACTCGTTCGAGATCCATAGAGACAGGACGAAGAGATGTCACAAAAAGGTGCGGACGGTAGGCGGGTGATACTCGGTTGCTCTTCTGTAGATTAGCGGAATACGTTGACGGCGACGGGAAGTGATGGTATGAAAGCCTGCGAATCCCCAGAGCATGGAACAAGGATGGGGTGGCAAAGGCTGGCAAGTAGTCAGCGCATGGCACTGCTAGATTGAACTCTCCCGTTCGAGTGCTTCGATCGGCGGTTGATTCTCCAACGCTTGGTGGCTCCGGAGATGGTTGTAGTAGGCGGTGTAGGCAGTCAGCCAGCGCTCTGCGCTGAGCTGACTGCCGTTCCATGTCTCGTGGAATCGGCCGACGCGCATGGTGTAGGTCTGGAACAGCTTCTCGACGATATTTCGGTCGGAATAGTTGAGGTCGCCGAGAAGGTCTGTTTTGGCCAGCGCCGTCAGGTAGCCCATGCCGTCGACGAGGAACTCCGCGTCTCCGACGCGGTGTTCCTCTTTGAGTTCGCGGAGGAACGTCGTTGCGGGCTCGATGCCACGATTCTGAGAAAGTCGTGCGTGGAGCACGACTTTCGAGTCAACGTCGATGGCGGCGTAGAGCCAGACCTTCTGTTCGTTTTCGAGCTGGATCTGCTTCTCGTCGACGGCGACACGATAAGGTCCGGCGGTGAAGTTTTGATCGTAATACTCGGCGAAGGACTGGTACCAGTGGTGGATGGCAGCTCGGGTTCGGCTGACGCCGAACCACTCACAGAGATCGCGACACTCCGCCAACGACGCTGCAGCGGCGTGAGCAGCGCACGCCAGCCTGATCAGCCAGGCTGGCGTGCTCGTCCGATCCGCGTCCAAAAACGGTACGTCCGGAGAGCTCGTGACCTCCACTTGGAGTTCTTCGAGCATGGTCCCAACCACCTCGAAGAACTCCGCTCAGTTCAACCTCAATCTAGCAGTGCCCGGTGAGGAATTCTGTCAAAATACTTAGTGAAGGTCCGCGCTCTCGACCAGATATAGCCCGAGCGCAGGAACAACGAGCGGAAACCGTTACAGCCAGTTATCAGTCATCGCTAGCCGAAACGCCAGCGTCGCGGTTTCGCCCCACGAACCCATCGAGATGGGCACGGCGAGCGATCTCAGGCCGATACACCCACGCGTTGAGGAGTACGATCGGGACCATCGAGACTGCTACGACAGCGTAGCCGACGTGGAGGTTTCCGAAGAGTGTTGAAGAGTATACTAATGGATAGAGGATGCCGCCAACGGTACCGACACCGCCGACGACACCCGCGACGGCCCCCGAACTGTTCGGGAACATCGCTGGTACCTGAGCGAAGATCGCGCCCTCAGCAAAGGCACAGCTCATCCCCACCAGAAAGCCCGCGCCGACAGCCAACAGGACTTCGCCAGAAGTGCCGGCCAGCGTCATAACCACCATCGTCACCATGATGAAACAGAGGCAGACGAACGTCCACTGTTCGCGATAGTGTCCCCCGAATACCGGCAGGATATCCCGTTCTTGGCGGGCCAGCCTGTCGCTAACGTAACCTCCGATCGGCCGCAGGAGGCCGGCCGCGACCGAGAACGTCGCGGCGAAGGTGCTCGCGAGCACGAGGTTGCTCGTGTCGAACGCCTCGCGATAGTACGTCGCAAGCCACCCGTTCATCGAGAGTTCAAGCCCGAAGCTCATGATGTAGGCGAGCGCGAGTACCACGGTCCCATACCGAGTCGCGGTGTAGACCCAGTCCTCGAAGTTCGCACTCTCCTCGGTGGCTTGGCGTTTTGCCTCGCTTTTCGCTGCCTCGCCCAACACATAGTAAGCGACAGCGAGACCGATCGAGATGATTCCTGTATAGAAGAAGGCAGCTCGCCAATTGGCGTTGAACAGCGGTCCGCTCCAGTTCGTCGGGAAGACTTGCGGGAGGATCAGCGCGCCGCCCGCAGCCCCAGCGTTGCCGATACCCGCGTAGATCCCCTCTGCGGTGCCCAATTCCTCTTCCTCGAACCACTCCGAAACGTGCTGGATACCGATGACGAACGTGATGCCCGCGGTGGCAACGATCAGCCGCTCGATGAAGAATACCGTATAGTTCTGGGCAAACGCACTCGCCATCGAGAACACGCCGACGTAGGCCAGGACGATGGCGAAGACAGTAGGCGCACCGTACTTGTCCGAGAGCCACCCGGTCAGGATTCGGCCGAACGGGGCGAGCCAGATCGCAGCGCTCGCCAGGATACCGATTTCCGCGAGCGAGAGACCGAACTCCTCGGCCATTGGCCCCGTGAATGGTGCGAACGAAAACCAGATCAGAAACGAGAAATTGAATCCAATCGTGGCGAGCACGAGCGTCCGCCACTTGGTCATCCGGATGAGGCTCATTGGTGCACCTCCGGGGGACGGTCAACGGACGCGGAGCGCTCGCGTTCAGTCATGTTGGTGTGCTCCGTTTCGCCTCCGGTTTCACTGTTCGCACAAGGAGCAGTGAGGCGCACTGCACACTGTTTGTAGTTTGGTTCGTCCGAGTCGGGATCGGTCGCCGCGACAGTAAGGTGGTTTGTCATTGGGTGATGGATCGGCAGCCAGACCATTCCGGTGGGAATGGTCTCGTCCGGTTCGACGCACGCTGACACCGACGCGCGCCGTGATTCGATGGTAGTACTGGTTGTTTGTGCGTCGTCCGTGTGAAGCACTTTCTCGTGGCTCGCGAGTGTCTCCGGATTGATGCGCGCAGTGAGTGGCTCCGTTCGATCTGGCGCGGTTCGCGTCCGCACACCTGTGTTGTAACCATCGGGTTCGCGCGCAGTAGTGAGCGTCAACGGATACTCCTGGTTCGGTGGCTCGGGAACGTCGTCGTGTCGCCCGGTCGAGAAGCGTGCTCTACCAGATGGCGTCGGAAACGTCCACACCGACTCGTCGGCCCCTATCGATTCGGTACCGGTCGTTGTCGATTCGTCATTGGAGCGGGTCGACGTCCTGGCATCAGCAGTCGCTGGATCGTTGGCACCGTCGGGATCGTAGTAGCGATAGCCGCCGGCCGATTCCTCGTTCGGTGCGGGCCACCGAACCGCGCTCTCGTGGTCGAGGCGATCGTAGGTGATGCCCGAACAGTCGGCGTCGGTGCCAGCCGTCAGCTCAGCAAACTCCGCGAAGACGCCTTCGGGATCGTGTACGTCGAACAGCCCCGGGACGAGCCGATCTGCAAGCGTGGCAATGATTCCGAGATCGCTTCTGACCCCTGAGGGCGTATCGGTAGCTGGGCGGACCCGCGAGACGGTACGCTCCATGTTCATCGCGGTCCCGTCGGATTCGCCCCACGTCGCCGCCGGGAGCACAACATCAGCCATTTCAACGGTTTCGCTCCAAAACGCGTCTTGGACTACCAGAAACGTCTCATCGAGTCG
The DNA here is from genome assembly GCF_028617175.1 of Halococcus sp. PRR34. Classification (NCBI taxonomy): domain Archaea; kingdom Methanobacteriati; phylum Methanobacteriota; class Halobacteria; order Halobacteriales; family Halococcaceae; genus Halococcus; species Halococcus sp. PRR34. The sequence goes on along the minus strand of NZ_JAQJDA010000032.1, from coordinate 3,927 downwards.
TTCACTAGCTGTCGTCGCGTCGGGAAGTCCCGCAACGGGATTGGTCGCCACGGCCCAGAGCGCCTCGATCGGTCCGTCGTCGATCGCCTCCACGACACCGACCGGGCCAGGGCCGGTATCATCAGGCAATCGGCCGATGGGAATCCCCCACGCTTCTGCGATGGCGTCTCGCTCATCGTGATCGGTGAACGAGCGGTGTCCAGGCCACGTTCCCTTCGATGAGCACACGCGGGTTCCCATCGAGTTCGCCTGTCCAGTCAGTGAAAACGGCCCCGAACCGAGGCCCAAGTTCCCGGTCGCAAGACAGAGATCGATAAGCGCTCCTGCTGTAGCTGTTCCCTGGGTGCTCTGGTTGACCCCCATTCCCCAATACAGCAGTGTCGGATCGGCGAGCGCATCCGCGATCGTGTCGACCGTTTCAAGGGGAACGCCAGCGGTCGCGGCCGCCTCACTGGCTGCCGGAAGATCCTTTGAAAGACTCTCGAAGCCAGCAGTGACGCACTGGATGAACTCCCTATCGACGAGATCACGATCGATAGCACTCATGAGGACGGCCCGCGCGAGCGCCAGATCGCCTCCCGGGTCTGGGCGGACGTGGGTGGCCGCCTGCTCGGCGGTCGTCGTCTCAACGGGATCGACCACCAAGAGTTGGCTGTCCGGTGCCTGCGCGCTCTCGTGGATCCACCGGTACATAACTGGGTGGGCAACTGCAGGGTTAGCCCCCCAAATGAGGTGGGTCCGTGCGCCGGGAATATCCTCATATGTGCAGGGGGGTGCGTCGCTCCCGAAGGCGTCGTAGTAAGCCGTGACCGCACTTGCCATGCAGAGAGTGGTGTTGGCGTCGTAGTAGCGGGTGCCAAAGCCACCACGCGCAAGTTTGCCGAGCGCGTACGCCGACTCGTTGGTCTGTTGCCCGCTGCCGAGGACTCCGATCCCGTTACCGTTCGGATTGCGCTCCAGAACGTCCTCGAATGCCCTGACGACACGGCCGAGTGCGACGTCCCACGTGGTGGGCAGTAGCTCTCCTTCTTTCCTGACGAGCGGCTGTGTCAACCACTTACCGTCAGGATCGCCACTCTCACGGATGCCGCGTGGACATGCTAATCCCTTGCTGACGGGATGAGAGACATCACCCCGAACCGAGGCGATACCATAGCCGATATCCACGCCCTCGTGGATATGACCACAGCCGACTGCGCATCGCATGCATGTGGTCTGTACTGGCTCACCCATCGATCGAGTCATCCCTCCCCGATCGTAGCTTACGCGCGGTCTGGTCGGTTAGTCCCAGCACAAGCTCTGGTGCGACGTCCATCGGTGCTTGTGGGACAGCGTCGACGGACAGTTCGTTATCAGTCATCGCTCGGAAGGGGAGTTCCGTCGGCGGTGGTCGGAGCCGGACTCTCACCGTCGTCGAACGGATACCACGACTGTTTCGCGTCGGTCAAACAGGGATCGTCGTAGGTGGTCTCCTCGGGTTCGGCCAGCTCGATGATCGTCTCGTGGCCGGTAGCCTCGACCCATTCCCGAAAGGTTTGTTTGTCCTCTCGAAGGGCGGCAAACGCTTCGAGGAGGTTCTGTATCATCCCCGGCACCTCGTCGGCTGGCACTCGTTGGCGCACCCACTCGATGAATTCGGGTTTGGTACCGATTCCACCACCGACACCGACGTCCATCGCCTCGACCATCTCGCCGTTTTTCCGGGCGCGCATTCCCTGAAGACCAATGTCGGCAGTCAGTGCCTGTCCGCAGTCGGCGGTGCAGCCTGAAAAATGAATTTTGAGTTGTGTGAGGTCTTCGGGCAGCTCGACACTGGAACGAAGCCAGCGGAGCATCACCGCCATCCGAACCTTGGTTTCGGTCAACGCGAGCGAACAGAACTCAGTCCCGGTGCAGGCTACCGCTCCCCGTGTGAACAGACCCGGATCCGGCGAATGAGTTTCGAGCAGCGGCTCGGCGAGCAGATCATCGAGGCCCTCCTCCGGAACGTCCATGAGCAACGGGTTCTGCCGACGGCTGAGCCGGACTTCGCCGCTGCCGTACTCGTCGGCGATGTCGGCGAGTTCGATTGCCTCCGCTGCAGGGACTCGCCCCACGGGTGTACTCAATCCCACGTAATACTGCCCATTCGGCTGTTCGTGGACGCCAATGTGATCGTGCTTGCCCTCTTCAGTTGATTCACCGGCGTTGTATGTGTACCCGTCTCGAAAGTTCGTCCCTGCGGGTTCGAGAGCGAAGTCGGTCTTCTCAACAAGCGCTTCGCGGATGGCATCGGTTCCCCACTCGTCGACGAAAAAGCGCGCTCGGTTCTTGTTGCGGTTCTCGCGGTTGCCCTCCGTGTGGTAGAGTTCCACGAAGGCCCGCACGATGTCGTACGCGCGGTCGGGCTGGACGAAGACATCGAGCGAGCGAGCCCGACGTGCCTCGCGCCCACCGAGCCCGCCACCGGCACGGAGATTGAAACCTCTGACCGGCTCGCCATCAACCAGCCTGCGTGCGGGTTCAAGCGCTACGTCGTTGATTGAATCCTGCGCACACCCCTCCCGACATCCCGTCACGGAGATGTTGAACTTCCGGGGCATACTTGCGAGCGCGTTGTCCCCGCGCAGGTTTTCCTGGATATGATCCAGTAGGGGACGCGTCTCGACGTATTCGTGAGCGTCCTTCCCAGCCACGGGACAGCCCGAGATATTTCTCATAGTATCCCCACCCGACGACCGGCTGGAAACACCGACCGATTCCAGCTTTTCCCAGATCTCGGGGACGTCCTCGAGCTTGATCCAGTGGAGCTGGACCGACTGCCGGGTCGTGAAGTCGATCCATCCGTTCCCGAACTCCGGGTTGTCAACTGGTCCCGTCGCGTACTCGCGTGCGACTTCACCGATGACTCGTAGCTGACCTGGCTCGAGAACGCCGCCACAGTTGGTCAAACGCATCATGAAGTAGCTCTCCTGGCCCGACCGCTGGTGGAACACACCCCAAAATTTGAATCGCGAGAACCACTTCTCCCGCTCGTCGTCAGGTATCGATTCCCAGCCGGATTCGGCAAACTCGATCAGCTTTTCGCGTACTTCGTCACCATACAGGCCGTCCTTCCACTGTTCTTTCTTGTTGCTCATTATCGTTAGGTCATTTTCTTATCTTTGACCACTTTTTTACGGAATGCCTGGTCAACTATCTCGTTCTTCATACAAGAGGTTACTACAACGGGTGTAGATAAGTCTATCCGTTTACATTGTATAATTCGAGTCTTAGCTAAGGGGCATCTGTCCAATATGTAATAAAGAGGGTTGAATATAATGCCGTAATAGGTTGGGTCTGGCCAATCCAGGGTTCGTCCATTTGGAGAGAACACTGAAGAATTATCACCGGAGGTTCAATAGATGGTTGCGCTGAAATCGCATACCCGTGCAACTGACTGAGACACGCCGAAGACGGAGGAATGGGTCTTGTTCTTCGGCTCAATCTCGTGAACCAACGCTACAAGAATGAGACTCCCCAGAAGAGCTCCAGCGCAATGTTGCTTTCCTGGTTCTGTTGCGCGCGTGCCTCTCAGGGATCGATACCTGATGTATTTTTGAATTAACAAACGTCAGGTTCCAAGGATGGTATCCGTCGATTTCTGCGTGATATACGACCTTATAATGCTAATACTCTATTGGAAATCGAGCGTTTGTCTACTGTGTTGGTAATATATGCCATCCTGTAAACTCCAACCTTTATATAGTGCCTCTGTTTGAGGGTAACTCGTGAATTCGATTCCGAATACGGACGAAAGTCGCAGAATCATGGACGTATGGTCAACAACTACTCCAACGGGCAACGAGGTGGAAAGTGGATGATGGACATTCTCAGTACCTCACAAAGCGGGTTAGGTGAACGGGCTGCTTGGTCGGTTGATGCGACCGGACCAAGCAGCCAACGAAC
>NZ_JAQJDA010000031.1:0-25338 GCF_028617175.1 Halococcus sp. PRR34 | reverse complement strand
GCGGTGTGATCGTCGCCGACCAGCACTGCGCGGTGGCTCCCGGCGACGGGGCGGCGACGGATCAGGACGAACCACGCGGGGAGCCAAATCCCAAGCAGCACCGCCATCATCACGAGCGTCGTTCGCGGGAGCCGGTAGGTGTAATCGAGGTAGCCGACCGCAGCGAGCGCGAGCGACGCGGCAAACAGCCGACGGACAGTGAGCGAGATGGTGTCGAGGATCCGGCGGGGCCGGGGCTTGAATAGCGGCCCGAGTGCGACGAACACCACGACGAGGGCGGTGGCTGCGGCCACGGTCAACGCCCCGTCAGTGAGTGTCGTGGGCACGAGCCGGCCCGAGACGGGGAGCGACGTCAGGAGCTGCTGGGCGAACGGGTGGTTGGCTACCACGATCGCGCCCACGACGAGCACGGCGGTCCCGAGGGTGCTCGCGACGCGATACCGCAGCCCTGTGGTAAGCCCCATGGATGCGACCGATCACTCTAACCGACCGAATCGGCGGGCATAAGCATTGTGGAAGGTCTCGTACGAACGACGATACGGTTTCGGGTACTGTGGCTCTCGACTGATACTGTCGTCACAGATTCAGCTATCTCTCGTCGATAGCGCCCCAACGAACGTCTTCCGGACACGGCGATACTACGGGACGGGTCTTGAAGCGCCGATTTAACCCAGACTCCGTCGAACTCCGTCGAACTCCCTCGCGTGGCGATCAACGGTTCTGGTCGTAAGCTACCACCGAGAACGACAGCCAGTATCGACTGCTACCCCTCCGACCACTCGCCGGCCCGACGCCACCGAGGGTGATCGGCAACTGCTGTTACGGCAGACGGCCGAACGACGGCAGTGCGTCCTGCTTTTTCGACGCCTGTGTCGGGTTCGCGAGCACCGAGCCGTTGCGATAGACGGTGGCATCGCCGTCGATATCGAGGCTCTGGATCTCGCCGAGGTAGGCGAAGCTGTCACGACCACCCTCGCCGACCTGGCCGGAAACGGTCCGGCCGTTAACGGAATCGTTGGGATCGGCCGCACCCATGACGGCGCTTTTGACGACGCCGTCGGAGGCGGTGAACTCGAACTCGGCGTGAGTGTCACTCTCGACAGAAAGAGTGTTGGGAAGGAACTCGGCGGGATCGACGTTCTCGCCGTTGTAGTAGAGGTTCGCGCCGCCGTCGAGAACCAGTTTAGTGATCTCACCGCCGATGGCGAAGCTGTCTCGACCGCTGCCACCGACCTGGCCGGTCGCGGTCGCCCCGTCGATGGTGTCGTTCGGATCGATCGTCGCTCCGTCCATCGTGGTGGCTTTGTCCAAGCTCTCGCTCGCCGCGAGCTCGTAGTCCGCCCCCGGTGCGCCCTCGATCGTCAGGACGTTCGATCCACCGGAGCCACCCGATCCGAGTTCGTCGGGATCGATCGCGTCACCGTTGCGGTAGACGGTAGCGTCGCCGTCGATGTCGAGGCTCTGGATGTCGCCGAGGTAGGCGAAGCTGTCGCGACCACCCTCGCCGACCTGGCCGGAGACGGTCCGGCCGGAGACGGAGTCGTTGGGGTCGGCCGCACCCATGACGGCGCTTTTGACGACGCCGTCGGAGGCGGTGAACTCGAACTCGGCGTGAGTGTCACTCTCGACAGAAAGAGTGTTGGGAAGGAACTCGGCGGGATCGACGTTCTCGCCGTTGTAGTAGAGGTTCGCGCCGCCGTCGAGAACCAGTTTAGTGATCTCACCGCCGATGGCGAAGCTGTCTCGACCGCTGCCACCGACCTGGCCGGTCGCGGTCGCCCCGTCGATGGTGTCGTTCGGATCGATCGTCGCTCCGTCCATCGTGGTGGCTTTGTCCAAGCTCTCGCTCGCCGCGAGCTCGTAGTCCGCCCCCGGTGCGCCCTCGATCGTCAGGACGTCCGCGTCCGGACCCGGTTCCGACGATTCTGGTTGTGGTTCGGGCTCTGGCTGCGGCTGGGATGGCGACGCACCGCTCGGAGCCGGGCAGGTGCCGCTATCGCCGATCCCGCTGACGGCGACCGATGCGTTCTCGCGGACGACTGACTCGCCCGTCACGTCGATCGTTCCGTTCCGGAGGACACAGTCGTCCGAATCGACCACTGTGACACCATTCCGATCGGCTCCTGAAACCTGGAGGCAACACCCTTCGATCACCGATCCGGAGCGCTGGCGCAGCTCGATTGCCGATGTCCCGCCCGCACTTCCGGTGACGCTGACGTTCCGCAGCGTGCCGTCGTACGGTGTACCGGTGTTGTAGGCTCCGCCGGTCGGATCCTTCGCGAGCACACCGCGAACGCCGTCGACATCGACCTTGATACGGGTGTTCCGAACGTCGAACCGCCCGATATCGCCTGACGCGACCACTCCGCCACCGGAGTGGGAGGCGTCGGCAATCGTAATGTCACAGTTTCGGACCTCCGGTCCGGCGGTGTCGAGCGAGCCGACCTCGAAGCGGACCCCGCGTCCGTTGAGCATCTGCCCCGGATTGGGGCTGCTACTCGCCCCAGCGTCGACCTCGATGGTCGCTCCATCGACGTAGCTCCCCTCGCTGCCGATCCGGACCTGTGAGATGTCGTTGTTCCTGAAGGTTCCGCCTTCGACACGGACGACACCGTAGGTTCGACTGCAGTAGAGGCCGTTGTTCGGGACTCCCTCGATGTGACAACCCCGGAGTGTGATGGTTCCCCTGGTGCTCATCCCGATCCAGACGCCGACGCGTCCTTCACCGCGGTTGTACGCTCCCATCAGACCGGCGTCGTTCACCGTCACGTTCTCGACGACACCGGTGCCGTCCGCCGAACGAACGATGGGCGAGAGCGCGTTCGTGACCGCCGGGTTCCCGCCGCCCTCGCTGCGCGGTTCGCTGTCGAAGTGGATACCCTGGCCGATGTACTCGACGTCGTGAATTTGGAGATCGTCGGCCGCCCCGAGATGGAGTCCCGGCGTCGCTCCGTGGGCTCGCTGATCGATGTCGATGTTCTCGAACAGTAGCCCGGTTCCACGGTCGGCGACGAGCAGTTTCTCGTTGTACCCATCGGGAACCGCGAAGCGAACGTCACCCTCGCCGCGGAACCCCAGGTTCGTGGTGTCGAGCACGACGTTCTTCTCGGTGAACTTGTAGGTTCCAGCCGGGAACTTCAGGAGCGTGTAGTCGTCGGCCGCCGCTCGCAACTGCTCGTCACACGGCTCCGTGCCGGTCGGATCGCAGCCGGCGTCCTCGACCATGTTTACGGTTCGTTTGAACCGGATCCCCCGGTGTTCCGCGGCGCTCGCCGATCCCGAAAACAGCGCGGCTGAACCGGCGGCGATCCCCGCGGCTTTCAGACACGAACGCCGATCGATGGCGAAGTCGCTTCCCGTCTCGCTACCCCTCCGGCCGCATCCGCTATCATTGCGTGGCATCAGTGTTTCGCTGGTTGGTTGTTTCGCAAAAACCCCTCCGAGACTTGCGGACTGCATCCGTCCCCCTCGAAGCGGTCCGAACGGTCGCTAGACCTTCCCCTCCGTTTCGAGGAAGAACAGGGTTCGCTCGCCCTTCGCGGTGAGCCCGTACACGCGCTCGTCGTCGGTAACGAGGAGTTCGACGAGTTCACGTTCCCGGAGCTCCGCCGCTGCGTCCTTTGCGCTGGCGGCACTGACGGATCGCTCGGCAGCGATCTCGTCGGGGGCCGCGGGTCCCTCGACCAGCCGTTCGAGCACGGCGACGCGCGCCGCCGATCCCGTCACGAACTCGCTGGCGTTTTCCTCTGTCGTGGCCTCGGCTTCGATGGTTGGCGTTTCTGGCATGTCGTATCTCCGTCCACTTTCGCGTAGATTAACTGAACAACACTATATAAATAATTCGTCATAGAGATTAACGATTGAGATCCATCGTCTTCAACACACGATACAGCAGCGATCGCTTTTCGACATCGGTTCGTCGGAGGATGTATGCCCCCTCTCATAATCGTTGTGGCCGTTCGCCGGTCGCTGCCGGTCGGAGACCATCATCACGTATAAACCGTGGTTGCCCGTTGGCATCCACATGAAGCTTCGCGCCGCCGTCGGTGCCCTCGCTGGCGCGGGATTCGTCGCCGTGACCAATCGTGCATTGACCGGTCGTGCGGGCGTGCTCGATCACGCGCTTGCCGGTACCCAGCACACGTACCGCTGGCGCGGGTTCGATATCACCTACACCGAGGCGGGCGATCCGGACGACCCCGACTGTCTGCTCCTCCACGGAATCAACGCTGCCGGATCGAGCCGGGAGTTCGAGCGGGTCTTCGAGGAGCTCGCTGCCGAGTACCACGTGATCGCGCCCGATCTTCCGGGGTTCGGACGCTCGGATCGGCCGCCTCTCGTGTACTCCGCGTCGCTCTACACCACGTTCGTGACCGAGTTCGCCAGCGATCTGACCGAGGACGCGATCTGTGTCGCGTCGTCGCTATCAGGTGCGTATGCCGCGACCGCCGCCGAGGACGCCGGCTTCACCGAACTCGTCCTCGTCTGTCCGACCGCCGAAACGATGCCCGAGCGCCGGGTGTGGCTCCGCTCGCTGCTCCGTGCGCCGTTCGTGGGCGAGGCGCTGTTCAACCTCCTCACCAGCAAACCCTCGCTCCGGTACTTCGAGCGCGATCACGCCATCGCCGATCCGTCGATCCTCACCGAGGAGTACATCGACTATCGCTGGCGGACGACCCACCAGCCGGGCGCGCGGTTCGCTCCCGCCTCGTTCGTGAGCGGGTTTCTCGATCCCGACGTCGATCTCGACGATCGACTCGCCGCACTCGACATCCCCTCGACGATCGTCTGGGGCCGCGACGCCGATCTCCCCGGACTCGAACGCGGTCGAGAGATCGCCGACGCCGCCGACGCCCGATTGGTGGTGTTCGACGACGCCAAACTCCTCCCGCACGTCGAACGGTCGGCGGCGTTCGTCGATACGCTCGCCGAAACGCTCCCGGCGTAGCGCCATCGCCGGCCGAGACTGCCAGCCGGCCGCGGTCGTCCCGACAATCGCGACCGCTGTTGGCGAATTTGTCACACGACGACACAGCTTTCCGTTCCGACACCGTTGGCCCGGCCGTGCCATCGGATCCTCCCCAGCCGATCGATCGCCGTGCGTTCGTGAAAAGCGCGGTGGCGATCGGTGGCGCGAGCGCGCTGTCGGCGTGTCTCGATATGGAGGCGAACGCCGATTCGTCGAGTGAGCCCGAGTTTCCCCACGGCCCCGAGGACCTCGCGTCGCTCCCCGAGCGACAGCACGCGTGGAACGAATTCCTCGTCACGGATGCCAACGGCGACACCGTTCTCCCGCGCCACCAGGTGCTGCTCTCGCTTTCGTACACCGGGTCGGTGCCGCCGACGAACGACGAGCGCGAGACCGTCGAGAGCGCTTTTTCGACCGTGGAACGAGCCTTCGAGCGCGGCACCGGCGGCGAAGCCGGCGCGACGTTCAACGACGGCCTCCTGTTCATGTTCGGGTACGCGCCCGCGTACTTCGCCCGGTTCGACGCGTCGCTGCCTGACGACATCGATCTTCCGACGCCGACGGCCGTGCTCGACGAACTCGACGAGCCGACCGACCGTGCCGACGACGCCGACGCACTCTTGACCCTGAACAGCGACTACGGCTCGATCCCGCTCGCGGTCGAGGAGGCGCTGTTCGGCGATCGGGGGGCGCTCAACGGGATCGAGATGGAGGCGGGGATCGGCGACGTGTTCTCGGTGGTCGATCGCCGTACCGGCGTCGTCGGGCGGGGACTGCCCGCCGAGAAGATCGATCACGACGCGATCGACGACGATGCCCCGCTCTCGATGGGGTACAAGTCGGGCTATCAGGACACCAACCCCGCCGAGGATCGCGTGACCGTTCGAGAAGGACCGTTCGCCGGCGGCACCACCCAGCTCTCCTCGCGGCTGGGGATCGACCTCGACGCGTGGTACGACCTCGACGCCGACGCCCGCGTAACTCAGATGTTCAGCACCGCACACACCACGGAGGAAGTCGGCGAAACCGGCGAGAACCTCGGCGGTCGGAGCGGCGTCACCGAGGAGATGGCCGAGGATCTGGAGGGCGAGGCCGACGACCACGGACGGCTGGGCCACGCACAGAAGACTGCACGGGCGCGCGACGACGACTTCGACCCCCAGATCCTCCGGCGGTCGGAGGGGGTCGGGACGTCGCCCGATCACGACGCCGGGATGAACTTCAACTCGATCCAGCGCGGGATGGAGAGCTTCATCGAGGCGCGCAAAGCGATGGACGATCTCGGCGGCGCGGACGCCCACCACAGTGGAATCGTCGACTTCCTCGACGTCGAACGCCGGGCGACCTACCTGATCCCGCCGCGCTCGTTGCGGGCGCTGCCGGGGCCGCGACCCGATCGGGAGTGACGCTCAGCGGTACGACCGTCAGTAGCAGACGCGAGGATCCTCAGCCCGTGGCGTTCCGATAGCTGGCGTGGTCGGCGATGCCGCCTGGCGTCACCACGATTCGCTGTCCTGCCGAGACGTTTTCGAGGACGCGCTCCGTGCCGTCGGGCCACACCACCCGAAGTTCAGATACCGACTCGCTCTCACCGATCCCGAAGTGGAGGAAGCGGGTGTCCTGGGACTGATAGTCGGCTTTTGCGGTGTTCACCCGGAGCTGGGTGTCGTTACCAGCGGTGGCGGACACTCGCGCGCCGAGCGAGGTGTGGTTCAGGCTTCCCGACTGCACGCGAACCTGGAGGCTGTTGCCCTGCGAGGCGTTGTTTTGGTAGAGCCGGTGGCGATCGTCGTAGGTCGCCAGCGCGAGGTCAGCGGTCCCAGAGCGATCGTAGTCGAGATGGGCGACTCCGCGGCCGTTGGTCGATTCGAACCCGATACCGGTCGCGCTCTGGCGGTAGAAGTCGCCGTCGTGTTGGACCCACGTCATCGGGGTCGGGTACCGTGGCTCGGAGTCGTTGAATGCGATGATGGTCTGGGTGGTGTGGAACACGTCTTGTTCGCCATCGCTGTCGAAGTCGGTGATCGCGGCCGCCCAGCCCCAGCCGCCGCGGTGTAGGCCGAGACGCTCGCCGGCGTAGGTGAACCCCGCGTCGCTGGCGTTGGTGCTGTTGGCGTCGCCGACGCTGGTGCTGTTGGCGTCGCCGGCGCTGCTGGTGCTGCCGGCGTTGTTCGCTCCATCCGTCCCGTCGGTACTGTTCGTCTCGTTTGCTCCGAGCAGCACGTTGTTGCCCCGCATCCGCTTGCCGAGCCGATTCTCGACGAAGCTCTCGAACAGCTCGCGCTCCTGTTCGGACAGCGCGCTCGTGTTCTCGGGGAAGTAGATGTTGGTGACGAACAGGTCGAGTCGGCCGTCGCCATCGAGATCCGCCGTCTCGGAGGACATCCCGTTTCGATCGGTCTGCTCGCCGAGGACTCGCTTTTCGAACGTGCCATCGCCCTCGTTGTAGTAGATCGTGTCGTTGTAGTAGTCGTTGGCGACGTGGATGTCGGATCGGCCGTCGCCGTTGAGGTCGACAAAGCTGGTCGCGAGGCTCCAGTGTGCCCCTTCGATCCCGGCATCGGTGGCGCGCTCGAACCCGCTGCTTCCGTTCGTGGCGTCCGCGCAGGTCCCGCGGTAGAGCAGGTTCGGGTTGCCGTTGTCCTGCTCGATGAGCGTGGTCGGCGCGTTCCACGCGCTCGGGGTGGTGCTCTCCCAGTCGCCGTACTGGGCGACGAAGAGGTCGGGACAGCCGTCGCCGGTGTAGTCGCCGGCGCTTGCACTCACCGGGATCGCGAGCTCGTCGTCGAGTCCCACGTCGGCTCGGTGGAACTCGCCCTCGCGGTTTTCGAGGAAGACCGGTGTGGCGTTCCGCCGGAGCACGAGGAGGTCCTGCCAGCCGTCGACGTCACGATCGAAGAAGAGCGCGCTCTGGACGTGGCCCGGTATCGTGGGGAGTGCCTCCGATCGCTCGAACGCGCCGCCGGTGTTGTGGAACAGCGTGGGGTCGTCACCGCCGATGGCGAGGAGATCGGTCTGGAGATCGTTGTCGTAGTCCGCGGCGTAGACGCTGTCGTTGCCGTTGCCGAGGCCCGAATCCGTCGTCTCGTAGTCGAGACCGGCGTCGTCGGCCGTGGCGAACGAGAGCGCAGTGTCCGAGGGAGCTCCGCCCGTCGCCCCGCCGAGACAGCCCGCGAGCACCACGGCAGCGACGAGAACGATCGGTCGGAACCCCTCGCGCATACGCCACGGTTGGGGGTCGACGGGATAAGTATATCGCCGACCCGGTCTCGGAACGAAGGACGATCCCCGAGTCACGGAGCGGTTCCGCCGGGTTCAAGCGCTCCCCCCGTGTGGGACTGATATGCGTCGCGGAAAGCTCTCGTCGGTGCTCGTCGGGTTCGCCGCCGCCGGTGTCGTGTTCGCCGCGCTGTTCTGGTTCGTCGGCGTCGAGGACGTGCTCGCGGCGCTCGCGCGCGCCAGTCTCCCGCTCGTCGGTGTCGTCGCCGCGACGATCGTGGCGTGGCTCCTCGCGTGGGGGCTCGCTCTTCGGTGTATCCTCGCGGCGCTCGGCGTCGATCTCTCGTCGTTCGATTCGGTGCTCGTCACCGCCGCTGCGGCGTTCATCAACCACGTGGTGCCGTTCGGCCAGGCGAGCAGCGAGCCAGTCACGGCGTGGCTGCTGACCGACATCTCCGACACGGAGTTCGAGACCGCGCTCGCCTCCATCGCGAGCCTCGACGCGCTCAACTTCGTTCCCTCGCTGTCCTTTGCGGTCGTCGGGGTCGGCTACTACGCCACTGCGGTCGCGCTCAGCGACGGCCTCGCAGTGTTGGTCGCCAGCGTGATCGTGGCGGCGGTCGGTCTTCCCCTCCTCGCCGCGCTTGCGTGGCGGCGGCGCGTCGCGCTCCAGCGCCGGCTCGTGAGCGGCCTGACGCCGGTGATCCGGCGGATCTCGGGCGTGCTTCCAGGTGATCCCCTCGAACCGGACGAAATCGCAACCCGGATCGGGAACTTCGTCGAGGCGGTCGAGCGCGTCGCGGGCGATCGGCGGCGGGTGGCGGCCGCGCTCGCCTTTTCGGCGACCGGCTGGGCGTGCCAGGCGCTCGGGCTCTGGGTCGCGCTGCTCGCTGTCGGCGCGTCGGTGCCGATCTACATCCCGTTTTTCGTCGTCCCGATCGGGACCACCGCGAGCATCGTCCCGACACCCGGCGGGCTCGGCGGGATCGAGACGGTCAACATCACCCTCCTGGTGCTCGTGACGAGCGTGAGCCCGACGATCGCGACCGCGGCGGTGACGATTCACAGCGTCGGCGGGTTCTTCCTGACCAACAGCCTGGGAGCCGCCGCGGCGGCGACGATCAAGATCCGTGGTGCGTCGATCGTGGGCCGGCCAGCTTAGAGATAGCCGAGATCTCGAAGCCGGGCGTCGATGTCGAGTCGTTCGGCGTCGCCGAGCTCTTCGGTTGGAAGGTGACGTTGCAGCCGCGCCGCGAGCCGGTCGGCCTCGATCGAGGCGAGTTCCTGGGGATCGGCGTCGAGATCGTAGCATTCCGCGGACCACTCGCGGTCGGGATACTCGATGTACTTCGCGCCGTCGTGACGGATCGCGCGCGCCCAGTTACGCGTGCGGTGGAGTGACGCACCGCACGCTCGAATGTACGCTGGCCGGTCGGTGACGTCGTCCGCCGGCAGGAGCGCGTCGCCGTCCATTTCGGCGTCCGTTCCGGCATCGACATCGATGTCGAGCGCCGCGAGCAGCGTCGGGAGAACGTCGATTTGGCGGGTTTGAGCGGTGATCGTCGCGGGGTCGATTCCCGGGCCGGCGAGGAGGAAGGGAACGTTGGTCGTGAAGTCGAAAACGTTCTCGCCGTGGCCGTTTTCGAGGAAGTGGTCATCGATGTCGGGGCCGAGCCCGTCGAGCGCACGGTTCAGTCGGCCGACCACGGTGCGGGTGTCGACGCCGCCGTAGTATCGGATGGCGTCGCGGACGCTCTTTCCGAGGAGCCGCAGCGGGTTGTGGCGGTGGGTGATGCTCTCGCCGTGGTCGCCGTGGATCGCGACGAGGGTGTTCTCGGGGAGCGTCTCGACCAGATCACGGAGTTCCCGATCGAGCGCGCTGAGTGCGCGGGTGTAGTCGGTGTCGCCGTAGGCCGGCTCGTCGTACGCGGCTGGCACGTCGATGTCCTCGTGGAGCTCCCAGCAGTGGACGAACGCCGCGAACGGTTCCGACAGCGATGCGAGGCGGTCGTGGGCAGTCTCGCGCCAGTCGCCGAACAGCGACTCGTCCTCTTCGCGGTGGCGGTAGACGTCGAACCCGCGATCAAGGCCGGTCTCGGCGACCAGCGGCCCGGTGGCGAGGGCTTCGGTGTGCCAGCCGTGCTCGGCGAGGATTCCGGGGAGCGTCGGGACCTCGGGATCGAGCCGGCCGTGCTGGAGCGAGTGGACGCCGTTGCGCTCGGAGTACGAGCCCGTCAGGAGGCTCGCGACCGCGGGCGTGGTCGTGGTTGCGGTCGCAAACAGCTGCTCGCAGGCGAGTCCCGATGCTCTGAAATCGTCGAAAAACGGTGTGTCGGACGCGCTCGACGCGAGACAGTCCTCGCGGAGACAGTCGACACAGAGCACGAGGAGGTTCGGTTTCGAGGGCACGGCTACTGTCCGAGGTGGCGCTCCCGTCGGTCAAGGACTTTCCGGAGTCGGGTCAGTGGTCGGTGGGTCAGGAGGTGGGTGCTTCAGGGGGATTTCGCTCTCCTGGTGGATGAAGGGCGAGGCCCGTAGGGCCGAGGGCTTCGGCGGTGCTGTGTGGTACGGTTGCGGTCGCGGAGAGTGTCAGCGATTCCACCGCGATCGAGGCCGCAGGCCGAGCGAGCGGGAGTTTTTCATGTCCTCGTGAGCGAAGCGAACGAGGGCTCGGAGCGGCTTCGCCGCTCCGGTGAACGTTTTTGCAAGGGGTTGAGCGCCCGAAGGGCGCGAACCCCCGCAGTAAAAAGGTTCTCAGGCGTAGCCAAGCGACTTGAGCCGTGCGGCGGTCGTGCCGCTGGTCGCGGTGGCGTCGTACTGGGCGGGTTCGTGGACCCGGCGATCGGTCGCGGTGGTTTTACACCACGGCACTTCTCGGAGGCAGGGGAGCGCGACGCCCTCGGCGTGGCCGTACAGTCCCGCCTCGCCAACCGCGTTGCCGTGGTCCGCCGTCACGACCACCCGGTCGGCGTCGACGTGATCGAGCAGGAGCTGCACCTCGCCGAGCACGTATTCGAGGTTCGCGCGATAGCTCTCCCAGACCTCGCTCTCGGTCCGCTGGCCGAAGCGAAGCTCCTCCCAGACCGACATCGATTCGTCGCCGAACTCGTCGAGGGTGACGCCCGTATCGCGGTCGCCGTCGGGGATCGAGGGGAAGTGTGGCTGCATGTAGTGAACGACCATCCGATCGAACGAGCGCTCGCGGCCGACGGCGATGGTGCGGTCGGTCAGCGGTCGTGCGGGGATCGTTCCCAGTTCGTCGTCCCACGCGTACCGCCAGACTTCGTCGACGAGGCCGAACGACTCCTCGTCGAGGTGGGATTCGGAGTAGGGGTTGCCCGTGATGTACGCCGTATCGCGGAGGTCGTCGGGGTCGGCGTCGCCGAAGACGCCTTCGATCCACTCGGTCGAGGTGCTGCCGGCCGAGATGCGGGATTCGCCGCCGTAGAGGCCCTCGTAGCTGCCGTCGGCCACGACTTCGTCGAAGAGATCGGCCCGGCAGGCGTCGAGCACGATCAGGAGGTCCCAGTCCTCGGCGTAGACGGGATCGGGATCGACGGAGGGGACCGTTCCGAAGTACGCCCGCGAAAGAAACTCCCGGATGACGTCGGGCCCACCGTGGCGGAGGTTGCGGTAGGCGTCGGCGACGTGCCGGCCGAGTCTGCGCATGACATATACCGGGGATCAGCGTGGGTATAAAGATTAATACTTGCTTGTGTGAGATGTTGACGGAGCCTGCCGCTAAATACGGCCCAATTTCGACCTCGATACGCCGTGTACGGCCACCACGCGCCTCAGTTCTACCGACCACAGCTTCCGTCGGAATGACCCCGACTCCGACGAATCGTGCTGCGGACGTTGTGGTATTACGGTGCGGACCTGGTGGATGAAGGGCGAGTAAGCGAAGCGAACGAGGGCTTCGGCGGTGCGGTTGCGGTCGGCGGTTGCGTGGCGGTTGCGGTCGGCGGTTGCGTGGCGGTTGCGGTCGGCGGTTGCGTGGCGGTTGCGGTCGGCGGTTGCGGTCGGCGGTTGCGTGGCGGTGCGGTTGCGGTCGCGGAGAGCGCCAGTGTTCTCACCGCGAGCGCCCGCTGGGCGCTCGCGGGAGTTTTTCATCAACGTTTTTGCGAGTAGAGAGGTTCCGAAGGAACCTCTTACAGCCGGCGCTTCGCGCCGGCGATAGCGAGGGACGCTTCGCGTCCCTCGTACCGTGCGAACGGGTGCTTCGCACCCGTGAGCAGAGAGTGGTGGCCGACCGGAGGGAGGCCACCCGACGACGTAAAAAGGTTGTTTAGGCGAAGGTTTTGGTCACGTCGCCGGTCGCCTCCTCGTCGGCCTCGATCTTCTCCCACGCCTCGTCGAAGTCGGTCATCCGGACCTCGGTGCGCTCGTCGCGGATGGCGAACATCCCGGCCTCGGTACAGACCGCCTTGATGTCCGCGCCGCTGGCGTCGGTCGCGTCCGCCGCGAGCTCCGAGAACTCGACGTCGGCGGCGAGGTTCATCTCCTGGGTGTGGATCGCGAAGATCTTCTCGCGGCCCTCGGCGTCGGGTTTGGGAACCTCGATGAGCCGGTCGAACCGGCCAGGCCGGAGGATGGCGCGGTCGAGCATGTCGAAGCGATTGGTGGCGGCGATGATCCGGATCTCGCCGCGCTCCTCGAACCCGTCCATCTCGGAGAGGAGCTGCATCATTGTGCGCTGGACCTCGGCGTCGCCCGACGTTTTGGAGTCGGTGCGTTTGGAGGCGATCGCGTCGATCTCGTCGATGAAAATCACCGCGGGCTCGTGTTCACGGGCGACCTCGAAGAGGTCCCGGACGAGCTTCGCGCCCTCACCGATGAACTTGTGAACGAGCTCCGAGCCCGCCATCTTGATGAACGTCGCGTCGGTCTGGTTCGCGACCGCCTTCGCGAGCATCGTTTTGCCCGTGCCGGGTGGCCCGTGGAGCAGCACACCCGATGGCGGCTGGATGCCGACGTCGTCGAACATCTCGGGGCTTTCGAGCGGGAGCTCGACGGTCTCCCGCACTTCGTTCATCTGTTCCGCGAGGCCGCCGATATCGTCGTAGTCGACACCGGGACTCTCCTCGACTTCCATCACCCGCGCCCGGACGTCGGTCTCGTCCGAGAGGTCGGTGACCACGGAAAGGGAGTTGTTGACCGCGACACGGGAGCCCGGTTCGAGCTTCTCGTGGAGCTCGTCGGTGACCTCGGTGAGCGCCTCCTGGTTGTTGCCGTGCTGTTTGATGATGATGCCGTCCTCGGCGACTTCCTGGACTGTGGCGACGAACAGCGGCGACTGCTTCAGCTTCTTGTTCTCGTGGTTGAGCCGTTCGAGCTTCTGCTGGTACTTGTTGTTCTCGGCGTTCGCATCCAGTAGCTTGTCGCGCATCTCCTCGTTCTGGGCGTCGAGGATGTCGATGCGGTCTTCGAGCGAATCGATCTTCTCCTGGTGTGAGGCGTCTGTATCGTACGGTTGCTCCACGTCGTCCACCGTATCGGTCATTGCCAGCGATAGGGCGCTGGTTCATAAGAGACTTCGGGTAGCGTCACTGGCGGAACGACGCCGAAACCGGTTGATTCCGTGCTTCGGTCGCTGTGTGAACGATTTCGCATCCTCAGTTGACGAGAGGCCCACTCGATTAGTCGTCATGGTCGGGGTGAACCGCTGTCGCGTCCGTGCGCTTTTGTATAACACCCACCTGTTGGTCACAAACGGTCTTCCTTACAATGACGACACTGCTCCACGTAAGCGATACACATCTCGGAAACCGCCAGTATCGAAGCGACGTTCGTCGAGGGGATTTCGCGGACGGATTCGACGCGGCTATCGACATCGCGACCGAGGAAGCAGTCGACGCGGTCATCCACACGGGTGATTTGTTCGACGACCCATCCCCGAGCGTCCCGACGGTCAACCGCTGCCTCGATGCCGTCCGTCGCCTCGCCGAGGCCGAGATCCCCTTCTACGCCATCGTCGGCAACCACGAGCGAAAGCGCGAGGAGCAGTGGATGGACATCGTCAAACGGTTCGGCAACACCGGTCGTCTCACGAAAACGCCCACCGTCGTAACCGACCCCGACGGCGACGATCCCGTCTCGCTGTACGGCATCGACGCCGTCCGATCCCCCGAGTGGGAAACCGCCGATTTCACTCTCGATACCTGTCCCGACGATCACGCATCCGTGCTCTGCATGCACGAACTGCTCGAACCGCTCGTTCCGCCCCACCGTGGCGATCCGTACGACCTCGAATCGGACGTCCTCGATCGGTTGAACTTCCTTCCCGATGGGCTCGCACTGGGCGACTTCCACTCGACGTGTCAGACCGAAAAACGGGGCGTGACGGCGTTCTACCCCGGGGCAACCGAACGGTGTTCGGTCGCCGAGACCGGTACTCCGAGTGTCTATCTCATCGAGATCGAAGACGGGGATCTCACACTCACGACACGAACCATCGAGAGTGCGGGCCGCGAAAACGTTCCTCGGGAGTTCGCCGTCGTGAACGTGGCGTTCGAAGCGGGGCACGGGATCGAATTCGTCGAGGAACGAGTGCTCGAGGAGGCCGGCACGAACGCCCTCGAAGAGTTGGTGGTCGTCGTCCGCCTCCGGGGAGCCGACGTTTCCGTCACCGCGAGCGACGTCCACGATCTGCTCGCCGACTACGACGTCGCCGTTCCTCACGTCACCGACAAACGAGTCGCCGAGGCGGAGTTCGACTTCGAGTTCGACGAGAGCGACACCGAGGCGGACATCGATCGACTGCTCGACGGCGCGGTCGACGAGCTCGATCTCTCGGCGATCACTACCGGAGCCGACGATCTCGTCCGCTCTCCCGAGTGGGAGGACGTCGACACGGACGACATCCGCGAGGAGATGAACGCCCGCATCCGGACGGCGCAGACCGAGGCGTTCGGCGAGGCCACCATCGAGGAGCGATAGCGCCGTGACGCTCGTGTTCAAGCGGCTCCGGCTGGAGAACATCCGGAGCTACGACGATCAAACGGTGCCGTTCGAGCGGGGCGAAAACCTCATCTTCGGCGCGAACGGCGCGGGCAAGTCGACCATCCTCCAGGGAGTGTTCGGCGGGCTGTTCCAGACTGCGATCAAGTACCAGGTCGGCTCGGACTTCGATCTCCCCGATCTCGTTCGCAAGCAGGCCGACGAGGGACGCCTCGTTCTCACGTTCGAGGCGGGCGGCGAGGAGTACACCGTCGACTGGCGGGTCGAGAAGACCTACGACGACGGCGAGGTCGACGGCGCGAAGACCAAAAGCGGCTATCCGCAGCTCTCTTCTCCGGCGCTCGACGAGGACGTCTCGCAGGTCGGCACGGTACAGGAGGAGATCCGCCGTATCATCGGAATGGACGCCGAGTCGTTCGTCAACTCCGTCTACGTCCAGCAGGGCGACATCACCCGACTCATCCACGCCGACACCGAGACGCGACGCGAGATCCTCGACGGGTTGCTCGGACTCCACCACGTGGACGATCTCGTCGATCGGATGGACGCAGTGCGCCTCGAATACGGTAAGGCCGAACGCGACGCGAAAGCGAAGCGCACCGAGGCACGGAACCGACTCGACGATCTTCCCGAACAGGACGAGATCCAGGGAGCGATCGCCGACACTGCCGAGGAGATATCCGCCGAGAAGGACGACGTTGCCGCCCACGAAGGCGATCTCGAAACACTCCGAGACCGGAAATCGGACAAAGAGGACAAACTCGATCGCATCGACGACCTCGAAAGCGATCTCGAAGCGAAACGCGAGACGCTCGCGGACGCCGAAGACGACCACGAACGTCACAAGGAGTCCCTCGAAGCGGAGCAGACCGCCGCGCGGGGAGCCGAGGAGGCCCTCGACGAGAAGCACGACGCACTCGACGAACTCCGCGAGCACGACGCGACGCCCGAGGACGGCCTCAGTTCGAAGGAGGCCGCCGAGAGCACCCACGAAACCGCACAATCGGACGCCGAATCCGCTCGCGCAGCAGTGCAGTCCATCGAGGAGGGGACGCTCTCGACACTCGCCGTCGAGATCGAAACGCTCGACGAAGCGATCACCGAAACAACCGACGAGATCGACGAGATCGACGAGACTCTCGAACTCGCCGAGGAGAAGCGAGAGGCTGCTGCGAAGCGCCGTGCCGACGCCGAGGAACGCGTCGAGCGACTCGAAACCGACCTCACCGAAAAGAAAGACGGCATCGCCGATCGGGCCGGTGAACTCGATATCCCGCGCGACGCGTCGCTGCGGGCGCTCGCCCAGTCACATGTTCCCGAGAAACGCCGGACCGTCTCCGATGAGCGCGAGACCGTCCGCGAGGAGCGCGGCCGGCTCGAAACCCTCCAGGACCAGGTCGACGAACTCGCTGCCGAGAGCGAGTGTCCGGTCTGTGGGGCGAGCGAGGACGCCCACGACATCGACACCGATGCCGTCGCCGCGGAACACGACGCCGCCCTGACGCGGAAAAACGAACGGCTCTCCGAGCTGGACGACGAACGCGATCGTCTCGATTCCCTCGAACGACAGGTGACCGAAGCCATCGACCTGCGCGACGATCTCGACGACGCTCGCGAGGCGGTCTCGGACGCACAGGACGACATCGACGACGCCGAGGCGACGATCGAGGAGTGCGAGGCGGAGCTCGACTCGCTCCGCGAGGAACTCGCCGAACGGCAGGACGAGCGCAAGGAAAAGCGTGAGGAGCAGCGGACGGCCGAAACGGAGCTCGAAACCGCTCGCGAGTGCGTCGCTGACGCCGAAACCACCGAGCGGCTCGTCGGTCGGGCCGTCGACCTGTACGGGGACATCGACGACCTCGACGGACAGATCGCTCAACACGAACAGAACGTCGAGAACGTTCGTGAGCTCCGTCGCCAGGCACACGACCGCGTCCGCGACCTCGAAGCGGACGTCGACGAACTGGAAGCCGAACTCGGCGACGCCGATCCGGACGACCTCCGCGCGGAGATCGACGAAATCGAGGATCTCGCTGAGGAGATCGGCGACGAGAAAGCCGAAGCCGAAGCGCGCATCGAGGACCTCACCGGCCGGCTCGCCGAGCTCAATCAGACGAAACGCCAGCTCCAGGACGAACGCGAGCGTGCCGCGATGCTCGACGACCAGGTGACGTGGGCCGCCGAACGCCACGAAGAGGCGGCGGCAGTGATGGAGAAGTACCGCGAGGTCCGTGGAAAGCTCCGCGAGCGCAACCTCGCGAAGCTCAACCAGTACACGAACGAAATGTTCGGCGATCTCTACCAGTCCCAGTCCTATCGGGGCGTTCGGATCGACAAGAAATACAACATCCACCTGATCGCCGCCGACGGCGAACTCATCGAACCCGAACTATCGAGCGGCGGCGAGTCGACCATTCTCAATCTCGCGCTCCGGGCAGGCGTCTACCGCATCATCGCCCAACGCGACGGCGTCGCCGGATCGGCGCTGCCGCCGTTCATCCTCGACGAGCCGACGACGTACCTCGACGACGACCACGTCGGCGAACTCCAGACGATGATCGAGACCATCAGCGACTGGAACGTGCCCCAGGTGCTCGTCGTGAGCCACGACGAGACCCTCATCGAGAACAGCGATCACACCATCTTCGTCGAGAAAGACCCCGCGACCGAGACCAGCCGTGTTCGGGCGAGCAACGCGTCGCCCTCCCCACCACCGAATGAAGAGGCCGAGGCTGCGGACGACTGAGACTCGCTCCGCACGCCTGATTCGTCGACCGGTGCTTGTGCACCCATCGATCGTCGCCGTTCCGGCACGGTGCGGCCGTTTTCGGCTCGGGAAGGTTTTTGAACCGACGTGTCGAAACGACCCTCATCCGAAATGAGACGAGACGACGCCTGCGATCTCCGCGTCGGTGATAGCGGATGACGGGAATGGAAACCTACTCGACGTTCGAGGAGATGTTCGACGAACTCGACAGAGCCGTCGGCGAGTTCGCGGACCAGCAGACCACGACGGCAGCCGACGCCATCGCTGAGTTTACACGCGACGGCGGGAACGTCACGACCCTCACCGAGGAGGCGTTCGCCGTCACCCACGAACCAACGAGCGAACTCGCCGAGTGGGACGACCCGTGGCCCGTCACCTACGGTATCGATGGCTCCACGACCCGCTCGCTTCGGTTCCACAACGGTCTCATCGCTGGCGCGAGCGCCGCAAAGCTCGGCGTTTCCGGCGAGAGCGACAACACCGATCTCGCCCGCCGCACTACGACGACGCTCATCGCATATCTCAACGCCGATGGATTTTCATTGGGCGGCGCGCGCAGTGCTGGTCTCGATACTCCCGAAGACATCGACGCTCACCTTTTCTCGTTCCCGTCATGTGAGCGTACGAACCGCATCGAAGACTATGTCGTCGGTGTCTCACGGACATTCGCTGAGGGAAAACACGCTCGCGAACTCGCTGACGAACTCGATGGACCGTTGTTCATCGATGGGCCACTGTATCCCAGTCCTGCATTCCAATGGATGCTGTTCGGCCAGGTAGAAGGCGGACCGCGGGGCATGGCCGAAATCTGGCCGGAGATGGTCGGCGACATCCTCCAGAACTACGTTTCGACCATCGAGACGATGTACGAGAACGATCTCCCCGTCATCGGGATCGTCAAGACGGGCCGTTCGTCGGTCGCACTAACCGCTCTCGAAGACAAGATTCGGAACACCGATATCGATGGATTGGAACTGCCGCTCCCGTGGTCGAGCGACACCCAACTGTTCAGCAACGCTCTCCACACCGAAGCCGATCTCTACGGCGACCGCGGTCACCTCATCAGCTACACACCGTGGCTGTTCCAGACCGAACAGACCGCCCACGGCGAGTCGGTCATCCCGTTTGGATCGTTCGATGGCGTATCGCTCCGGTACGGCGATCCACAGGAATATCAGCGTGCGTTCTTCTACGCCAGGTGTCCGCGATCGGGGACCGTGATGCGCGTCGAAACGCCGTATATGTTCGCCCGAAACGATCGATTCCGCGAGCGGATCCAGCGAAAGGCACTCGTCGAACTCGCTCAACAACAAAACGAGCCGCGGGCGATCACGTTCGCCGACGAGAACGCCCGCATCACGAGAAATGACCGCAAGAACCTCCTCAACGTCATTCAAAACGTTGCTCCGGTTGCAGAACGCGAGGTACAGCGGGGGCAAGATCGCTTCGAGAGCGAGTAACTCCAGCCGATCCTGATCGTCCACCGTCGAACAGAACTCCACACGATTCGCTCGGCCTATCGACAATCGTGCTGATTATACTCTGGCAAGTGTATTACTAGACTGGAGACGGACTTTGGGTGAAGTTTTAACAGGAGTTGCGCCGAACCGACTCGGTAGTAACTCCATATGAGCGAGACGAGCGTGGACGAGATCAAAGCGAGACGGAGTAGCGGCGGCGACGAGACCGACACGACCGTTGAGATACCGGCCCCGTTCGGTGTGGACGAGGGTCGGCGCGTCGGCCACGTCACCGCCCAGGACGAACCCATCGTAGTCGATCGCGAGGAGTCCTGCGTTCGCGTGTTCGTCGACTCGGATACCCGCGAGAGCGTTCGGCTCGGCGACTATCTTCGGGTTCCGTACCCCGCCGGTCCCGGTGCGGACCACTCGACGGCGATGCTGGTCGGCGTGATCGCGAGGCTCGAATACGAGACCGTCGCCGACATCACCGACAAGCGCGACGGTGGCTACCACAACCCGCCAGGCGAGCAGTCGTTCGCGTACGTCGCGCGGATCGATCCGATTAGCACCGTGGAGTTCGATCCTGACGACGCCACTGATGCGGACGATGCGAACGACGCGGACGAGCTGCTTCGCCAGGCCACCGTGGACAAGCCACCGAAACCGGGAGCCGACGCGTATCTCGTCGAAAACGAGGCGTTCCTCCGGACTGCACTCCGGATCCCCCACGAGGGGGCGTTCGTCGGGCACATGGCCGTCAGCGGCGATCGCATCCCGAGCGAGGACGACCCGCTGCCGTACTACCTCTTCAACCCGAACGCGACCGACGAGAACGAGGACGCTGGCGAGCCGACGGTGTTCCGCCACCTCCAGGTCGCCGGCTCGACCGGCCAGGGCAAGACCCACGCCTCGAAGAACGTTCTTCGACAGCTCGCGACCGAGAAACGTTACACGATCGAGGTACCGCCGGAAGAGCGCGAAGCGGCGACAACCGACATCCAGGACGAACGCGTTCGGGGGCTCAACGCCACCGTGATCGATCCGGAGGGCGAGTACGTCGAGATGGGCGACGATCCCGACGACGCCGACTACGGCCAGGCGCTCCGTGACCGGCTCGACAATCAGGGTGTCCGTCACGGCGGCATCGACGACGATCCGAACGTCGACTTCGAGATATTCGTCCCGTACATCGAGGACACGAACATCGACCACAACGACGCCGAGGCCTTCGGTATCCCGTTCGAACTGGTTCGCACCAACCGACAGTTGCTGTACTCGTCGAAACCACCCGAACGGACGCGCTCCGCGATCAACGACGTCATCTCGCGCTACTTCCGACAGGAAAAGGGCACCCCAACGTACGACGCGTTTTCGACCTACGCCGAGACGATGCTCGCCGACGACAACGACGCCATCACCGAGATGGATTCGGTGAAAATCGCAGCAAGGGAGCGTATCGTGGACAAGTACGAGTACAACCGGATCTTCGATCACGGTACGCAGTCGCTGACTGACCTTACCCAGCGGATGTTCTCTCCTTCGCAGGTGACGGTCATCCCGACCGACCATCTCCGTGGTCAAACCGACCGGATCGTCGTGTCCTGTCTCCTCGCACACATCGTCGGCAACAAGGTCGGGAGCAACGTCGACTACCCCCACATCAAGGGGACGCCACTGCTCCTCGCGCTCGACGAGGCTCACGAGTATCTCACCGGTGGAGGAGACGATCCGCGAGAGAACTACCTCGTTAGCAACTTCCAGCAGGCCGCAAAGCGCGGCCGCAAGGACAAGTTCGGGCTCTACATCATCACGCAGACGCCCCAGGACATCAACGACGACGTCCGAAAGCAGATGAACACCCGGATCTATCTCGGTCTCGAACGCGACGTCGTCGATAGCCACGACGTGTACGTTCCCGACGAGTTCGAGGACGCGGTGACCCAGTTCAACAAGGGACAGATGGTGGTCAAACAGCCGAACGTCCGTCCGGTCGAGATCGCCGGACTGCCGGTCTGCCTGACGCGGCACACGAACTGACGCTTCGAGAAGCGTTTAGGGCGTCGATTTCGATGACCCGGACCCCGGAAAGAGGCTACACTTCTTGGCTTCGTTCGAGTTCCTTCCGAGCGCGCTCGGTGGTTCGATACCCGCGCTCGCCGGCCACCTCCGCTTCCGCGAGCAACCCCGCTGCCCGGAGCTCCGCACACAGTCCGTGGAGATCGCTCTCGCAGAGATCGTACCGCGACAGCAGCGTCCGCACCGCGAACGGCCCGTTGGCGTCGATCTCGCGCAGCAGCGCGAGCGCGCGGTCGTTCCGGGTAGTGTCCATACGGGCAGTGTCCATACTCGTTCTACCGGCCACGGTCGGTTAGCGGTTTTGATACCGTCGGTACTGCCGATAGCCGTTCGCGAACGCCACGAGTCCGATCGCGACGCCGAGCCCCGCGAGCCGCCACCGACCCTGGAAGAACCCGAACAGCAGGCCGAGGGTCGCTGCGATCGCGCCGATCTTGAGCGCGAAGACGCTCCCCCAGAACGCCCGGAGAAGTGCCGGCGACGCGTCGGCGTCCGACGTATCGGGGATCGAAACCGACGGATCGTCGGGCCCGAGCTCCGCATCGAGTGCCCCGACGTCGAACCCGAGATCCGTCCCCGGCAGCGAGTCGCCGGCGTCGTCCAGTGTCGAATCGCCCGGCGAGTCGTCTGACACGCCCGGAGTACCGGGTCCGCCGCGCAAAAGGATTCCGTACCGGTTCAGATCTGGTCTGCGAGCCGGAGCGCGTGGCCCGCTTCGAGCCACGCGAGCGGATTCGCCGCGTCGTAGAACACGACGCCGTCGTCGATCTCGTAGCGTTCGGTGGTTTCGAGGCCGGCCGGCGGCGACGGTTCGGCGGCCGTCCGTGCGGGCGGGTCGGGCCGATCGGTAGCGTTTGACATACTGTATCGCGGTACCATGTACCAAGTAATAGTGTTTGCGGATTCGGCCGACGTTGCCCGGCGACCGAAACGGCAAGCCAGGCCGGGGTTCGACGCGACGACCGCGGGGATTTTTACCGGCGGGGGCGAACCACACTCCATGACTGAGGAGGGGACCACGCAGGCGACGCTCGGCGACAGCGTCGCACCGGGCGGGAGCGATCGGTCGGCAGCGGCGACGGCAGCCCGAGCGGTCGCTGGCGACGGCGGGGCGAACGCCGAGATCACCGACCCCGCCGCACGGCGTTACCCCGACGCCGATAGTACTGTGGAGATCGCGGTGACCCAGGTCGACTACACCATCGAGGGCAGCGGCGACGAGGAAACGCCGATCATCCACGTCTTCGGCCGCACGGCGGACGACGAGGTCGAACACGTCCGCGTTCACGGGTTTCGGCCCTATTTCTACGCGCCGACCGCATCGCTCGACGAGGACGACGACCGGCTCGATCACGATCGAATCACCGGTTGGGAGGAGTCGGCCGTCGAGGGCGACGCCTACGAGAGCATTCGTGGCGAGTCACTCACCAAGATCTTCGGCCAGACCCCGCGCGACGTCGGCCAGATTCGGGATCGGTTCGATCACTACGAGGCCGACGTGCTGTTCCCGAACCGGTTCCTGATCGACACGGACGTGACGAGCGGTCTTCGGATCCCCGAACGACGGGCGACGGACGACGCGCTCGTCGTTCCCCTCGACGAGGTCGAACCGATCGAGATGCAAGCCGAAGCCCGGGTCTGCACCTTCGACATCGAGGTCGACGACCGCTCGGGGTTCCCCGAGGACGGCGAGGAGACCATCGTCTGCCTGTCGAGTCACGACTCCGCCCGCGACGAGTACGCCGTCTGGCTCTACGAAGCGCCTGGCGGCGAGATGGGGCCCGAGGAGCTCGCGGGGTACGAGGCGATCGACGGCGGCAGCGGCGACAGCAGCGAGAGTGGCAGCGAGGACGACGAGATCGACGCCGACGTGTACCGATACGACACCGAGGAGGCGATGCTCGCGGCGTTTCTCGACTACATCGAGGACACCGATCCGGACGTCATGACCGGCTGGAACTTCACCGATTTCGACGCGCCGTACTTCATCGACCGGCTCGAAGAACTCGGGGGCGCGGGCTGTGAGGAACACGACCTCGACCCCGATCGCCTCTCACGGGTGAACGAGGTCTGGCGATCGGACTGGCAGGGGCCGAACGTCAAAGGACGGGTGGTGTTCGATCTGCTGTACGCCTACCAGCGCACCCAGTTCACCGAGCTCGACTCCTATCGGTTGGACGCCGTGGGTGAGGTCGAACTCGACGCCGGCAAGGAACGCTATCCGGGCGACATCGGCGACCTCTGGGAGGACGACCCCGAACGACTCCTCGAATACAACCTCCGGGACGTGGAGCTCTGTGTCGAGATCGACCGCCAGCAGGGCGTGATCCCGTTCTGGCAGGAAGTCGCCACCTTCGTGGGCTGCAAGCTCGAGGACGCCACCACACCCGGCGACGCCGTCGACATGTACGTGCTCCACGAGGCCCACGGGAAGTTCGCGCTCCCCTCGAAGGGCCAGCAGGAGACCGAGGACTTCGAGGGCGGTGCAGTGTTCGATCCCATCACCGGCGTGAAGGAGATGGTCTCGGTGCTCGACCTCAAATCCCTCTACCCGATGTCGATGGTGACGATCAACGCCTCGCCCGAAACCCAGGTCGATCCCGATACTTACGACGGCGAGACCTACCAGACACCCACTGGAATCCACTTCCGGAAGGAACCCGACGGGATGATCCGGGAGATGGTGGACGAGCTCCTCACCGAGCGCGAGGAGAAGAAAGCTCGTCGCGACGATCACTCCCCTGGCACCGGCGAGTACCAGCGATTCGACCGCCAGCAGCAGGCCGTGAAGGTCATCATGAACAGCCTCTACGGCGTGTTCGGCTGGGATCGCTTCCGACTCTACGACCGGGCGATGAGTGCAGGCGTGACCTCCACCAACCGGGAGGTCATCTCATTCACCGAGCGCGCCGCGAACGAGATGGACTACGAGGTGACGTACGGAGATACTGACAGTGTGATGACAGAGCTTGGTGCCGACCTCACGAAAGAGGCAGCCATCGAGCAGGCCTTCGATATCGAGGACCACATCAACGAAGCGTACGACGAATTTGCGCGAGACACACTCAACGCCGACGACCACCGTTTCCAGATCGAGTTCGAGAAGCTCTACCGACGGTTTTTCCAGGCCGGCAAGAAGAAACGCTACGCCGGCCACATCATCTGGAAGGAGGGCAAAGACGTCGACGACGTCGATATCACGGGCTTCGAGTACAAGCGTTCGGACATCGCACCGATCACCAAACGCGTCCAGCGCGAGGTGATCGAGCGGATCGTCCACGGCGAGGACCTCGACGAGGTCGAAACCTACGTCCACGACGTGATCGAAGAGTTCAGCGCGGAGGGCTCCGTTCCGCTCGACGAGATCGGCATTCCGGGTGGGATCGGCAAGCGTCTCGACGACTACGACACCGACACCGCCCAGGTCCGCGGTGCGAAGTACGCGAACCTCCTCCTCGGGACGAACTTCCAGCGCGGCAGCAAACCCAAACGGCTCTATCTCGATCGTATCCATCCGGACTTCTTCGAGGATGTCGACGAGTCGACGTTCAGCCCCGAAGAACAGGCCCTCTACACCGAGTTCCGGCGCACGCCCGACGTGATCTGTTTCGAGTACGAAGACCAGATTCCCGACGAGTTCGAGGTCGACTGGGAGAAGATGCTTGAAAAAACACTTCAGGGACCGATCGCGCGCGTCATCGAGGCGGTCGGCGTCTCGTGGCAGGAGGTCAAATCCGGCCAGACCCAGACCGGGCTCCAAAGTTTCACCTGAACCTGTTTACTGCGGGGTGGTTCGAAAATCGCGAAGCGATTTTCGTCAGTGCAAGAAATCTTCGATTTCTTGCTTGCAATCAGAACGCTTCGCGTTCTGATGACATCACGAG
>NZ_JAQJDA010000030.1:0-26244 GCF_028617175.1 Halococcus sp. PRR34 | reverse complement strand
ACAAGAAGATACGCTGTACTGTTTCGGTCACAGTCACTGGAGGTGAAGTCTAAACGGTCTTGCGACGCGACCAATCGTTTGGGGTCTGCGTCGGCCCGAAGCGCATTTTGTCGGCCACCACTATACAACGAGGATTCAACGCCACGAGACCGTCGATGGCCGTGCGTAATTCGTCCTCGCTCCCTTCATCGTAGGCCATATACAGGGCGTAGCTGGCGACGACGACATTCACAGATTCCTCAATGTTCGGTTCACGAAATGATCCGTGATCGAATGAGACATTCTCGATACTGCGTCTTTCAGCCTTCTCTCGGGCGTACTGGAGCCACTCGTCGTAGATGTCTCGCCCTAACACGTGGTCACACTTCGATGCAAGTTCGAGAGCGACGATACCTGTGCCCGTACCGATATCGACCACGGTATCATCGCGCCCGATTGGAGCGTGCGTGAGAAGAGAGGACAGACACCTCTGGTACACCTCATCTGCCTCGCTGTCCGCATCGTAGTCCATCGGGGTGTAGCCGTGATAGTCGCGTTCCGTGTTGGTCATCGGTACGGCGAATAGGATATGCTGCAGGATAAGGGTCTCAAGAATCATCGTTGACACATTCGGCCGATACATACGCGCCCTGTACCTCTCGCATCATTCCGGATAGTTCTGATAATGTACTAAAAGAGAATATGAGAACTTCCGCTAAACACTACAGCAATCGGAGAAGGATGTACGTCCATACGAACGAAAGCAGTGGTGAACGAGCCAGCGCCAAGCCAACTGACGGCAGATGATTCATCCACCACACAGCTGGACGAGTGTAGCGACGACGCCAGCGCCGATCGAGTGACCTGCAGTCGGATTCACTCCACCACAACCGCTCCCCATCAGGTTCGGGCAACCCACCGCCCGAGCCGGGTTCGAGCGGTTTCATCAACGGGGCAACGAAGTAGAAAATTCTTTCAGCGTGTCTCGTGTCTCACTCGACAATGAGCACGGCACGAGGGTTGCCGATCCGCGTTACCCTCTGGTGTGTCTTCCTCGGGGTCGTCGCCGTGGGCGGCGTTGCCGCCGAACCGGTGTGGCCACAAGAACGCCAAATCGAGACCGAACGCAACGAGTCCGACAACCGACTCCACATCGCGCTCCGATCGGATGGCTCGGCGGACGTCCGGATGAGCTACCGCACCCGGCTCGACGATCCGAACGAGACGGCTGCCTTTCGGCAGCTCCGAGCGAACGCCCGAGCCACCCCGGAACGCTACAGCGAGCGGTTCGCCGAACGGATGAGCGAGGCGGCCGCGACCGCCGAGGTGACGACGGGCCGAGAGATGGCGATCGAGAACGTGAGCGTGCGGACCACGCGCCCGGATAGTACCGTCGGAGTCGTGACCTACACCTTCACGTGGCGTGGTTTCGCGACGACCAACGGCGAACGTCTCGGGGTCGGCGACGCACTCGAAGGGTTCGTCCTCCACGACGGATCGCAGGTCACGATCGCCTGGCCGGACGGCTACGAGCCGGCCACGATACGTCCATCTCCCGACGACCGACGAGCGAACGCCGTCGTCTGGACGGACTCGCCGGCGTTCGAGGAAGACGGCCCGCGAGTCGTGGTGTCCGCGTCGAACACGACCACCGTCGGTTCGTCGGGGGATGCCGATCCGGGTGGCGTGATCCCGAACGCCGTCGAAGACCTCCCGCGTGGCGTGGCGGCGCTCGTGGTGGTCCTCGTCGTGGTCGTCGTTGTCTTCCTCGTCTACCGGAAGAGCGGGACGACGACTGCCGAAACGACTGGAGCCGCGGGGAGCGAAACCGCGGCCACGGTCGCACCCGGGAGCGACTCGATCGACGGAGGCGCGACGAGCGTCGATGGTGGCACCGCCGACGACACGGACGCTACCGAACCGGCGCGCGACGAACCGAACGACGACGCGGCGAAGCTACTGAGCAACGAGGAGCAGGTGCTGCGGGTGCTCGAACGGCACGACGGACGCATGAAACAACAGCAGGTCGTCACCGCGCTTGATTGGACCGAAGCGAAGACGAGTCAGGTGGTTTCCAGCCTGCGTGCCGAGGACAAAGTCGAGGGGTTCCGGCTCGGCCGCGAGAACGTCCTGTCGCTCCCCGAAGATCCGACCGGCGAAGCGGGCTCGAACGGGGATAATTCGGGTTGATTCGGCTGAACGGTACGGGGAGTCTATATCGCCCCACCGCATCGTGGAGTACAGTGACAGCTCGATGACTGATCGACGGCGCGCGGTCGCACTCTCGCTGGTGATCGTCCTGCTTTCGAGTGTGGTATCGGTCGCTGCGCTTGCACCCACGGCTGCGCAGACGGAGCCGACCGATGGGCAGCGGAACGGATCGGTGTCGGGAGCCGAGACACCGGGTGCGGCGTTCTCGATCGCGATCGGTGTTCAGGGCACGGAGACGGAAGCCACGGTCGAGTGTCGAGCACTCGACGCCGCGCTTGCGAACGCGACGACCAACGGATCGGTGGCTGCTGTCGTCGCCGACGAAACACGAGCCATCGCCGAACGGCTCGATGGGCTCTCGACACGCCACAGGACGCTTTCGACACGGAACACGAGCGCCAACGACACGCGTAAAGCGGTGCTTCGCGCGAAGCGGACGACACTCGACTGTCGGCTCGATCGCCTCTCGACAGCAGCGGCGGCCCTCCCTCCCGACGTCCGTTCCGCACACGACATCACCGACCGCAGGCTATCGATGCTCTCGACGCGTGTGAACGCCGGCGGCGAAGGGATCGAAAGCGGTCGTGTGGACAGCAGACACGACGGAACGAACGGCACCGTGACGACAGGTGAGCCACAGCCGCGAAACGCCTCGACGACACAGCTACCCAAAGAGCAGACACCGACCGCGACAGCGACAGAGCTGGAGACACCGACGGAGACGGCGACCGAAACGGCGACAGAAACACCGACAGCGACCGAAACGGCGACAGCCACGAAGACGACGACAGCAACGGCGACGCCGACCCCGACTACGGACCCGACCCCGACAGCGGAATCGACCACCACGGACGACTCGGCGGGCACCGATCGGCCCACGGCATCCGACAAATCACCTGACGACGGTGAGGGCGACACGGAAGAAACGGACGACGATGGCGGGAGCGACACCGACGAATCCGACGGTCGGACGAACGATGAAGGAGACAACGACGACGAGGCGGACAACGACGGGGAAGACAGCGACGACGAGGCGGACAACGACGAAGACACGAACGATGAGTGACTGTGGCCGAAGCGATAGTGTTTAGCGGAAGTCCTCGTACCCCCATCAGACAATCACCTTGTCAGCTGTTAGAACTACCGTGCAAGACAGAGAGAATATCTCGCATCTGATGTCTGCGGCTATCTCTTGTTTCAGAGACTGGCCCTGTAAGCAGGGGAGTGCCTGACGATTGTTGAGTCGGGTAGCAGGATTTCCATAGGTGACAGGGCGTAGATAGCGAATCAGTCCGGATTTCTTGTGAGACACTACTACTACTACTTCAGCGGTTGATGTAGAGTAGCCAGGATCCCACACTGGCAGTGACTGGCAAAACCGTACAGGAGAGGGATAGTCCATTTTCGTCGTACAGCGCATCTATAAGCCGATTCGAGAGAATAGACACCCATAGAGAGAAACACTATGAAACAACGAGTGCTGTTCATTCACGGCGCCGGGGGATACGAGGATGATCAAATATTGGCGACTGATCTGCGTGATGTGCTGGGGACGGCATACAACGTTCGGTATCCGAAAATGCCGGATGGAACCGAGGTAGAGAGATGGAACGAGCAGATCGCAAACGAACTCGCTGCTTCAGATGGCAGGGTGATTCTCGTCGGGCATTCGCTAGGTGGTTCGCTCCTGCTGAAATATCTTTCCGAAGAGACGGTTGAACAACCTGTTGCCGGACTGTTTCTGCTCGCGCCACCCTACTGGGGTGCTGAAGGGTGGGATGTCGACGAGTACACGCTGCAAAACAACGTCGCATCGAAGCTACCCACTGAACTGCCAGTGTTCTTCTACCACAGCCGCGCTGACGAAATAGTACCATTTGCCCACCTTGCGCTGTACGCAGGAAAACTTCCGCAGGCAACTATTCACGAGCGTGATAGCGGCGGACATCAGTTCAACAACGATTTGTCAGAAGTTGCTCGTGACATCAAACGACTGAAGCAGAAGAACTCATAGCGAGACAAACAACTGACTCACTCAGACACGTCTGTAGGTGAACCAGAACCACCGAAGTGGTACTACTCAGATTCAAGTTGCTGCATAAGGCCGAGCATATCGGACTGAGTCCATGTCTCAATCAGCTGTCTATCCTCGAATCGATTGATTTCGACGGCGAGCATCTCTACTCGTTTCCCGGTCGGCTCCATGTCGCCCATAGGACCTTCGTGGGTCCCGGTCATCGTCCACCGGAGAGCTACCTTACTGCCCTCTTCTACGGCGTCCTCAATAGTGAACTCCATATCCGGGAAGCCCTCTCGGGTCATTCTCACCAATGTTTTGTACAATTCTGGCCCGCGCATCTCCTCGGCAATCTCGCAGTCGTGGATGACGTACTCTGGTCCAACAAGTTCATCCGCAACATCTGGGTTTTCTCCGTTCCATACTCCCTCAAAGAGCCGGTGAAGAATTTCGGTTTGTTTGCTCATGGATTCCCCATCTCCGGTAGCACTGATGCTGATGGACAGTAAATATGTCATCCTAGCAGGTCGGAAGTGACCACTCACGCGAAACCCGGAGCGCGTCGGTCACGCGACGGCGTTCGCTCCCGCACCACGGGACCCTCACGGCCCACGGGGAGCCGTCGGCGCAGGCGGGATAAGTATGAGCGT
Source organism: Halococcus sp. PRR34 (assembly GCF_028617175.1). NCBI lineage: Archaea > Methanobacteriati > Methanobacteriota > Halobacteria > Halobacteriales > Halococcaceae > Halococcus > Halococcus sp. PRR34. The sequence goes on along the minus strand of NZ_JAQJDA010000030.1, from coordinate 21,387 downwards.
GGGACGTGCAAGATGCGCGCCCTATATCTTGCACGCCGATTTTAGCAGAGAGCCGATCTGTGATAGTGGAAAGTACGAAGGCTTCAGCTGATCTCTATAGTGAGTGACTGCGACCGAAGCCAGTGAGTGGTTTTCGGAGCGAGGCACGAGAAATCTCGTTCGCGTAGTTCGAGCGCGACGTTCCGATCACGATGGTCCCACGTCGGTTCGTCTGGCGCAGTGATCGCAACAGGAACGGAGCCACTGCGATCCAACTATGCAACTATCCTAATTATTTGGTGCAGGGATTCGACCGAACACGGACAAAAGGGCCGAAATCCGGGTTAATTCGGGCCAATTCGCGCGGATTCGAGTAGACAATCGTCTGACTTGATGTGGGTTCCTGTTGTGCGAACGGTTGCGGCAGCACGCCGCAGAATCGGTCGATGGTGCCGGGCACGCTGGAGTGGGGCTCCGCAGGGGGCCCGCCCGTGACCGGCCGCATCGTGAACATCGGACGCGCTGACGACCGAATCTCACCACCGTGACAACACAACCACTGACGGACGACAGTCGAATCGGCACCCACCGACGGAAACTACGCCGGCTCCACGAGCGGTATCGGAAATACTACCCGTTCGTTGGCTTCCTTGCCGGCCTCGTGGCCGTTGCCGTGGGTGTGAGGACGGCCGTATCGGGAATCGGCACCGCGATGCAGCCGTATCGGTACTTCTTCCAGCTCGTCCTGGCAGCGACGGTGCTCTCGCTGTTTCGCAACGAGTTCGGGGTGCAGACCTACGGGCTGTTCGCGCCGGCCATCATCGCGTTCATCCTCCTCACGCTCGGGCCGCTGTGGGGGCTCGTGATGTTTCTCGACATCTTCGTGCTCGCGCTGGCGACGTACGCCGTGCTTTCCCCCTTCCAGCTCGGGACCGCACCGCGGGTTGCGACGCTGCTCTCCGTGGCCAGCCTCGGCACGCTGTTGGTGTTGCTGTTCGCCGATCACGACTTGCTGCCCAACCTCTTCACCACTGCCGACGTGTTCTTCCCCTCGATCATCAGCGCGTGGTACGCCGATCGGTTCGCCACCGAGGTCGAGGAACGGGGCTGGAGCGTGCCCGCCGTGCAGTTCCTCTGGACGCTCGTGGCCATCGTCGCCGCCTACCTCGTGATCTCGAACCGGACGATCGTGGCGTGGTTCATGAGCACGCCCGAGGCGTGGGTCGGCCTCATCGTCGCCGTCGTACTGGTCGGCTCACAGCCGACGCTCCGGCTCAACGAGTATCGACGGTTCACCGACCATCTCGGGACGAACTCGCTCGACGCCGCCGTCACGACTCTGCAGGTCGGGCTGTACAATCTCCAGTCGCGGCTGTTCGGCTCGCCAGCGGACGGGCCGGAGACGCTCGAAAAGGCGGACGTGCTCCCGAAGAACGTCCGCAAACGGTACATCGAGACGTACAACCCGCCCCACCTCCGGCCGGGAGCCGACGAGAAGGCGATCACGAACAAACGGCTGAACGGGATCGGCATCGGCGCACCGGAGACGTATCTGGTGGCCGATGGTCCGGGAGATCTCGACGACGCCGTCGAGTTCATCCGCGATCACGACGATTTCGTCATCAAGCCCAGCAACGGCTACGGTGGCGAAGGGATCGTCGTCGTCTCCGGCCGCGTCGAACGGGTCGACGACGGCGGGGGCAGGGGAGAGCCGTCGTACGAAACCTCGAAAGGGGAGCTGACACGGACCGAGCTGGGAAACCACGTTCGGCGGATCGTGCAGGGACACTACTCCGGGCTCGATCCCGACGGCACGGCCATCCTCGAAGAGCGACTCGTTCCCGCGGACTCCCTACTCGCTCTCTGTGGACAGGGCGTTCCCGACGTTCGCGTCATCGTCTTCCAGGGCTATCCCGTGATGACGATGACGCGACTGCCGACCGCCGAATCACAGGGCGCGGCGAACCTCCATCAGGGCGGTGTCGGGGTCGGGCTCCGCATCGCCGACGGGACGCCGATCCGGGCCTACCAACAGAGTCGTGATCGGTGGCTGGAGAACCATCCCGACACGGGAGCCGATCTCACTGGATTTACGCTGCCGAACTGGACGGGGATCCTGGAGACGGCAACGCGCGCCGCGGCGGCGTCCGGTCTCGGATACACCGGTGTCGACATCGTTCTGGACGAGGCGAACCGGCCACGCGTCCTCGAAGTGAACGTCCGTCCGGGACTCGGGATCCAGAACACGACCGATGCAGGGATACTGAAACGCCTCGAAACGGTCGAAGCGCTGCCGCGCGAGTACGAGTTCAGATCGACGACCGAGAAGGTCCGACTCGCCATGGAGTGGGACGAGCGCGGGTGGGCGGTGACGGCCGATGAATAGGATCCAACGCCTCGGAGCGGCGTTCGTGATCGCGGGCGCGACGGGGCTGTTGCTCCGGGTCGTCGAGACCGACGTCGCGTCCCCGATCGTGACGTTCGGGTTCCTCCTGGTTCCGATCGCGTTCCTGTGCTTCCTGAGCTACCACGCCGTCGCCTACCTCGGGTACGCGTGACGCAACTCACCGAAACCAATCATGCAACAGAAATCCACAAACACGAACGTGGCAGCGACGAGTCGAAACGCAGCGTCGAAACGGCGGTCGACCGGCGAGCGGGACTGCCGTCCCGGCTGGAGGGGGTGGAACCTCCGACGCGGGGTGTCCTGCTGGATCGCGCTCGTCGTCGTTGTCGGCCTGATCGCCGGGCCGGCAGCCGGAGTACAGCCCGAGCCGCAACCACAGACCCAGACGAACGCGACGGGTGGATTGGCGGAGGCCCCCTCGCCGACAGACCGGGTCAACATCACCTACACGCTCGATCGAAGCCCGAACGAACGGGGTCACGCGCTCGTCACGGCGAACGTCACGCTCCCGTCGGACGTGTCGTCGTTCGACATCAGCCTCCCGTCGGCCGCGACGGTACAGCGAACCCAGGGGTTCGAACGGGACGAGCCCGGAACGATGGGCTGGGAGTGGAACGGATCGACGCGACACGCATCGATCACCTATCTCGCGTCGGTCAACGCCACCTCGGGCGGTGATCTCGAAGGCGTCGCGACCGGCCAGTGGGCGCTGTTCGACTGGCGAACCGTCGGGATCGATTGGGAATCCGAACGGACGGACGACGGAACCGAAACGAGGCCGTCCGAGACCGCACGCGTCGCCGAGCAGGGCGTGGCTGGCCCCAACTTCGCCTACCTGGGTCCCGGTCAGACGTACGACCGGACCGTCGACGGGACGACGATCCGTCTCGTCGTTCCGAAACACGCACAGCCCGCGAACGAACCGCAGGCGATGCTGACGGCGCTCGCGAAGGCCGAGCGATCGCTCCAGTTGAACGCACGGACCACTCACGTCGACGTCTTCGTCGCACCGCCGCCGATCGGCGTCAGCGGTCGTTCGGGTGGAGTGACACGAAACGACCGTCACGACATGCTGGTGCATCAGTCGAAACGCCTCGCGACGCCGGACAACGTCCTCCTGCACGAGTACGTCCACTCGAAGCAGCGATACGACACGACCGACGAGATGGAGTGGATCAACGAGGGCAGCGCCGAGTACTACGGCGCGCTGCTCGCGTACAGACAAGGGCTCGTCTCGTTCGAGACGTTCCGCGATTTCGCGGTGAGCGAGGCGTATCCCGAATCGACCCTCGCCGACCGCGAGTCGTGGTCGTCCTCACGAGTGGCCTACCGGAAAGGGCTGCGGACGTTCACCGCACTGGACGCGACGATACGATCGCGGAGCAACGGAACACGGTCGCTCGAACACGTGTTTCGGCGGCTGAATCAGCACGAGGGCGAGATCACCGACGACGTGTTCGCGACCTACGTCGCCGAAGCAGCGGGCGAGTCACTGACTGCGTGGCTCGACGAACACGTCGAGTCGGCGACGGTGGCGAACGTTCCGACGAGCGAGGCACGATACGGACAGTCAGGCAGCCAAGCGGCGGACACGACCACCGGTTCCGTGACTGCCGCCGTCCTCCGGCCGGCCATCGCGAACGCGCCGCCCGTGCTGTTCGTTGGCGGGATCGTCCTGTTGCTCGCTGGTTGGGCACGGAGACCGCCGGACGGTTCGCGGTAGCGGACACCACCAGCCGGTGGTCTCGACAGCGACACGCCTTCGACCGGACTGGGACCATCCCGGTGACCTATGTACCGCTCTGTGCCGTTCCTTGTCCCTCGTTCCAGCCCCGTACCGATATTATAAAACATCTTAGTGAAACGCTCGGGATCGCCACCTGCATGGTCGATTTCACTCGACGGAACCTGATGGCCACGTCGGTGGCGGCCGCGCTCGGTGCCAGCGTGGCCGGCGTGGCGAGCGCCCAGACGAACGAGGACGAGGACACGCCGATGGCCCCGAGCGTCGACGGTACGATCGAGCGGTTCGCGACGACCGCGCTCGGTGCCGAGGTCACCGGCCCGGAGGTCACGGCGAACGGAACGCTGTTTTTCAGTCTCCAGCACCCGAGCCGGCAGAACGCCGCACCCTACAACAAAGGCGGGATCGGGTACGTGGGCGGCTACGACATCACGAGCGACGGGTTCGACGAGCTCGGCGTGCCGAGCACCGACGAACAACAGGGCGAGGTCAGAGTCGCCGGCGGCGAGTACGTGGTGCTCGCCCAGGAGGGCGACAACATCGGCGACGACGAGGATCTGGGGTATCCGGTCACGCCCAGCGGGGTTTCGCTCGACGAGTACGAGGGCTCGCGGTACACGAACCTCGGCAACAACCCCGACTGCAACCGATTCGTCGCCACGAACGACGCCGAAACCGAGGGCTACCTCTTCACGAACTTCGAGCAGAGCCCCGGCGACGTCAGCCGAATCCCCCTGACCTGGGACGACGACGAGTGGAGCGCCGATCTCGACGGCGCGATGAACCTCGCGAACACCGAGGCGCTCCGGAACCTCGGCGGCACGCGTGTCAACTGCTATGGCGACCTCAGCCCGTGGGGTACCTACCTCTCGGCCGAAGAGGAGTACTCCCACCCACGGCTCTCGCTGACGGCGACCACCAGCGAGATCGTGGAATCGGGCAGCGGGGTCGGACTCCGGGGCGCGGCCCAGTTCTACAACCGCCCGAACCCCGCGGACATCGCGAGCGCCGTCGAGGAGTACTACGGCGACGACGCGTGGTACCCCCAGGGCGCGTTCGCGCTCGGCGGACTCGAACTCCAGGCGTACTATCTCGGGGCCGACGCGGTGGATCAGGACGGCGAGAACACCACGACGCCGATCGAGTCGCCCTACCCCAACCCCTACCGCTACGGCTACATCGTCGACTTCCGCAACCCGACGGCCGACACCCCGGAACCGATGAAGTACTACGTCGGCGGGCGAGCGTCGTGGGAGTGTCCCGACGTCCAGGCCGACGAGAAAACGATGTACCTCAGCTCGGACGGCGACAACAAGGGGTTCTACAAGTTCGTCGCGAACGAGCCGATCCCGAGCTACGACGACCCGATGGACGTCGGGGGAACGCTCCACGCGGCGAACGTGACGAACGAGGCCGCCGCGAAGGCGAACCCACCGGGAAAAATCGCCCTCGAACTCGACTGGATTCCGCTCGGGAGCGCGACCAATCGGGAGGTCGAATCGTGGATCGCAGAATACGACGACATCGATCAGGTGGATTACCTCGCACACGCCGACACCGACTGGGGGGAGGATCTCGAAACGGCGCTCGAAGAGGCCGACAAGGAAGTGATCGAGAACGGGAACGAGGACTACATCCTCGACGAGGCGATCGTCGAGTGGGCCGAGCAGTACGAGAACCGCGGTCCCGACCAAATCGATGAGGACCTCCGCCGCGTCCCGTTCCTCGAAACCCGCGCCGCCGCGAAGGAAGTCGGTGCCACAGTAGAATTCAGAAAGAGCGAGGGGATCGACAGCGCCGACGGTGCGGAGCCGGGCGAGTACATCTACGTCGGGATCTCCGAGATCAACGACGGGATGACCGACGACGCGGGCGATCTCCAGCTCGACCGTGTCGACGGCGGGATGGTCTACCGCGCCGAGATCGAGGCCGACTACGACATCTCGACGCTCGAACCCGTCATCGTCGGGCCCGACGCCACCGATCCCGCCGCCGTCGCGGACGACGCGCTGCTCAACGTCGATAACGTGTTCGTGATGGACGACGGCCGCGTGCTCTGCTGTGAGGACGCCGATCAGTTCCGCCGCTCGTACCCGAACGACTGTCTGTACGTCTACACACCCGATGAGGACGGAAACGGCGAGGACGACAGGGGAGATGGGAACGACGGTACTGACGAGGACTTCTACGATCCCCCGGCTGATGACCCCCTGAACGCACGGTTCAGGGACTGCTGTGCCAACACCGTCGGCTCGCCACCCGATAACGGGATCCTCAACCTCAACGTCGTCTACGGTTCGTTCGAGAAGCCGTACGACGTCGAAATCACAGCCACGGGTCTCTCTGCCGAGGAAATCGACGACATCGTCTACGCCGATCCCGACTTCGATCGGACCGGTCTCGACCGGACCGACATCGTCGGCATGGACGTCAGCGGTGTTCCGGTCGGTGAGTACGAGTTCACCGTCAGCGTCGTCGGCGAAGACGCCAGCGAAACCCTTTCGCTCGAAGTCACGGACGCGTAGAGCCAACCACCAGTGGTGGACTGGACCGACTCGGGAGACGAGAAATTCCCGAGGTATCCGATCGAGGACCGCCCGAAACCGTTTTGTACCACCGCTAAATAACACTAAGTGGTATGAGCGAGTTCGAGGCGTTCAGCGAAGTCGGTGAAGCGGAAGTAACACGCGCGATCGGCCAGGAGTGGACCGAGGAGTTCATGGACTTCTCGGATTCGGACGTGATCATCGTGGGCGGTGGGCCGTCGGGGCTGATGGCCGCCAAAGAGCTGTCCGAGCGCGGGGTGCAGACGATGGTCGTCGAGAAGAACAACTACCTGGGTGGTGGGTTCTGGCTCGGTGGGTTCCTGATGAACAAGGTCACGGTGCGCGAGCCCGCCCAGCAGGTCCTCGACGATCTCGACGTCGACTACAAACAGTCCCAAGACAGCGAGGGCCTCCACGTCGCCAACGGCCCCGAGGCGTGTTCGGGGCTCATCAAGGCGGCCTGTGACGCCGGCGCGAAAATGCAGAACATGACCGAGTTCACCGACATCGTGATCCGCGAGGACCATCGTGTCGGCGGGATCGTGATGAACTGGACGCCCGTCCACGCGCTGCCCCGCGAGATCACCTGTGTCGATCCTATCGCCATCGAGAGCTCGCTGGTGATCGACGCCACCGGTCACGACGCGATGGCCATCAAGAAACTCGACGAGCGTGGCGTTCTCGATGCGCCGGGTCTCGAAGACGAGGCCAGCGGGATGGACCAGACCGGCGACGACACCTACGGCGCGCCCGGCCACGACTCGCCCGGTCACGACTCGATGTGGGTCGGCAAGAGCGAGGACGCCGTCGTCGAACACACAGGATTGGTTCACCCCGGCCTGGTCGTCACCGGCATGGCCACCGCCACCACCTACGGCCTCCCGCGGATGGGGCCCACTTTCGGCGCCATGCTGCTGTCGGGCAAGCGCGCCGCCCAGGCCGCCATCGACGAACTCGAGATCGACGCCGCCGACGTCGAAATGACGACCCGCGCCCCCGCCGACGACTGATTACCGAGCGGAGTTTTCACTGAGCCGAGTCGCGCTACCGTCCGAGCGGAGCGAAGCGCACGAATCGGCCCAGCGACCACCACGCGAGCGCGAGGACGCCCGCACCGACCGCGTCCGCGAGGGCGTCAGCGGCGCTCGCCGTTCGATAGGGGATCGACCACTGAACGAGTTCGACGCCGATCCCGAACCCGACCACGAGCACGACTGCGAGAGCTATCCGACTGCTGCCGCGGTCCGACGACACCGACGCATACAGCAGTGTCGCGGTGAGTCCAGCGTACGCGAATGCGTGGGTCCACTTGTCCGCACCCACGACCCCGAACGGTCCCATCGTTGGCGCTGCCGCCGGATCAGGCCTTAGAACCGACCCGACGAGAATGACGGCAGCAACAACAACGACGAGCCCGTAGCGAAGGGAACGGGCAGCGAGGGGCACGCGCACTCTGGTCATGTGCCGCGCACGGAAACGATCGAGAAAAAGCGTGCGATCGCCCGGCACTGAGTACCATCGAGCGATCACTCCGCTGGCTCGCCGAGTGCGAACAGCGTCATTGGGGTTTGGTTCGCCGCCCGTGGCGAGAGGTGCTCGGTCACACGATCGTCGTAGAAAGTGAACCCGCGTCCGCCGAGCGTGCGGTGGGCATAGGTGGCGAGATAGAGCCGGCCGAGACGGATTCCGGCCGCCAGTTGTGCGAGGCGATACCCTCGATTTCCGACCTGCTCGACGATCGCCTCCACATCGGCCAGCAAATAGACGTTCGCCGCAGCGTCGCCGACCACGGACTGATCGAGCGCGAGGTGGCCCGCAGTCTCCCGATCGGTGTCGCCGATCCGTTCGAGAACGTTTTCGGCAGGGTGATACTGGTAGGCTCCGGTCGGAACCCCCTCGACTGCGTGGACGAGACAGTAGCAGTCGACGAGCGTCGACGGCTCGGCCGGTTCGTCCGGCCCGCTGTCCTCGCTGTCCCCGAAACAATCCAGTGGAACGCCACCGAGCGCGCGGTCGAGCACCGTGGCGAATTTTCGGGAACTGATCGGCTCGTGGCTGTATTCGCGCAGCGATCCACGCCGTCCGATGGTGTTTTCGATGGGGCGCGACGACGCAGTGTCCTCGTCGACGGGATCGAGGGCGATTCGGTCGCCATCGCCGGCGCTCCGCGCCGACTGCTTGAGGGACGCTTCGCGTCCCTCGCTGTCGCCGGGAGGGTGGGTGCCGAACGGAGTGGAACCGTCGTCGCCGGCAAATCGTTCGCGCCACTCGACAACAGTCTCGCCGTCCGAAAGCCTGCTCGCTCGCCACACGTCGGCAAGCAACGGGTAGTCAACCGGATCGGACGCGAGTTCGGTCGCCGGATCGATCGGGTCGATGGGTTCGACCGTCCGAGCGTCCGCCTCGGAGTCGTCCCGGCCCACGGCGACGAGTTCGAGGGGAGCCTCGTCGTCGGGATCGAGACCGAGCAAGCGAGCCACCGAGTCGTCGGCGAACCCGGTCACGACCTCGGCGCGGTGGCCGGACGCGTGCGCGACCGCGAGCAGGTTCGCGAGGATCGTCCCGGAGTCCCAGAACGCGTGGCGGTAGGTCCGGTTCCGATACTTCCACGCGTTGCGCCACCACTCCGAGGTCGCCACGATCGTCACGGGTGCGTCGGCGATCCCTCGATAGTCGCCGGCCGCATCGGCCAGCACGCCACGGTAGTCGCCCTCGCGCAGGACGTGAAACTCGTCGGTGTCGGGGTCGTAGTGGTAGACGCCGGCATCGATCCCGTCGGCGCCATCGCTACCGTCGAGATCGCCGGTGATCGCGTACAGATCGACATGATAGAGCTTGCCGGTGCAAGCGGCTGCGCGGAACGTCGCGGTCTCGCCACGGACTTCGAGTGTCTTCGTCACACCGGCGGCGTAGTGACAGAGTGTCGTGAGGTCGATTGGGTCCGTGTCGCCGTCGGGCGTCTCGTTCGGCTCCGCGGTGGCGGTCGCGATAGCCTGTAGTGCCGGCGTTTCGGGTGGCGTCGAGACCGTTCCGAGCGAACGCCGGGGGAGATCGACGTACTCCTTCGACGGCCGCGGCCGGTTCGCAAAATCGAGTTCGAAGTCGTCCGCGCGCAGCTCGCGCGGCGAGTGTTTCGTTCGCTCGTGGTACTCGCGGGCGTCGACCATTGCTCCATCGTTGATCCAACGGCGACAAACCCTTTCGGGTGGTCGCCATCGGCGGGACCGTGGTGAACCACGCGACCGCAGCCGCGCTGCCGACCGCAAGCATTTCGCCGCGCGACCCGGACATCGAGTCATGATGGAACGAGTCACGCTGTACCGCGCGCCCACCACTACGGCCGACGCCGATGCGATCGCCGCGTGGCTCCGCGGGCGTGTGGACGCCGACGTGACGGTTCGTGACCGGTTTCTCGATCGCCACGCGGACGACGATCTCGCCGAAGCGTTCGCGCGGGCGCGAGTGCTCGATCCCTACGAGCGCGAGACGGGCAACGAGATGCTCGGCATCGTGCGGTACGAGGAGCGCGCCATCGACCACCCCGAACGCGCGGGCGGGGTCATCTACGACGGCCAGCAAGCTCAGCGCGCCCTGGGTGCCCGGCTCCCTGCCGACGAACGCGGCCTCGATCACCTCCACATCCCGCTGCTCGACCGCGTGATCGGGACGTGGGGCAACCACGATAAACGGTGGCACAAGCGGGTGAACGTCCTCGGCCAGCCGGCCCTGCTCTCGGTTCCCGGCCTGTTCGAGGCCCCGGCCAAACCCGAAGCCTACTATCAGGAACAGCAGCGCCACGCCATGCTCTCGGGCGATGCGCCGCCGCGCGAAGTTCTCGAAAACCAGGTCGACGGCGAGTTTCTCGTCGAGGACGACCCACGAGCCACCGAGGCGCTCAAAGGCTACGTCCTCCAGGCGGTCGAGTATCTCGACACGGGATCGGCCTTCTGTGACGACGAGCGGTGCCGCCTCCACAACGCCCACCGCCAGCCCGGTGTGATCGCAGCCCAGCTCAGCGAGCGCGAGTTCTGCGAGACCCACGCCGAACGGTACGGATAGCGCCCGCCGCGGTCACTCGTCGGGTTCGACGACCCGGCCGCTCGACAGTCGAACGAATCCCACTCCGAACGTCTCGTCGAGGCGATCGACCGTCCGATCGTCAAGCGGCTGTCGGGCGGCCGCAACGCGCTCGTCGAGCAGCTCCCACGGCGGGTTCTCGTAGCGCAGCTGGGTTGCAGGCGGTGTACTGGCGGCGACGAACAGCCGAAACGCGGCGTCGAGCGGACGGGCCCGCGACTGGGTGCTCCGTGCGGCGTCAAGCAATGCGATATGGCCGCCCGGCCGCACGAGATCGAGCCACCCCTCGACCGACTTCGCCGGGTCGGAGAGCATTCCGACGACGAAGCTCGACAGCATCGCATCCACGGGCCCGGTGACTGGCGGCGCGGTGGCGTCGCCGTGGACGAGGTGGACGTTCGTCCAGCCCTTACGCACGACGCGGGTGGCCGCCCGATCGAGCATTCCCCGAGTAAAATCGACGCCAACCACCGTCCCACCTGCACCGACTCGCTCGCGGAGATACGAGAGATTCACACCGGTTCCACAGCCCATTTCGATCACGGTGTCACCCGCCGAAAGATCGAGGCTCCGGGCGGCCTCCTCGCGCCACGAGCCGACGCCGGGGAACGTGGCGATGGGATCGTAGAGCCGCGCCCACCGGCCGTAAAACGACTGTGCCGCATCCACTGCGGAGTTCAATTTCCAGTCCAATCGGTGTCGAGTACCGCGTAGTCGTAGGTATCGAGGTATTCTCCGTCGGCGAATGCGCCATCCGTATGCTCCCCCTCTCTTGCAAAGCCGAGACTATCCAGTATCCGAATCGAGCCATCATTCGTTTCGAGGACACCTTCGGCAGTGATTCGGTGTAGATTCAACTGCTCGAACCCATGTGAGATGAGTGATCGCGTCGCATCCGTCCCATACCCCTTCCCTTGTTGCTCCGGGGTCAACCAGAGCCCGACTTCTGCTTCACCGACAGTGCGGTCAGTGATCCAAAGCGAAATATGGCCGGCCCGTTCCCCATCGGCGCAGACGATGAGTCTGAGTGCGTCGTCATCAGTGCTTGTTTGCTCGAAAGCGGCCTCCTCATAGGTGAGATTCTGTGGAGCTTCCGTTCCCAACACCGTCCGAAGTCGTGGGTCGTTTACGTGATCCCGCCGAAACTCGGCGTCGCCGCGCTCCCGCGTTCGGAGCGTCACCCGTTCGCCTTCGATGAAAACAGCGCCCGTCATACGAATCGAACGAGTGGCTCTCGGATCGTCTTTTCGGTGGCTCGGACGATCGAAGTATCGTCGGACCGGATCAGAGGAGGTCGCGGACGTGCTCGGCGGCCGTCTCGGCGTCGGGCGCGAGCAAGTACGTGATCGGCTCGATCCCCATCGCACCGGTCTGGTAGAGCACGTCCGCCTCGGCGACCGCGACGCTCGCGATGGCTGACTCGGTGTCGGTTTCACCGTCGAATTCGACGGTTTCGAGCCCGAGTGACCCGAGTCGGTCGCGGAGTTCGGCGTCGTATCGGAGGTTGAGCGCGGCGCGGGCGTCGGAGCCGTTCTGCCGCGCGGCGAGCAACACGCTTGCGACGTGGCCCGAGACGCCGAACTCGGGATCACCCGGCACCGTGGTCCGGCCCTTCACGTCGAAAATTCGACCGGGGACGCCCGCGACGTCGTCGATCCCGTCGGCGTCGGGGGTACACTCGACGAGATTGGAGCCGACGTTCGGGATCAGCCCCGCGAACCCGCTGGTGGTTTCGAGGGTGCGGAGCCCGCGCCGGACCGACGATCGGGTGCGCTCGGCCGCCCGGAGCGCCCCGTCGGGGTCGTGGACGTCGTAGCCGCTGTTCTCGGCGAGTCCCGGCACCGCTTCCTCGTGGAGCCGCGCGAGCAGGTCGCCGCGTTCGAGCCGCCGGATCAGGATCTCGACCTCGACCAGCGCGCCCACCGGTGTCAGATCGCCGGTCGCGAGCCCGTCGGCGAGTTCGTCGGCGAGTTCGCGAACCCGATCGTCGTTCAATACTGCTTCGTTCCGAGCGACTCCGCCGTGGGCGTACTTCGAGACCGCGGACTGACTGATGCCGAGGATCGACGCGACCTCGCTCTGGGTGAGATCGCGCTCGCGCAGACGCTCCGCGAGCATCGAGCGGAACGTGGGAAGGAACTCCTCGACGACGAGCTCCTCGACGAACTTCATCGGCGCTCGCCTCCCTCGTGTCGCGAGTCAGCCGGCGTGTTTCGGCCGTCTGCGTCGTGGGATCGGTCGTCGGCGTCGGGTGATCGGTCGCGAGCGGTCTGGTGGCCACCGAACTCGTCGTCGCCACCGATGCGGGAGGCTTGCGGACCGGCTTGATCCTGGTACTTCGAGCCGCGCTCGGAGCCGTAGGGCCGGTCGGCGGGGGTTTTGAGCTCGGTGAAGATCACCTGCGAGATCCGCATTCCCGGGGTGAGTGCGACGGGCGCAGTCCCCAGATTCGAGAGTTCGAGCGTGACCTGGCCCCGGTAGCCCGGATCGACGATCCCCGCGGTGGCGTGGATCACGACGGCGAGCCGCCCCAGCGACGACCGGCCCTCGACCCGTGCGATCAGGTCGTCGGGGACCTCGACGCGCTCGACGGTCGTCCCGAGCACGAAATCGCCGGGATGGAGGATGAACTCTTCGTCCGGCTTGACGTGGGTTTCGGTGACGTACTCCTCGATTTCGTTTTCGGAGTCGGGATGGATACAGGGGATGTTGGTGCGCTGGAACTCGAGGAACTCCCGGCCGAGCCGGAGGTCGACGCTCGCGGGCTGGATCTGGAGATCGGGGTCGTCGAGCGGCTCGACGACGAGGCTGCCCTCGTCGAGCCGGCGGTGGATGTCCGCATCCGAGAGGATCATGCTCGGTATGGACGGCGGCAGCGGCCTAAACCTTCCCGTCGAGTTCGCGCAAGCACAACCGTTTCCCGTCGGCTCTCGATACCATAGAGGAGAATGGTAGCACTCGGGAGCGGGCCGTCGACCGATCGCACGCGGGTCGGCTGGTGGGCGTTCGTCGTCGCTCTCGCCGCCATCGCGGGCTACGTCGCGTACTCGTTCGTCGGCATGGTGGTGCTTGGCGTGTTCGGCTACTACGCGACACGGCCGATCTGTCGCCGGCTCGCCCGTCGGATCGATTCGGACGGGATCGCGGCGGGTGCGACGGTGCTGCTGGTCGTGATTCCGATCCTCCTGCTCGTGGCCTATGCGGGGTTCAACGTCTTCCAGCAGCTCCAGGGGGCCGTCGGGGCGAGCGGTGGCGGGGCGTTCGGTGGGGTCGTCGATCTGAGCGTTCTCCCACCCGAACAACAGGAAACGGCGCGGACGCTCCTCCAGAACCCCCGCCAGGTGGTGAGCCAGCCCCAGCAGGTGGCCGGGACGGCGCTCTCCGTGGGCGCACAGGCGTTCAGCGCGGTCGCCGGCGGACTCGTGCTCGTCGGCCTCGCGCTCACGCTATCCTTTTTCCTGCTTCAGAACGACGACCGGCTCGCCGGCGGACTCGAAGCGCTATTCGGCGGCCGGGACACTGTGGCGTACGCCTACGCCACGGCGGTCGACGAGGACCTCGAATCGGTGTTTTTCGGCAACCTCCTGTTCGTGATCGTCATGGCGGTCATCGCGGCGGTCGCCTACGAGGCGACCAATCTCCTCGCGCCGGGGAGTCTCCACGTGCCGATGGTGCTGGTGCTGGCGGTGCTGACAGGGTTCACCAGCCTCATCCCGGTCGTCGTCGGCAAGGTGATCTACCTGCCGGTCGTGGCGTATCTCGGCGTGCAGGCGCTCCAGACGGGTGGCGGCGCGTTCGCGTTCGTCGCCGGGGCGCTCGTCGTCTACTTCCTCGTGCTCGACATCCTGCCGCAGACGTTCCTCCAGCCGTACATCACCGGCAGACAGCTCGACATGGTAGTGATGATGTTCGCGTATCTGCTGGGACCGATCCTGTTCGGCTGGTACGGTTTCTTCCTGCTCCCGATCGTGTTCATCGCGATCCTCGAACTCGTCCGGATCGTACTCCCCGAGCTCGTTCGGGGCGAGCCCCTCACACCCACCGTATCGCTCGGCGAGGGCGTCGGGGCCGACCCACGGTCGGCACGCGACGACGTTCCTGCTGATGACGCGGCCGACGAGACGGCCAACACGGACGAGGAAGTCGACGACCCAGCCGGCGCAGGCTGACACCCGCTATCGAGTAGTCAGCCCTATACCCGCAGCCACCCCGTCTCGGGTATGAAACAGGCCATCGTCGCGCGCACCGATCTGGGAATGGGAAAGGGGAAACTCGCCGCCCAGGTCGCCCACGCCTCGCTGTCGGCCTACGAGGACACCGGCTCGCGCACGCGAAACGAGTGGAAAGGCTCGGGACAGAAGAAAGTCGTTCTCAAAGGAGACGGCGAGCGGACGTTGTTCGAGCTCGCCGACCGGGCCGAGCGCAAGGGGCTGCCCCATGCCATCGTCCGCGATGCGGGCCACACACAGGTCGACCCCGGCACGGTGACCGCGCTCGCGGTCGGGCCGGGCAAGGAGAGCGTCGTCGATGGGGTCACGGGCGACCTCTCGCTATACTAACCCACCTTTTGCTGTCGTTCGGAAGGCGCTCCGCGCCTTCCGTGATGACGAGACGCCGAAGGCGTCTCGAACCACGCTCGTTCGCTCCCTCCGGTCGCTCACTCGCTGGCAAAATGTGGATCAAAAGCCCGCGTCACCCCCCTCGCTTCGCTCGGGGATTCCTCGGCCCGCTCGCTCACTCCGTTTGCTCGCGATACGAATCACATACTCTTCCGCTACCGCCCCGCGACAGCCACACACCTCCCCAACCGATTCCCTCGTTTCGCTCACTACGTTCATTTCGCTTGGTCATCCCTCGCGCGCTCTCCGGCCTTCGGCCGGATTCACCGCGCGCCACCGTCCTCCTCCCACACAATCGAGAGTTCGCACCGGCAAAACGGGCGACGGGCCGACCACAACGCACTTACTGGCACCCGTCGGAACGCGCGCCATGAGGAGGATTCACCGGTGTGGGTAGTGATCGATTGATGCGCGAGGCCCACCCCATCGAACGCGCGGTCGGCATCAGCCACTACGTCAGCGACGCCGATGGCACGGGTGGACGGCTCCGCACCCGGCCCGCGGATTTCCGGGTTCGCGAGATCGAGCGTGAGGGATTCGAGCCGATCGACGCCGACCCCGACGCGTACCCGCACGTCGTCTTCCGGGCGACCCTCCACAACTGGGACACCAACGACTTCGTCGGTGCGCTCTCGAATCGCCTGGAGAGCAGCCGTGAGCGTGTCTCGTGGGCAGGAACGAAAGACAAGCGTGCCGTGAGCACCCAGCTGTTCTCGGTCGATGGCGTCGACCGGGCGGCACTCGTCGATGCGGCGGCAGGCCTCGACGACGTCGACTGCACGATCGTCGGTCGATCGGGGCGTGCGCTCCGGTTCGGCGATCTCGCGGGCAACGCCTTCGAGATCGTCGTCCGCGACGCCGAAACCGAACCCGTGACAGCGATCACCGACGATCTTCGGGCGTTCGGTGGCGAAAACGACGGTGACGACGAAACGGGTTCCAACGGTGGCGTGACGGTCGGCGTCCCGAACTACTTCGGCCAACAGCGGTTCGGCTCGCTGCGGCCCGTGACACACGAGGTCGGCCTCGCGATCGTCCGGGGAGACTGGGCGGGGGCGGTGCTTGCCTACGTCGGCAACCCTCACTCGAACGAGCCGGACGACACCCGCGAGGCGCGGACGTTCGTCGAACGCGAGTTCCGAATCGACGACGAGGATGCGGAAGCCGGAACAACGACCCGTGTCCGCTCGGACGGCTGGGAAGTAGCGCTGGAGCGCCTCCCGAACCGACTCGGGTTCGAGCGCTCGATGGTCCACCGGCTGGTCGAGAACGGTGCACAGAGTCGAGAGGATTTCCGGGCGGCGATCGAGGCCGTCCCGAGCAACCTCCAGCGACTGTTCGTCAACGCCGCCCAGTCCTCGCTGTTCAACCGAATCCTCTCGGAGCGGCTCGCACGCGGCCTGCCGTTCGGCCGTGCGGTCGCGGGCGACGTCGTCTGCTTTGCCGATCCTGACGCGCCCGACGAACTCCGGGTTCCCGACCCGGATCGGAGCCAGCGCGCAACCGAAGACCGGGTCGATACCGTGAACCGCCACGCGGCGCGCGGCCGGGCGTTCGTCACCGCACCGCTCGTGGGGACCGAAACGGAGCTGGGCGATGGGGAGCCGGGGGAAATCGAGCGCGAGGTGCTCGACGAAGCCGGGATCGCGCCCGCCGATTTCGATCTCCCAGGGTCTTTTCACTCAACGGGGACTCGCCGGGCGGTGCTCGTCGAGTGTGATCTCGACATCGAACGCGATCCCCTCACCGTCGATTTCAGTCTGCCGAAGGGGTCGTACGCGACCGTGCTGCTCAGAGAGTATCTGAAGGTCGATCCCGTCGATCTCGGGTGAGAACGACCGGTTTATCCGCCGCGTCGCCGAATCCCGCGCATGGAGTGTGGCCGGTGTGGCGCGCGACTCGACCGAGCGGGCGACTTCTGTCTGACCTGTCGGACCGCGAGCGTCGACAGCGTGGTGCTTGACTGCGGACGCGAGCGCGCCACCGCCACCAGCCTCGCCGACGACGAGCGTGTCGGGACGTGGACGGTCACGACGGTTCCCGAAACGGGCGAAAACCGGCCGCGCGAACTCCGGAACTTCGCGGGACGGATCACCGACGAGATCCACCGCAAGCGCCCCGAGACCGTCTACGCGACCGGCGACCGCGAGGTGCTTCGTGCGGTGCGGGCGGGGCTTCACTACGACCTTCGACGGATCGCGGACCCGGGCGACGACCCGGTCGCGACCGTGATCGAGCGCGCGGACGAACCCACGCTCGCGGTGGTCGAGACGCCGCCGCGCGAGAAGCTCGGTGGAGCGCACTCGACGCTGGTCGGCGGCCGGACAGGTCGAGACGCGATCGGTGTCGCTGCCGATCACCCACACGTGAAGAAGGTGATCCCGGGACCGATCGACGCCGGCGGACGCGGGTCGCGGACGGGTGTTCGCGCGAAGGCGACCCGGGCCGATTCGACCGGCAACGTCCGCTTCCTCATCCGGGACGGATCGAGCGTGCAGGAGGTTCGGGTGGTGACGACCGCCGCCGACCGCGATCAGGGCGAGCGGGTGCGCGAGGACTTGAATCGTGGGCTCGCCGACGCCGACCTGCGAGAGTGAC
Organism: Halococcus sp. PRR34; assembly: GCF_028617175.1. Taxonomy (NCBI): domain Archaea; kingdom Methanobacteriati; phylum Methanobacteriota; class Halobacteria; order Halobacteriales; family Halococcaceae; genus Halococcus; species Halococcus sp. PRR34. The sequence goes on along the minus strand of NZ_JAQJDA010000030.1, from coordinate 3,417 downwards.
CACGGGAAGAACACGAAGGGTTTTACTCGCCCCTCGGCGTAGTGACGTCACCATGGGTAATCAGGAAGTCGGGAGTGCGGGCCGGTTCGGCGCACGCTACGGTCGCGTCTCGCGCCGACGCGTCGCCGAGATCGAGGCCGAGATGAACGACGATCACGGCTGTCCCGAGTGCGGCGAGGACGCCGTCGATCGAACCGATACGGGGATCTGGGAATGCGGCAAGTGTGGCCACACCTTCGCCGGCGGGGCCTACCGGCCCGAGACGCCCGGCGGGCAGACCGTCGAGCGCTCGATCCGGGCCGCACTCGCCGACGAGGGTGCAGACGACGAATGAGCTACAAGTGTTCGCGGTGCAAGCGCGACGTCGAACTCGACGACTACGGCGGTGTGCGGTGTCCGTACTGCGGCCACCGCGTCCTGCTGAAAGAGCGCAGCCGCGACGTCAAAGAGATCGACGTCGAGTAGTGACCGAGCGCCACGAGACCCTTCTCACGTTCGAGTACGACACCACCGCGCGAGCCACGACCGTCGCGGCGAGCCTCCGTCCCGAGATCGACGACATCGAGGGCGACCGCACGCGGGCCAGCCTCACGCGCGATGGAGGATCGGTTGAGATCACCATCGAGGCGGCGGATCTCGTCGCGCTCCGTGCCGGGCAGAACACGTGGCTGTCGCTGACGGGGGTCGCGGAGCGGTGTGCGGCGTTCGGCGATTCGCACCCGGACGGCGGGTGAACTGAACGGTACCATCGGGCACGACGAGGACCGACTGGCGACTCGGCGGGAGAGTGCTTATTCGTCCCTGTGCTGACGACAAGACATGCGATTCGTCAAGGTGTCCGTTCCGGCCGGAAAGCGTGCGGACGTGCTCGCTGCACTCGATGAGGCGGACGTCGACTACGCGATCGCCGACGAGTCGGACGACAGTGACTACGAAGCGGTCGTCTCGTTCCCGCTCCCACAGGACGCCGTCGAGCCGACGCTCGATCGCCTCCGTGCGGCCGGCGTCGCCGACGACGCCTGGACCGTCGTTCTCGACGCCCAAACCGTCGTTTCGGACCGTCTCGATCGACTCCGTGAGGATACCGACCGAGCCGCGCGGCAGGGCCGCATCGCCCGCGAGGAACTCAGGACGGCGGCCGCAGACCTCGCTCCAAAGCGCTCCGAGCGCTGGTCGTACGTGGCGATGACCGCCGTCAGCGCCATCGTCGCCGTCGTTGGCCTCCTCCAGAACTCGGCGGCCGTGGTGGTCGGATCGATGGTGATCGCGCCGCTGATCGGCCCGGCAATGGCCGCTTCCGTGGGCACGGTTATCGACGACCGCAAGCTGGCGACGCGGGGTGTCGGGTTGCAGGTCATCGGTCTCGGTCTCGCGGTCGTGAGTGCGGCGGTGTTCGCCGCGGTCGTTCGGTTCGTGGGGCTGATTCCACCGGGGACCGATATCACGTCGATACCCGAGATTCAGAGCCGTCTCGCGCCAGATTTTCTCTCGCTTGCGGTCGCGCTCGGGGCTGGCGTCGCCGGCGCGATCAGCCTCACGACGGGAGCCGGCGCAGCGCTCGTGGGCGTGATGATCGCGGTCGCGCTCATCCCGCCCGCCGCGACAGTGGGTATCGGTCTCGCGTGGGGCCAGCCGCTCGTGAGTCTCGGCTCGGGAGTGCTCGTCCTCGTGAACGTGCTCTCGATCAACCTCGCTGCACTGATCGTGCTCTGGGTCATCGGCTACCGACCGCAGGACGCGCTTCGACTGGAGGAAGTCAGAACCACACTCGTGCAGCGTGCTCGTGTCCTCGCACTCGCGCTCGTCGTCCTCTCGGTGTTTCTCGCCGGCGTTACGTATCTCACCTACCAGTCCTCGCAGTTCGAACAGCAGACCGAACGCGAGGTCCATGCAATGCTCGACGAACAGCCGTATCGGGACCTCACGCTGTTGGATGCCTCGATCGGATCGAGCGAAACGGCCATCGCGTTCGACGAGGCGGGCCTCGCTGCCGGAGGACCGATCAACGTCACCGTGACGGTCGACCGGCCACCGGGCAGCGATTATCCCGCGTTCGCCACGAGGTTGGACCGCCGACTCACGCGGAGCACCGGACGCAACGTGATCGTCGAGGCGCGATTCATCGACGCTGCCGGAACCGGCCCGACACGGTCGGCGAACGTCACCGGCTCGTGAGCGCACAGCGGCCTCGAACGATCGTTCCGCCAACGGGGCCGACCCGAGATCGGGAGATCGTATCGAGGCGACGAGATATCGGAAACATCGATCTCGCGCCGACGACGAAGCATCCCACGACGAGAAGCGGGGGTTTTTCCCTCCGGCCGCCGAGGTGACGGGTATGCAAGGTAACCTGCCGCCGGAAGCACAGGAGAAAATCGAGGAGCTTCAGGATCTCCAGGAGAGTGCCCAGCAGGTCGCGGCACAGAAACAGCAGGCCGAGACTCAGCTCACCGAGTCCCAGACCGCACTCGACGAGCTCGACGACATCGACAGCGCCACCACGATGTACCGCGAGGTCGGCGAGCTCCTGATCGAGACCGACTACGACGAGGCCGAGGAAGACCTCGACGACAAGGTCTCCAGCCTCGAAGTCCGCGTCGAGACGCTCCAGAAACAGGAAGAGCGCGTGCAGGAGCAGTTCGAGAGCCTCCAGAGCGAGCTTCAGCAGATGCTGAGCGGTGGCGGCGGTGGCGGTCCCGGCCCGGCGGGCGGCATGGGTCCCGGCGGTCCCGGTGCGGGCGGGTAGATGCCGACCGAAGACGAGGTGGTAACGACGGCCAGCGAGGCCGCCGAAGGCATGATCTTCTCGCGGTACAAGCGATCGGCAGTCCGTGATCTCGACATCACCGTGGGGTTCGAGGACGGTATTCTCGACATCGACATCTACCTCAATCCACCCGACGATGCAGAGCCCGATCCCGAAGCAGTCATCGAGAACGCGATCGTGGCGGCGGAGTCGGCAGTCGACGAGCTGTTCGCCGACGAGTGACGGATCGCGGTGCGGTTACGGCGCGGTAGCGGGTCGCGGCCCACGGTGCGTCGCGGTTTGCAGTACGGCGGTGCGGTGGCGGTTCCTGGCGTCTCGACGAACATCGTGAGCTGAGGCTCAAAAGAGCAAGCTCTCCTGGTGGATGAAGGGCGAGGGCGCGAGTGCAACGAGCGCCCGAGGGCTTCGGCGGTGCTGTGCGGTGGCGGTCGCGGTGCGGTGGCGGTCGCGGTGCGGAAAGCGCCAGTAGTTCTACCGCGAGCGCCTTCGGCGCTCGCGGGTGTTTTTCATGAACGTTTTTGCAAGTGGGGGTGGGCGACCGAGCAGCGCGAGGGAGCGCGCCCCCCCCCCCCCCCCCCCCCCCAAAGGGGAGCGCGGGCCAGAGCGTGGGCGCCCGGCCCCCCCCCCGCCCGCGGGGGGGCGCCGGCGCG
>NZ_JAQJDA010000002.1:0-329349 GCF_028617175.1 Halococcus sp. PRR34 | reverse complement strand
TTCGAAAGGCGCTTCGCGCCTTTCGTGATGACGAGGGAGCTTCGCTCCCTCGAACCACGCGCGAAGCGTGCTCCGGCGTTCGTTCCTTCGCCCTTCATCCACCAGGAGAGCGCAGCGACCGAGGTTCGCGTGGTTCAAATCCACTTCCCGTAACGATTTCCGAGGAGTAGCTCCGTAGACAGCAGAATTCAACGGAGAGACGATCGACTCGATCACGAATCTTTAGTAGGTGGGACAGAAATGCCGAAGCACGTTGGACAAGAGCTTCGGGCCGATCGTCGTTTCACAGTAGCGCACGTCATCGTGCGGCTGTGGGACAGGTTCGGCCGGCTCGCCAACTGTGGGCGGTTCGGCGACCCAACCGGCTTCACGACCGGCTGTGACCTCGCCGGGGCGTCACGCTGATTGGCACCTGGTTCGCGCGCTGCGCTCAGTCGTGCGTGAACCGTTTTCGTCGGTTCTCACTGCCACGAGCGCAGTGCGTGGGCTGCCTCGCTGTTCGATCACCCCTGAGCTGCCGAACCCACGCATATGCCAATCACGCCGTCGACGCGACCGTTCGACACCCAACAGCACCGTCTCTCCCTCGAACGACGAGTTGATCGAGGGCAATCCCCGGTTTCGCTATCGATTGGAGGGCGCTTTCGATGAAGCGCGCGCCCTACCAGTTGACCCTCGAATCGCGCGTTGCGGACGCGCGCCCAACGTACCGCTTCCACACCGCGGATGGCGTCCACTCGAAACGTTCGTTCCGGGACGCCGAACTCCTGCTAGTGGACGCGCTCTGGAACGCCGATCTCGGCCATCTCCTGAATCGCGCTGCGAACTACGGCGTGGTCGGGACCGTTCTCGCTGGTTGTGCAACCGCCGTCCACATGGTGGAATCGAGTGCTCGTGCGGCACAGCTCTGCGAACGAAACGCGGCCGAGAACGGTGCCGATGCAGCGATCACGCTCAACGCCGACGTCACCGTCCTCAATGAGACGTTCGATACGGTCGCATACGCCCCGAAGCCCTATACGCCGATTTCGGTCGGAAAACAACGTCTCGTCGACTCTCTCGCCATGCTGCGACTCGGTGGAACCCTCTATCTGGCGGCCTCGAAACGCTCCGGCCTCGCGCGCTACGAGGCGTGTCTCCAGGAGGTGGCTGCGACTGTCGAACGGGTCGCCGACCGCAACGGCTGTGCGCTTCTCGCGGCGACTCTCTCACCGTCGTTCGAGCCGCCGACGTACGTCTCGCCGCGAACGATTCATCCGAAAGTGAACGGGACGGCACTCTCGCTCGTCACCGTCCCGGGTCTGTTCTCGGCCGACAAACTGGACGACGGGACACGCCTCCTTCTCGAAACGGCAACGATCGAGGACGGCGAAACGGTGTTGGACCTCTGCTGTGGCTACGGTGCGATCGGGGCGTACGCTGGCCGGGTGGCGGACTGTGAGGTCTGGCTCAGTGACGACGACTGCGTTGCAACATCGTGCGCGGAGCGCAGCCTCCGCGCGTCCCAGGTGGACGGAACCGTCGTCACTGCCGATGGCGTTGCAGGCATCGCCCACCGGACGTTCGACAGCGTGCTCTGCAATCCCCCGACACACGCCGGTCACGGTGTGCTCTCGGAGCTGTTCGCCGGGATACACGGTGTTCTCGCTGCCGACGGCAGCCTGACGATCGTACACCATCGCGAACTCGACCTCCGGAACCATCTTTCCCGCTACGGAACAGTCGAAAGACGCCGAACGGGAACCGATCACGTCGTACTGAGCGCGACCGCCTGACTGGCGACGATTCGGCCAAACGGTCGATGATGAACCGATGCTGTATCCGTCCGGAACATGTAGAACCTTTACCACGACGGCTCTCGTCGGCGGTGTTCAGATACGGCTGAACAGTGAGGCGCGGTGTGATTTCAGTGATTCATGCGGAAATCCACCCGCCTCAACGGTTGTTTGGACGGGATCGAGTGAGGTTTTGTGAAGCGAGAAGCGACGCCGCGGCTGTTGATGAAGCTGAGTATTTCAGTTGCACCTCGCCGGTCTTTCGCTTTTAAATACTATCTCGATTCTCGACGTTTTCGGTGTTAGTCGCGCTCGATCCACGATCAATAACTGGGTTCACGAGGCGGAGTTACAGCCAGAGTCCGGCAAGACGCCGGACTACGTCGCGGTCGACGAGACCGCGATCCGACTCGACGACGAGCGCTACTGGCTCTACGCTGCGGTCGATCCCGAGTCGTACGAACTGCTGCACACGAAGCTTGAAACGACCATAAACAACGCTCTCGCTCATGGCTTCTCCGCCGAACTCCGTCAGAAGCACCACGTCGACGACGCCACGTTTCTCGTCGACGGCGCGACACCGCTACACGAAGCCTGCCGCCGCCGCCATGGTCTCGATTTCCGCGACGAACAGCATGGAAATCGTAACGCCGTCGAACGTGTCTTCCGCGAGGGAAAACGACGATCTCCTCGTTCTCGAACTGTTTCAGCCACGCCGATCCAGCAACTGCCGACGAGTGGTTGCGATCGTTCGCCGTCGCATGGAATCTGCGTATCTGAACACTACGCACCCGACGAGGAAAAACGGTTCACTCGTCGCGATCGAACGTCTGCGGTGCAGTGGTGGCCGCACTCACGCTGACGGCGGCGACGGTCTCGGCGACGTCGTGAACACGGACGATGTCGGCACCGCGCTCGGCCGCGAGCGCGCTCGCCGCCACCGTCGCCGGGAGTCGCTCGCCGGCTTCGCTGTCGACGAGGCCGAACATCGATTTGTGTGAATGGCCCACGAGGACGGGGCAGTCGAGCGCCCGGAACTCCCCGAGACGCCCGAGAAGTGAGAAGTCCTCACGCTCGGTTTTCGCAAAGCCCAGTCCGGGATCGACGATGATCTGCTCGCGGTCGAGCCCCGCCTGCACACACCGCCTGACGAGGGGTTCGAGCTCCCGGATCGCGTCCTCGACCACGTCGTCGTACTCAGGTTCGGCGTCGGGATCGACTGGCGCGTCGATACTGTGCATCACGACGATCGGACAGTCGAACTCGGCGGCCACGAACCGCATCTCGGGGTCATCGAGTCCGGAGACGTCGTTCACGATGTCGGCTCCGGCCGAAAGCGCCGCCCGGGCGACCTCGGCCTTCCGGGTATCGATCGAGAGCAGCGCGTCGACATCGGCGATACGCTCGATCACGGGGACGACCCGATCGCGCTCGTCGGCCACCGACACCGGCTCCGCACCGGGACGGGTGCTTTCGCCACCGATATCGATCACGTCGGCCCCCGCTGCGACCATCTCCTCGGCCTGCTTGACCGCGGCGTCGGTCTCGTCGAACTCGCCGCCGTCGTGGAAGCTGTCGGGCGTGACATTCAAAATCCCCATGACGGCGGTGCCGTCGTCCCACGGGCGGCTCGTTTCCAGCGCCGTATCACCATCGGGACCGCTGCTCGCGGTATCGATGTCGAGCGCGCGAGCGATATCGGCGGCGAGCGGGCCGAGCCCGTATGGCTGGGCGTCGAGCTTCGCGACGAGGCGTTTGAACTGGGCGAGCGTGCCCGCGAGAACGACGTCGAGTCGCTCCTCGTTCTGGTCGTTCAACCCCGAGACCGCACACTCGCCGCCGAGCGAGAGCAGCTCTTCTTTGAGATACTGGGCCTGGCGCGGTCGTACCCGCGTTTTCAGGGTACGGTGAACGGTTTTCCCTCGCATCCGGTAGACGCCGGGATCGGTGACGTGCGCCCCGGAGAGCACGCGGCGGGCGTCGTCGAGATCATCGACACGTTTCGGGACGTCGAGGCGACTCCACCGGGTCCGGGCCTCCCGGACGGTGTAGAGCGAGCCGCAGACGACGACGCAGTCGTTGGGATCGGCGGCCGCGACTGCCTCGGCCACCGCGTCGGTGACGGCATTGCGGGATTCGACGGCGACGCCCTCGCGCTCGAACGACGTCGCGAGCACGCCCTCGTCCTCGGCGCGGTCGATGTCGGGCTGGCAGGTGACGGCGCGATCCGGCGTCGGGAGCGCCTCGACCATGCCTCGGTGATCCTTGTCGGCGAGCGCGCCGAACACCACGTGGAGATCGTCGTACTCGAACTCGTCGAGGACGCTCGCGAGGCGTTCGCACGCTCCGGGGTTGTGTGCGCCGTCGAGCGCGATCAGTGGTTCGCGGCCCATGACCTCGAACCGACCGGGCCAGTGAGCCCTGCGGAGGCCGTGCGCGAGATCGTCCGGTTCGACCCCGACACCGAGTTCGTCTGCGACGTGGCGGGCGAGCGGGACCGCGACGCCGGCGTTGTCGGCCTGGTGTGCGCCCACGAGTGGGAGTCGGGTCTCGACCGTCCAGTCGTCCCCCACAAGCTCGATGCGCCCCTCGATACCGACGCGGCCGTCGTAGCTCACGGCGATGTCCTCGGTGCCGGATCCCACCGTCACGACCTCGTCGGCCACCGTGTCGATCCCCGACCGTGCGTCGCCGGTCGCGGCGGTCACGAGCGGCCCGTCGCTGGGGGCGACGTGGGCGAGGTCGCGTCCGATCTCTTCTACTGTGTCGCCGAGCACGTCGGTGTGTTCGAGCGTGACGCTCGTGACCGCACTCGCCACCGGATCGACGACGCTGGTCGCGTCGTACTGCCCGCCGATGCCGACTTCGAGCACCGCGCAGTCCACGTCCTGGCGGGCGAACTCCCAGAACGCGAGCCCCGTGATCGTCTCGAAGAAGGTCGGCGAATCGCCGTCGGTCGCGCGATCGACGATGTAGGGCCGCACCGCTTCGACGTACTCCGCGAGAGCGGCCTCCGTGATCGACCGGCCGTTCACCGTGACGCGCTCGCGGACCGAATCGAGATGTGGCGAGGTGTAGAGTCCGACATCGAGTCCCGCCTCGCGGAGGATCGACTCGGTCATCCGGGCGGTCGATCCCTTCCCGTTCGAGCCCGCGATCTGGACGAACGCGATCCCGTCCTGTGGATCGTCGAGTGCGGCCAGAAGGTCGCGCGTCGCGGACAGCCGCGGCTTGGGGGGGTAGCGCCGCAGCCCGAAGAGGAAGTTCGCGGCGTCGTGGAACTCCATATCGGATTCCCGTGGGGACGTGGTTTGAGGGTATCGGACGGGCTCGCTCACCCCGTTTCCCACGACTCCTCCCCGTATAGGAGACTGTGTTGAAAATATCGGATCGTTTTCCGTGGTCGTCCGCCCCACCGAGACGACTGTGATCTCAGCAGTATCCCGAGAGCGCCTCGTAGGCCTCGCGGGCGGCCTCGTCGGGGCGATCGGGGTAGGTGTAGAGTTCGAGCGTGGCGAACCCGTCGTAGCCGACATCGTCGAGCGCGTCGAAGATCGCGCGGAAGTCGAGGTCGCCCTCACCGGGAATCCGGTGGTAGTGTTTGCCTCGAACGCCGCCGACGATGTCTTCCAGATGAACGCCCGTGATGTGGCCTGCACTCCGACGGATCGCTTCGGCGGGATCCTCGCCGTAGACCGCAGCGTGGCCGACGTCGAGGTTGATCCCGAGCGAGTCGCGGCCCACATCGTCGATGAGGTCGAGCACTTCCTCGGTGCACTCCACGAGGAGTTCGGGCTCGTATTCGATCCCGATCTCCACGCCGTGCTCTTCGGCGTAATCGAGGATCGAATCGAGCGAGTCGCGGAGATGCTCGTGGGCGCGTTCGGGCGGCGTGCCGGGAAGCGGCCGGCCAGTGGCGAGACAGACCGCGGGCGCATCGGTCAGGGCGGCGAGATCGATCGCACGTTTCGTGTACTCGACCCGCCATTCGCGATCGCCATCGTCGGCGGTGACCACGCTCGGATCGAAAAACGAGGAGGGCGGCGCGTCGTCGTAGTAGCCCGTCGCGGTGTTGGCGTTGATGTTCGAGACCCGTAGTTCAGAGTTGTCGAGCGCCGCGACCAGATCCTCCTCGTTGGCCTCGTCAAACTCAGGGAAGTACGCGTGGGGTTCGTCGCCCAGGACCTCAACGCCAGCGTAGCCGTGATCGGCGATTCGCTCGACCGCTTCAGGCAGCGCGTGGCGGGTGTAGGCGTTCGTCGAGAACGCGAGATCGACCATACCCATCCGAACGGCCGTCCACGACAAACACCTTACGAGGCACCGCCCCTCACGAGACGTCGAACACCTGGGCGAGTCCGACCGCAGGAGCGAGAAAGACGAGCACGACGAGCGCCCACGCGACGCCGGCGACTGCCGCGAACGCCGCGTCGAGGATCACGAGCCCGAGCACGCAGGCCCCCACCGCGGGACCGACAGTTCGAGGGCGAGGATCGACGTACGCCGGTTCGAGCGCGCGCCCGGTCCACGCGAGGAAGCCGGCGACGAGTACGACCGCGAGTCCGGCCCGGACGATCGGCGGACCGACAGTCGCGACCAGCCCGAGCACCGCCGCGGCGGCCACGACGACGCCGGCGGCCGTGGCAGCGACCGCCCCTCGCGGGGTGTCGGTCGCCTCGTTCGCAGCCATGTACGTCACCAGGGCGATATAGAGCGTGACGACCGCCGGCACCGAGAGCGCCCACGGTGGGAGGGCGACCGCGCTCGCGGCGGCGGCCGTCCCGAGGAGGACGTTCAGCCCGCGTGCAGTCCCCATCGCGAGGAAACCGACGGGACCGCCTTTCAGTACGCCATCGTAGAGTGCGATCGTGGCCGCGAGCGCCGCCGCGAGAACGCCAGCACGCAGGCCGGCAGCGACGAACGCGAGCGCGACACCCGCGACCAGCAGCGATCCGCCGAGCACGCCCGCCGCCTGCCGCGACACCTCCCCCGAGGGGATCGGTCGTTCGGGTCGCTCGGTCGCGTCGATCGGCGCGTCGAAGTAGTCGTTTAATACTACGCCGCCGGCGTACAGCAGCACCGACGCGAGACAGAGGCCGACGAGCGCGGGAATCGGGACCGACGCGCCGGCCGCAGTCGCAAGCGCCGCGCCGAGCAGGACGTCCGGCGGCGCGCTGAAGAGGTTCGGGACGCGCACCAGGCTCGCGTAGGCCGCGACTCGCTCCCGCGGACTCGACTCGCCGACGGCCACCCTCTCAGACCCACCCGCCGTCTTCGAGGTAGGCCATCGCGTCGCGGGCGGTCTCGGCCGCGGTTTCCTCGTAGGGGTAGAGCTCGACCGTGACGAACCCCTCGTAGCTCCGGTCGTCCAGCGCGCCGAGGAACCCGTCGATGTCCATCGCGCCGTCGCCGAGCTGGGTGTGTTCGTGGCTCCGATCTTCGGGGATGTCTTCGAGGTGGACGTGATCCACGAACGGTTCGAGCGCGTCGAAGGCCTCGACGGGGTCCTCGCCGACACAAAAGAGGTGGCCGGCGTCGAAGTTACACCGAATCCGGGGATGGTCGATCCGGTCGGCGAACTCCTGGAACTCGGCGGAGGTCTCGATCAGGAGATCGGGTTCGGGTTCGACGTGGAGATCCACGCCCACGTCCTCGGCGACCGGGAGCACCTCACGGAGGCTCTCGACGAACGTATCGAGCGCCCACTCGCGGGATTTTTCGTCCGGAATCGGCCCGCCGGGCTCGATCGAGATGTAGTCGTGATCCAGCGCGGCTGCGGTCCGCAGCGCGGCCTTCGTGTAGTCGATGCGCTCCTGGCGGTAGTCGGGGTCGGGCTCGACGTACGAGGGATGGTGGAACCCCTCGATCGCCGTGAGCATGAACGCGTTGCAGTTGCTGATTGCGAGTGCGTGCTCGTCGAGCGCGTCGTGCACGTCGGCGACCGTCTGGTCGTCGACGTCGTGGGGGTAGAGATGCGGCCGGTCGAACAGGAGTTCGATCCCGTCGTAGCCCGCGTCGGCGACGATTTCGATCGTTTCTTTCCAGTCGTACTCGCGGAACGCGTTGGCCGAGAACCCGAACTTCATCGTGGGTCGTACTCGAAGTTCGGCGACTGATCGAAGAACTCGTAGGGGTTGTCGAAGACGACTTTCTTGACGTCCTCGCGTGGCCAGCCCCGATCGAGCATCTTGTCCCTCGCCTTCGGCACCGCGAGCGGATCGGAGGGATCCCAGTCGGCGGCGCTGTTGAAGAGCATCTTGTCGGTCCCGTACTCTTCGAGGAGATCGATCGCTTTCTCGTCGGCGATCTTGCCGGGGTAGAGCGTGAAGCCAACCCAGCAGTCCGTCGTGAGAGACGTCTCGATCGTCTCGGGGGTGTTGTGGTCGATGACGATGCGTTCCTGGCTCACACCTTCGTCCTCGATGATCTCGACGATCCGTTCGGTGCCTTCGAGTTTGTCTGTGTGTGGCGTGTGGATGATGACCGGGAGTTCGCGCTCGTCGGCCATCCGGAGCTGTTCGCGAAGGGCCCACTCCTCGTCGTCGGTTCCCTGATCGAACCCGATCTCGCCGAGGCCGACGACGTTCTCGCGGTCGAGGTACTCGGGGAGGCGTTCGAGGACCTCTTCGGCCATCTCGCGGTAGTTCGCCTCCTTGGGTTCGAGCCCGATCGTGACGTAGTGATCCATCCCCGCCGCGCGCTCCGCGCGGTCGGTCTCGAAGTCGATGATCTGCTCGAAGTAATCGAAAAAGGAGCCGGCGTGCTGTTTGTCGGTCCCGCTCCAGAACGCGGGCTCGATGCAGCACTCGACGCCGGCACGGCGCGCACGTCGGTAGTCGTCGGCCGAGCGCGACACCATGTGCATGTGCGGGTCGATGATCTCCATGTCCGTGGGTGGGTGCCGGACGCACTACTATGTGCTGATCGTACACGCTCGGTTCGCGACTCGATACCATCGTTGACGGTTGGCGCGCGCTCGTGTGCGAACGAAGTGAGCGCCGAGCGCGGACACTGCGCGAGGGATGAGCGAGGAGCGTAGCGACGAGCGAATCGGCTGGGGAGGTATGTGGGCTGTTGCGGTTCTCATCTGAGCTGAGTCAGTATTCGTCGTGTCGGAGTCGGCTGCTATGAGAATCGAGTCGACTGTCTTTCAGGACGTTTCGACTGACGACTCACACCGTTCGGTGCCGACATCACAAAGTAGGTGTGTCTCGGAACCGTCGTCTCAAGCGATGCAGCGACGGAATTCTGAACCGATCGGGAAACAGGGGAGCGAATCGCAGCCATGCCAGCAGGAGAAGGCAAGCGCCACGATGGTCGGGCGGTCGCGGTGAGCGCGAGAATCGGCGTGTGGCTGATCGGGGCACGCGGAAACGTCGCCACGACCGCGATGATCGGCGCGCACGCGATCGCTCGCGAGGCGACCGCCACCGACGGGATGGTGACCGAACGCGCTCCCCTGACGGATCTGGACCTTCCAGCGGTCGAATCGCTGGTGTTCGGCGGCCACGACATCCAGGCCGGCAGCGTCGTCGAGACGGCAGAACGCCTCCACGAACGCAACGGCGTTCCCGATCGAGACACCCTCGACGCGGTTCGGGACGACCTCGCCACGATCGACGACCGGATCGTGACCGGCACCGCGCGCAACTGCGGGCGCACCGTCGCGGAGATCGCCGACGATGCAGCGTTCGACGACGAGACGCTCTCGATTCGGGAGATCGTCGAGCGCATCCGTGCCGACTACGCCGCCTTCCGCGAGGATGAGAGTCTCGATCGGGTCGTGGTGGTGAACGTCGCTTCCTCGGAGCCGATGCCGACCGATCCCGACCAGTACGACTCGATCGCAGCGATCGAGGCCGCGCTCGACGCCGACGACCCGCTGCCGGCGAGCGCGCTCTACGCCTACGCCGCCATCGACGACGGCCACCCGTTCGTGAACTTCACGCCGAACGCCGCGAACGCGCTCGGTGGGATTCAGGACCTCGCCGAGCGCGAGAACGTCCCCCACATGGGCCGTGACGGCAAAACCGGCGAAACGCTCCTGAAGAGCGCGCTCGCGCCGATGTTCGCCGGACGGAACCTCCGAGTGCTCTCGTGGGAGGGCCACAACATCCTCGGGAACCGCGATGGGGAAGTGCTCGAAGACGACGCGAACAAAGCGGGCAAGCTCCAGAGCAAGGGTGGCGTCCTCGACGAAATTCTCGACGACGACATCCACAACCGGGTCAGAATCGACTACACGCCCGCGCTCGGCGACTGGAAGACCGCGTGGGACGACATCCGATTCCAGGGCTTTCTCGACACGCAGATGAAGTTGCAGTTCACGTGGGAGGGGTCGGACTCGGCGCTCGCCGCACCGCTCGTGCTCGATCTCGTTCGGCTCCTTGCCCACGCCGACGCACAGGACGAAGGCGGGCTCCAGCCCCACCTCGCCTCCTTCTTCAAGGACCCGCTCGGTGTCGACGAACACGATCTCTCTCGGCAGTTCGAACGACTCTCCGAGTACGTGGACCGACACACGAACGCAGCGACGACCGAGGTGGAGACGGAGAACTCGCCATGACCACCGAACCTGACGACGACGGAACCACGACAACCGCTGGCGGAACCACAAGTGCCGGCCGGGCGATCGTCCTCGACGTCATCGGCCTCGAACCCGACCACCTCGACCGAGGGCTCGCACCGAACATCGCCGATCTCGTCGGCGAGCCCGCGCGGGCGACGCTCGAACCACCGTTCCCGGCGGTCACCCTTCCCGTGCAGACCACGCTCGCCACCGGACGCTCGCCCGAATCCCACGGCGACGTCTCCAGCGGCGAGTACGACCGCGAGCACGACGTGGCCGCGTTCTGGGAGCGCGACCGAGCCGACCGCGACCGCCTCTGGGAGACCGCGAGCGACGCCGGCCTCACCACCGGCGTGTTCTGCTTCCAGCATCTCATCGACACGACCGCCGACGTCGCGCTCACGCCCTCACCGATCGAGGACGAGGACAACAACATCCTCGAAATGAACTGCTGGACCAACCCCGACGACTTTTACGACGATCTTCGGGAAGAGCTCGGCCACTTCCCGCTGCACACCTACTGGGGACCGGGCGCGAACGAGGAATCGTCGACGTGGATCCTCGACGCCGCGAGCGAGGCGATCGAGCGCCACGATCCAGACCTGCTCTGGATCTACGTCCCCCACCTCGACTACGACGGTCTCCGACACGGCTCCAGCGACGAACTCGACGACGCGATCGGCGTCGTCGATGATCTCGTCGGCGAGTTCATCGACGGCCTCCGTGGCGACGACCGGTGGGACGAGACGGTCGTGAACGTCGTCAGCGAATACGGTTTTCACGACGTCGATACGCCCGTGTTTCCGAACCGTGCGCTCCGCGACGCCGGACTGCTCTCGGTGATGGACGACGGCGAGGGTGGCGAAGAGGTCGATCTCGGCTCGTCGAGGGCGTTTGCGATGGTCGATCACCAGGTGACACACGTCTACACCGACGAGGGGAGTGTCGATGACGCTCGTGAGGCGCTCGCCCCGCTGGACGGCGTCGAACGCGTGCTCGGTGGTGAGGGGAAGGTCGAGTACGGCGTCGATCATCCGAGCGCGGGCGACTTAGTGCTCGTCGCGGAGTCCTCGGCGTGGTTCCAGTACTACTGGTGGCGCGAGGAAAGCGATGCACCGTACTACGCGACCGACATGGACATCCACGCCAAGCCCGGCTTCGATCCCTGTGAACTGTTCTTCGGCGACAGCGGCCTCGCATCGCTCGACCCGACGCTCGTCGGCGGCTCACACGGCCGCCGGGACTGTGAAGGGTTCTACGGGCTCGGCGGTCCGGCCGCACCCGCGTCGGTGCCCGAGACGGTCGACGCGCGGACGGTCGCACCGACGCTCGTCGACGTTCTCGACATCGATGTGGAGATGGAGTTCGAGACCGACCCGCTCTGAGAGGCGCGGTCCGAGGCCACTACGGACCCCATTTCCACCACGACGGGAGCGTCGAGGCGTGGGCGGTGATCTGCGGGAACACCCACACCGTGCCGGCCGCGACGAGGACGGCGAACGCGGCAGAGCCGAGCGCCGATCCCGAGAGGAGGTCGATCGTCGCGCCGCCGTAGGCCGCGACCAGGACGAGCAGGTTGTGGACGACGGCGCGGGCGAGAAGCAGTCGTGGCGTTAGCGGCGGCCACGAAAGCCTCGTCCATCCGGTTCGGATCGTCCCGATGGCGATCGCGGCGGTCGACAGCGCGACGATAGCAGCGAGTTTCACCTCGGCGTTGGCGGATGCGTCGAGTAGACTGAAAAGTGCCGGCAAGCCGAGTATCGCGACCTCCGCACAACCGAAGAAGACGCCTTCGATCCACCGCTCGACGCCGACTTTCTCGGCGGTTCGTGGTCCGGCCTTGCGCCGTTCGGTGGCGTTGTCGGATCCGCTATCCGGCGACACTGTTCTCGATTCACTCCGGCAGTTGATACATGTTACTACTGACCACGTGGTGGTATACCACGACAGATCGCGGCAGGCTACCTCAACCCTCCTGCCCGACGCGGATGACCTGGAGAAGCGATTCGACCGGCACGCCCTCCAACTCCCCGACACCGCGCTTGTCGACCAGCACGCCACAGCCGACCGGCGTGCCACCCTGCTCGGTGATGGCGTCGATCGTCTCGGTCATCGTCGTCCCGCTCGTGATGGTGTCGTCGACCACGTAACACTCCCGCCCGCGGATCTCGGCGAAGTTCCGTGAGAAGTTGCCGCTGAGGTCGTCGATATCGCCCTCCTCCCACTGGTGTTTCCGGGGCGCGTAGGTGGCGAGATCGGCGTCGAGTTCGAGCGCCACAGTAGTAGCGAGCGGCGTGCCGGCCTTCTCGATCCCGACCACGAGATCGATCTCTTCGTTGTCGGCAGCCGCGCCACCGAGCAGGTCGGCCATCGCGCGGCCGACGTACGAGAGTCTCGTACTATCGCGGCCGAACGCGCTCCAGTCGACGTGGATGTCTTCGAGCGCGTCGGTCGGTGCGGGCTCCCGGGTCGCGGTGCCGCCGCCGCGTTCGACCAGCCAGCTCGCGGTCTCGCGCGAGACGTTGAGCTCGTCGGCGATCTCGCCGTTCGAGAGCCCCTGGTCAGCCAGTTCGTTCGCGCTGCCGATCAGGTCGTCGACGTTCTTCATCGCCGGGGGTTGCGCCCGGCGTGTAATAGGTGTGTTGTCGTCGGGTCCGTCGGACGTACGGGATCAGTACGTCCGTCCTCGCCGGCCAGCGTCAGGGCGCGTGTCGGTCCGCATCGGCGACGTGCCGTCACAGCGGTCCGCGCCCGCGGCGATGGTGTCGAGCGTGAACGGATCGGTCGAATCGCTCCGTCTGGCGCTCGCGCTCGCGTGTTTCATACACGACAGCAGCGTATCGGTCGCGGCCCCGCGGCTCGTGACGTAGCCGATCGAGCGCTCGTTCACCGTCCCGCCGGCGCGCTTCCGGCACGTCAGCCGCCAGCGCCCGGCCATATCGAACGATAGCGGGTCCGATCTGTCGGCCTTCGTTGCTTCCACCTCGAAGGTGTCGTACGCGAACACGAGTTCGTCCTCCTCGGCGTGTTTGCACACCCACCCACACGGTAGCCGTACGTCTTCGGATAGTGTACTCATTCTTCTCCCCCTGTCCCGACAAACACTTACCAACCGTCTTTCAGTTCTGCCTGCGGCTGCCGGCACACTATATAGCCTCCCGTCCGCGCTCCCGACTCTGCTGCCGGTCTCGTGTGCCATCGATCGGCGATTGACCGTCGTGGCGCCGCGATTCAGCGGACCGACCATCCACGCAACTCCATCGACGGGCGCAGTTGACGCGCCGTCAGGCCGCGTCGTAGCGGATCGGCAGCGACTCCACACCGTAGATGAACGAGCTTCGCGTCGGCGAGAGGTCGGTGTCGGCGAGCGCCAGTCCGTCGACTCGCGAAAGCAGTTCCGACAGCGCGACGCGGGCTTCGAGTCGGGCCAGCGGCGCGCCGAGACAGTAGTGCGTGCCGTGGCCGAAGCCGAGATGCCCGGTGGGCGCGCGATCGACCACGAACTCGTCGGCGGTTGCGAACTGGCGGCTGTCGCGGTTCGCCGAGCCGAGCCACGCCACGAGTCGGTCGCCTTCCTCGATCGTTTCGCCGCCGAGCGTGACGTCGGACCGCGCGACGCGCGTCATCGCCTGCACGGGTGCGCGATACCGCAGCACCTCTTCGACAGCAGTCCCGATGGCGTTCTCCTCGCCCGCCAGCTCGGCGAACAGATCGTGGTTCCCGAAACACCGCACGGCGTTCGTGATGAGGTTCGTGGTCGTGATGTTGCCGGCGATGAGCAACAGCATACACATCCCGAGCGCCTCCTGCTGGGGGAGTGTGCTGCCGTCGGACAACTCCGCCGTGGCGATCGTCGAGAGGAGGTCGTCGCGCGGGTTCTCGCGACGGTCCTCGATGAGTTCGAGGAAATACATCGCCATCTCGCGCTGGCTCGCCTGCTGTCGTTCGGCGACTTCTGCACCCGCCTCGCCGTCCGCGGCCGCGACGAGCGACTCCGACCATTCCCTGAACTGCGCGCGGTCCTCGCTCGGCACGCCGAGGACCTCGGCGATCACGATGACCGGGAACGGATAGGCGAGTTCGTCGACGAGATCCATCGTGCCGTCGTTCGTGGCGAGGGCGTCGTCGAGCAGGTCACCCATGAGTTCGCGGAGGCGCGGTTCGAGTTCGGCCACGACGCGCGGACTGAACGCCTCCTCGACGATCGCGCGGAGCTCGTCGTGGCGCGGCGGGTCCTGAAACAGCATCGTATCGAGGATGAGTCCCTCGCCCTCGCCGCCGGCTTCGACGAAATCACTCGCGTTGCGCGGGTCCACCGAGAACGTCTCGTCGTCGCTGATGACACGCTTGACGTCTGCGTGGCGGAAGACGTCCCACGACCCGCGTGCCGGATCGTACCGCACCGGCGACCCCTCGCGCATCTCCTGGTACCACTCGAACGGTTCGAGCCACGCGTCGGGCTCGGTGAGCGCCTCGGGAAACGCCTGGATCCCCTGCGGGTCGGCGGAGCTCATACCTGTTGGTACTCGCCTACTAACTATCAACCTTTCCCGTCACGTTCCCCGGACGGTCGGCCTAGTCTCCACCAGTCATGACTCGCCGTTCTCACCGTTCGGTACGGGGTGTAGAGCAACGAACCGGGCGACTGAAACGGATGGTCGAGCGCGCCTCAGGAGAAGTCGATGTCGGCGGTGTAGCGATCGACGAGAAGCACGAGCGCGCCACCGACCGCGGCGACGGCGAGCACCGATCCGATCGCGGTCGGTGTCGCGACGGGCGTGTTGTTGATCACTTCAGTCGCGGGTAGGCGAAGCGCGCCGACCATCAGGCTCACGAGGAACGTCAACGTCGCCTCTCGGTAGTTTGCGAGCGCCCACCGGATGGCGTAGGCGATCGAGAAGAGACCGACGAGCGCACCAGCGCCGAACGCGAGGATCACGATGCCTGGTTCGATCAGCACTTCGAGGCTGCCGCCCGACGCGAGGCCGACGAGTCCGTCGGTGAACTCCGTGAGGGTGCCCGTCAAGAACTCGTACTGGCCGAGAACGTAGAGGAAAAAGGCCCCCGAGATCCCGGGCAGGATCATGCCGGCGATCGCGATCGAGCCGGCGACGAGTACGAACAGCGGCGAGTTCGGCATCGAGTTGCTGACTTCCGGCCCCGAGAGCGCGAACGCGAGCACGAACCCGAAGACTGCGACCGCGACTCGTCGTGGCGTGTCGAGCGAGACGTGGTCGTAAAGCACGATCGCCGAGGCCGCGATCAGGCCGAAAAACAGCGCCGCCACGAGCCCCGGGTAGGTCTCGAAGGCGTAGGTCATAACCTGTGCGACGGTGACCAGCGCCGTGGCGATCCCTGCCCCGAGCGCGAGTAAGAAGGGAACGTCCATTGCCACCAGCGCGGCCCGGAGCTCGGCGCGCTCCGTCCGGCGGTGGACCCGCGGCAGGTACCGGAGCACGCCCGGATCGAGCGCCGTGATCGCGGCGATCAGCCGCTCGTAGATCCCCGTGATGAGCGCGATCGTCCCGCCCGAGACGCCGGGCACTGCGTCCGCAGCCCCCATGAACATCCCCTTGAGGTAGACGATGAACCACTCACGCATCGACTCTCGCCCGCTCATCGTGCTACCCGTGCTTGGCTCGGTGCTGTCCGAGCCGCGCCGGCGACACGCTCGCCGGGAGCCGCCATCGCGCTCGCGTTCGTCGTGTTCGTGCCGGTGGAGCCGTTCTCGGTGGTTGAGGCGTTCGTCGCGGCACTCGCGTTGCCGCTCGACGTGCCGTTCGTCGCGTTCCCGGCCGTCGCATTTCCGGCCGAGGTGTTCGTCGGCAGCGACACCGATTCCTGCTGGAGATCGACCGTGACGCTCTCGTTGGTGCGGCCGATCACCGCTCCCTCGGAGACGTCGGTGGTCGCGTTCCACCGGGTCGCGTTGTCACCGCCACCCTCGACCGGCGTCTGGAACGTGTACGGCCCGTTCGCCTGGACCGAGACGTTCGTCGCGCCTTGCTCGGTCCCCCACTGGTCGTAGCCGGTGGTGGAGTACGGCAGCGTCATCGTGAACGCACCTTGGTCGTCGGTCGTGGCCTGCTGGGTGTAGTTGAACGTGCTTTCGGAGCCGGGCATACCCATCTCGACGGTGGCTTCGACAGTTGTATTCGCCGGGCCGGTGCCCTCGACCGTCGCGCCGGGCACCCGCTCGAACGTCTTGACCCAGCTCGGCGACGTGGGGACCAGCTCGCTCGCGTTCAGGCCCGTCGCCTGGAGTCGCTGGAACAGGCTCTGGGCGAGCTGTCTCGAGGGCTGCTGGCTCGCGTCGGCCAGTCGGTAGTGTTCGAGTGCTGCCACGCGTTCCTGGGGATAGGCTCCGACACCACCGATCTGGGCCGAGCCGTCCTCCTCGACGAACGCCCGTGCGGCCGACATGTTGTCGAAGCGCTTGATCGCCGACTCGTTGCCCGACGGGACGGATGCCTGTGCTGTGGAGTCGCCCTGCGGGATCGGACTCTCGTAGTCGACCACGACCGGCTCGGGTTCGACCGCGCTGCCGTGGAACGAGTACAGCCGGGTCCGCATCGTCTCGTAGTGGCGCTGCTCGTAGGCGTAAAACGCGAGCGAGGGCTGTTGGCTCCCCGGTTGCTGGGTCACGATCGGCGTCACGTCGTCGTAGATCGACAGCGGGCCGTCGTTGTACCACGTGAACGGCGCGGTGAACAACGCCCCGCCGGCGGGATCGGCCATCCGCCAGTCGATCATCACGTAACGCACGCCCTCGCCATCCTCCGTCCGTGTGATCTCGTTGGCTCGCGAGACGTCGTCGGCGAGCAGGAAGTTCGCGGCCTGACGGGCGTTCTGCTGGAAGGGGTTCGCCGTCGGGATGCGCTCGCCGAGCGTCGTGATCCAGTGGCCGTAGTCCCACCACGATAGCACGCCGTAGGCTCCGTCGGGGTAGTCGAAGTCGTCGGTACGCTCGTACTCCCCGTAGTAGTCCATCGAGTTGTTGTGCCCGCCGTAAGTCCCCTCCGCAGGCGTGTTGTTCGCCATCCAGTCGAGGCTTCCGCTCCAGCCACGGACGGTGGAGCCGGGGTACGAACGCTCGTCCGCATGGCCGCCGGCACTCGTCAGCGCGGCGCCGCTGCCCACGACGAGCGGTGCGGTGATGAGCAAAACGACCGCGAGCACCGTGAGCACCTGATAGGCCTCGAGGTTCCGGAGGCCCGTTGCTGCATCACTGGAAGCGAGAAATCGGATCAGCTCCCCGACGAGGACGGCGTTGAGCACGCAGATCGGGACGATGAGGTAGTAGTCGAACCGGGTCTGGGTCAGCGTCGCCGCGATCATCAGTGCGGTCCAGACGAGGACGAACACCGCAGCAGCCGGCTGTTTGCTCCGGCCGAGCGCGAGTCGCACCATCAACACCACCGCACCGGCGATCCCGGTGAAGAAGGCGAGCCCGTAGGAGTTCCGGAAGAAGCCGAGCGCCTGGTTGACCGCTTCTCCGAACGGCACGCCGGCCTGGAAGGGCGGCTGGGCCTCGCCGACGGTCAGCGATGTCGCGCTCGACCCGAGCCCCACGATGCGTTCGAGCTGGTTGAGGAAGTACTCGAACAGCGAGGGTGTGGCGACCGCCATCACGACCGCACCAGCGACGAACAGCCCGAGGATCGTCCCCGGGTAAGCGAGTCCCGGTAAGTCGCGTGCTTCGACCGTCCGGGCGAGCCACGCCATGAACACGCAGCCGATCGCCCCCAGGAACGCGAGCGCGGGATGGAGCAGCGAGAAGCTGGTCACGCTGATCTCGGTCGACTGGAAGGTGACGAGCGTGAGCACGCCGACGACCGACAGCGCGACCGCACTCACGATGGCGACGTGTTCCGGACTCTCGCCACGCAGATACGCGGCCGGTAGCGCGACGAGGAGGAAGACGCCGAAGATCCCGACGAGCAGGAGGCCGGGTGGCCACACCCAGATGTAGACCGAGATGGCGATCCCGGCGAGGACGGCCCAGCCGATCGGTCGGCGCAGGCTGGACACGTCGCGCTCGACGAACTGCTCGTAGACGGGTTTCTCGCGCTCGGCGACCGTGAGTGCGATCACGATCACGGCGACCGCGAGCACCTGGAAGAACGCCTCCGCTGCGTGGTGGTCCGAAAAGCCCGCGACCGAGCGTGCGAGGAGCGTGCTCGGCGAGAGCGCGAGGATCGCTACCCCGACTACGCCGCCGAACCGGCCGCCGAAGCGTTTGGCGAGGAAGTACGCCGGGATCGCGACGAGCGTCCCGAACACTGCGGGCGCGAACAGCAGCGTGAGGGCGGTGGTCTGCTCCGAAGGGCTGCCGAGCCCGATCACGAGCGCCGCGGTGGCGACGATCTGATCGTACAGCGTGCCGAACTGGCCGATCGCCGTCCCCGTGGGGAAGCTGGTCCACGGCTCGAACGGCAGCGTCGACGGCCAGTTCACGACCGTGTACTCCACCTGTCGGAGGTGATACCAGGCGTCGTTGCCGCTGAAGAGGACTTCGCCGTCGACGACGAATCGCCGCCAGTTGCGCACCCGGATCCAGAACATGAACCCGACGAGAACGACCAGAAGAGGAACGTGATACCACGACTCGACGGCGTCGAGCGCGGGGAGTCGCTCGGCGAGTTGCTCCCGGCGTTGACTCATTGGCGCTATCCACCCCCGAGACGCGCATAAGGCTTGTGAAACGTCCGATCACCGCCCGACGGCGACGGTTCGCACGATCGATCGCTCCGCACACCCGGTTCGAGCGCCGCGATCGCCGTATCCACAACTACAAGACGATCGGCCGTTCGACTCGACACGAGAATGGCCCACCTAGCCGCACAACGGAGGTGTCTCCTCACAACCGATGCTCGATCGTGATCACGTCATCACCGCGAAGAACCTCTCGCGCGCCGACATCGAGACGGTGCTCGATCGTGCGGCCGCCATCGAGCGCGATCCCCCGGACCGGGACCGCCACGCGGGGCGGCTGCTCGGGCTGTGCTTTTTCGAGCCGAGCACGCGCACGCGGATGAGCTTCGAGGCCGCGATCAAGCGCCTCGGCGGCGACGCGCTCGACATGGGGCCGGTCGATTCCTCCAGCGCGACCAAAGGTGAGAGTCTCGCCGACACAGTACGAGTCATCGAAGGGTACGCCGACGCGCTGGTGCTCCGCCATCCCAGCGAGGGCGCGGCGACGATGGCGAGCGATTTCGTCGACGTGCCGCTGCTCAACGCCGGCGACGGCGCGGGCCAGCATCCCACGCAGACGCTGCTCGATCTCTACACCATGCGCGAGAACGCGGGCGGGCTCACCGATCTCACGGTCGGGATCATGGGCGATCTGAAGTACGGCAGGACTGTACATTCGCTCGCGTACGCGCTCACCAAGTTCGATGCCAGTCAGCACTTCGTGAGTCCGGAAAGTCTGCGGCTTCCCCGTTCCGTGCGGTACGACCTCCACGAGGCCGGCGCGCAGGTCCGTGAGCACGAGGATCTCGATGACGTCCTCTCCGAGCTCGACGTGCTCTACGTCACCCGAATCCAGCGCGAACGCTTCCCCGACGAGAACGAGTACCGTGCGGTGGCGGGCGAGTACCGCATCGACGCCGAAACCCTCGACCGCGCCCGCGACGAGTGCATCGTGATGCACCCGCTGCCGCGGGTCGACGAGATCGCGCCCGATGTCGACCCGACCGATCACGCCCACTACTTCGAGCAGGCCCACAACGGCGTTCCCGTCCGGATGGCGCTGCTCGATCTGCTGCTCGACGATACCGACGATGGGGAGGCCGTAGACGCTACCGAGGACGACAGCGCGAACGGAGGGTCTCGATGAGCGAGCGCGACGACCACGAGCTCCGGATCAGCAAGATCGAAAACGGCACGGTGATCGATCACATCGCGGGCGGGCACGCCCCCGACGTGCTCGCCATCCTCGGGATCGGCAGTTCGACCGACGAGGTCGTGAGCGTCGGGATGAACGTCCCGTCCGATCGGCTGGGCCACAAGGACGTCGTGAAGATCGAGGGCCGCGAACTCAGCCAGGACGAGGTCGACGTGATCTCGCTGATCGCGCCCGCGGCCTCGATCAACATCATCCGGGAGTACGGTGTCGCCGAGAAACACCGTGTCGAACGCCCCGCCGTCGTCGAGGGCGTGCTCTCGTGTCCGAACCACGACTGCATCACCACCGACGGCGAGCCCGTGACCTCGCGGTTCGAAGTGCTCGACGACGGCGTGCGGTGTGCGTACTGCGAGACCATCCTCCGCGAAAACCTCACCGAGCACATCGACGTCTGAGCGGCGACACCGGACCGATCCACATCGAACCGCGGTTCGACTCGCGGCGTGATGCCACAACGATTATGTTCGTCTGTTCTGTCGTATCGGGTGATGTCTCGAAAACTCACCGCCGTGGTCGCGTTGTTCGCAATCGTTCTCGCGGTCGCTGTCGCGCGTCGGTAGGCCGACACGGCGATGGCGGCCTTCCAGTGTTCCGTGCCGTAGTGGCGACAACGGTTCGGCGGGCGGATCGATGGCTTGCAACAGCCACCCGAAGAACGAACTCGTGGCGGGGAGCGGAGGAAGTATGGCCGATCCTGGCGCTCGATTCGGGTTCGATTTCGTGACGACGCTCGTTGGATCAGGACACACACTACTGCTCACGGCGGGAATCGTCCGTTACGGCGACCGGTTCCAGTTCACGACCACCGAGCTCTACGCCCTCGGCGGTGGGGGGTTACTGGTCGTCGGGCTCCTGTTCGGTGTCGTGCTCGCTGCCACCGGCTCGAAGTAGCGTCCGAACGAACCGCTTACCCCGTGGCGGCTCCCAGCACGGGTATGTTCGGGGTCGTGACGCGCAACGCCGAGGAGCTCGACTGGCCGACGTTCGATCGGCGATGCTACGAGGTCAAGTCAGTGAGCGGCCAGGCCAGGGAACCGATCGCCGGCGCGACGAGCATGATCGCGTGTCACGCCGACACCGCGGCCGCCGACGCGAGCCCCGAGCTCGCCCCCGTGACCGAGGACGGCGACCTCGCCACCCGCGAACGCCAGTACTTCGACTGGGGGTACGTCTGCCCCACCCATCCCGACTACCGCGAGGGCCTGCTCGAAACCATCGCGGACGCGGCCGACACGAGCGGCGACGTCCGCCTCGACGACGTCGGCTTCCCCCGACCCGAGTACTGTTTCTGCGATCGCTGCGTCGAGCGATTCGCAACGAGCGAGTACGACGACCGCTTCGCGTGGCGCGCGTCGGTCGTCACCGAGTTCGTGGGCGAGGCCGCCGACCGGATTCCCGGCAAACTCTCGCTCACGCTCCACCCCGATCCCTACCCCGGGCATCTCCACGAGCGATCGGGACTCGATCTGGATGGGCTTTCCGAACACGTCGACGAGTTCGTCGTCCCGCTCTACGACACGGCCTACGGCACGACCTACTGGCTCGAATCGATCGCGAGCGGGTTTCGTGACGCGCTCGACGCACCGCTCGCGATCGAACTCTACGCCGTCGACATCGAGATCGAGAATCTGGTCCACGCCGCCGAGGTCGCCGACGCCTACGCGACCGACGTCCTCTTCGGCTACGACGCGAGCAACGCCCAGGCCGCGATCCGGCGGCTGAATGCCGAGACGCGAGAGGGAAAATCCCACGGGTAGTCAAGCATCGGTCCACGGAAAACGGATCGTGATGCCGACAGCACTATTTCGTCGGCGGCGAGCATGCGTCCATGAACTATCGTCGAGTGTCGCGGTGGCTCGGTCTCGTGGATTTCGCCGTTGTGGGCGGATTTCTCGCCGTCGTTGGCGTGCCGAAATCGGTCGGCATTGCGTTCCCGCTGGGCTGTTTTCTCGTGGCTGGCGTGTTGTTCGTGCTCGCTGGTTTCGACACCCCACTCACGGCGCTGGTCGGCTGGCACCGTCTCTGTGGGGCCGCCTACTTCCTGCTGGCGGTTGCACTCGTCCTGAACGCCACGTTCGGTTTCCTCCGTGACGAGGGAGCGACGTTTTCCACCGTGTGGATGGTCGGCTTCGCGCTCGTGCTCGGATTCATCGGTGTCGACCTCGCTCGTGGCGGACGGCACGTCGAGATCGATCCCGACGAGACGGCCTGAGCGGACCACGAGCACGGCTGAGTGCTCCGACGGCCGAACACCGGGGCGCGAGAGGGAGTGAGAACTCGATGGGCGACGAATCGCCGACTGCCGTCACGGCGGCCGGCCGGCGGGACAGCGATCGGTCAGCGGTCAGTACGGCTGTGCGTTCGCGAGTGCGGACGGGACGATCACGTCGACGTCGGCCCGATCGATGTATCGGAGCTGTTCGCGAAACCCATCGATCGAGAGGCGTGTCTCTCCGATCGTGTGGTACATCAGGGTTGCAACGCTCCCGAACTGCTCGGCCATGTCGATGGCCCGTTTGACGGCGTTCGAATCGTCGCCGTTCACTCGTGGCACCCATCCCGGCTCGGTGATCGCCCACGGGGCCGTCGAGGAGCCACCGGCGAAAGCGAGCCGGTGGTACTCGCCGACGAGGTCGAGCGTTTGCTCGTCGAACGCGCCGAACGGCCAGATCAGGCTCTCACCGCGCTGCTCGAACCCTTCGTCGAGGAGCCAGCGCTTCGATCGCTCGACGAGGGCGCGCTGGTCGGACTTCGATAGCGACGGGAGCGGCGATCCCTCACGCTGGGGATGGGAGGCCATCTCCCAGCCGTCGGCCGCCATCTCGTGGAGCTCCTGCCGGCCGATCCGGTTGTCCTCGCCCACCAGCCACGGGATCACGCCGACAGTGCCGGCGAAACCGTACTCGTCCATCAGTGGTTTCGCGGCTTCCAGCTGGGTGCGATCGCCGTCGTCGAAGGTCAGAATAACCGCGCCATGGCGGCGTTGTGGCGAGTCCCTGACCCGAAGCGCGCCTGTCGTGAGACCGAGCGATTTCCCACCGCCGGTGTACGATTCGACCGACAGACCGCGGACGGCGGTCGGATCGGGCGCACCGATCGTCTCTCCCGGAGCAACGTCGAGGCGGATGGCCCCCTGCCGCCGTTTGCAGTAGCGCTGCATGGTGAACTGGTTGCGTTCATCTGGCGCGAACAGCCGGATCCGGAGGGTCTCCGTGGCGGCCCGTTCGAGTTCGATACCCAGCGACAGCGCCGCAGTAGTCAGGTCGATTTCCCTATCGAACGTCGTCGAGATTCCCGTTCGCGTCGCGCTCGCCGGCGAATCGAGTCGCACAGCGGTTTCCGTCCCGTCGTCTCGCCAGTCCGTCGGCGTGATCTTCCCGTTAGTGGCCGTCCACTCCCCGAGATCGGTGACGGTAGACAGTGGCCTGCCGGCCGCACGAGCACGTGCTCGAACGTCGTGCGCGTACGCGAGCTGCTCGGCGCTGCTGTTCGTTTGGGACGACGAACTGTTGGAGTCTGTGGGCGATTCACCGGACGATGATGGCTCGTCTGCATCCTCTCGGGCCGAGTCCGCCATCGTTACCCCGAACATCGCTGCCAACGACGCCGACAGCGACCCAAACACCGTGAGGGCGTCGCGGCGTCGAAGCTCGTCCATTCGCTCGTTTCTCGAATGATTTCGGCATCTGTCTTCTGTTTCACCAACGACTTTCTACCGATAGTGTATCCGTGCAATCAGGAATCCGTTTGCGACGATTCCGGGTGAGACGAGTACGCTTGATTGCGATCGCTGCCGTCGCTGTGACCGAACCGCCCCACCAACGAGGCGGAAGACGAGACGACTGCGTTGGCCGCATCACGACGAATCGAAACGCGGTAGTCAGTCACAGTGCAATCGTCGCGGAACACGAATGGTCCGATTGGCACGCATCGCCGTCTTTCCGATCAAATCGCTCGATCCCGTCGCGTGCGACACGGCACGGATCGTCGAAAACGGCGGGCTCGAACACGACCGCGAGTACGCCATGATCGACGACGACGGCCGCTACATCAACGGGAAGCGCACTGCGAAGGTCCATCGGATCCGTTCATCGTTCGACCCCGGATTCACCGAGGTCGCGCTCCGTCGGGAGGGCGACGATAGTGCCGAGCGGTTCGATCTCGAAGCCGATCGTGAATCGGCCGAGAACTGGCTGAGCACCCATTTCGATCCGCCAGCCCGGCTAAAGCGGGAGACAGCCGGCGGGTTCCCCGACGATACCGACCTCTCGGGACCGACGCTCATCAGCACTGGGACGCTCCGTGCGGTCGCCTCGTGGTTCCCCGAGATCGATGTCGAGGAGCTGCGGCTCCGACTGCGGGCGAACCTCGAAATCGACGGCGTTCCGCCGTTCTGGGAGGACCGTCTGTTCGCGGATCACGACCACCTCGTCGCGTTCGAGATCGGTGACGTCGTGTTCGAGGGGATCAACCCGTGTCAACGATGTGTCGTGCCGACACGCGATCCACACACCGGCGAGAGTCACGACGAGTTCCAGCGGGTCTTCGTCGAGAAGCGCGAGGAGACGTTGCCCGAGTGGACGGATTCCGACCGATTCGATCACTTCTTTCGGCTGATGCTCAACACGCAGGTTCCCCAGTCGGACTGGGGAGCAGAACTCGCGGTCGGTGACGAGGTCGAGATTCTCGGCGAACGGCCGATGGAGAAGCGTTCCGAGTCAGCGTAAGAGCGACAGCGAGTCCCGTTACGTCTCGTCGTGGAGTCGTTCAGCGCGTTCGCTCGCGCCACGCAACCAGGTCCTCACGATCGCGAGTGTCGGCAGGGAGGTCGCTGAACCACTCGGCGGCCGAGATCTCGTCGTCGGGATCGGCGACCGTGGTGGCGGTGGTCTCGGCCACGGCGGCGAACACTGGCATCACGCCCCACGTGGCGTGGTCGTCACACCGAACCTCGATCCGCGCGGCGATGGCGAGGCCATCGTAGTGCGCCTCGATTCCGGCCTCCTCGGCGAGTTCGCGCTCGGCGGCCGCCCGGAACCCCTCGTTGCCGTCGATCTCGCCGCCAGGGAGGACCCACAGTCCGACGCCCTCGTGGCGACACAGCAGGAGTTCGCCCGATGGCTGATAGACGATGGTGTGTACGCCGTACGGCGCGCCGGTCTCGCGGATGCGCTCGGCGAGAGTGCGAAACCGCTGTCGCGACACCCGACGGTGGTGGGTGGTCTCCATTGTCGGCTCGCGGCCGTCGAGGAGGTCGTGGTGGGCCCGCGCCGCGCGCTGGTCGGCCTCGTCGGCGAGAAACCAGAGCTCGTCGAGGGTCATCGTTCGGCGTCGGGACGGAGCGGTGGGCTCCATGGACTGCGACGGTTCGACGACACCAGTGATCGAACATGCAAAATCATGGAGGTGGGTTCGTCGGCCCCTGACATAAACGTTCAGCCGGCGAGAGTCCGACCGGGCGAATCCACGCTGTTTTTATCCGACCGAGCGGTAGCGGAGCCATGAGCTTCGAGGAAGACGATCAGGTACTCTTTCACGACGAGCACAGCGAGTACGACGGCGAAACCGGCACCGTCACGCAGGTGATGGAGACGATGTTCGGCGACCCGACCTACACCGTGAACTTCGAGGACGGCCAGGAATCGGGCGTCCCCGAGGACTCGCTCGAACCCGCCGAGGACTGAACGCAGTTCCTTTTACCCGCACCACCGTACTGACTATATGACTGAGGTTCCCTTCCACTACGTCGATCTTCGTTCGTTCTGCTACGCCACCGAGGACGAGGCTCGTGTCGAGCGCGCGCTTCGGACCCTCCTGCCGGATGAGTTCGAGATCAACCGAGCCGTGAGCGAGGGCCATCACGGCGACCGGATCGTGGTGCTCTCGGCGCGCGCCGAGAACGCCGACGACGTCCGTCACGTTCTCGACCGCCTCGCGGACCTCGACCTCGATCGGATCCGCGACGAGCTCGGCGACCGGGTGAACGACAACTGCGCGCTGTTCATGCGCCTCGACAAGCAGGCGGCCTACAAGGGCCGGGTCGAGCGGGGCGAGGGACTCGAACTCCGGGGGAAGATCGAAGCCTACCCCGCGAAGAAGGAAGCGGCGGTCGAGAACGCCGCCGACGCGCTCGAAGCGCGGTCGTAGATGGTCAACTACTACGAGGCAGTCCGGGCGTCTCCCGACGGCGAGAGCACCGCTGCACGGCTCGCCCAGACCGCGGCGGAGTACGAGTTCGACGGGATCGTGGTCCGAAACGCAGCCGAAGCGGGACTGCTCGACGAATCCAATCGCGACGGGCCGGACGGCGAAGAGATCGCTGCGGAGTACGACGTCGATGTCGTTGACGCGATCGGGATCGAGGCCGACGACGCTTCCGCGGCGAGCGCGCGCGTCAAGGATTGTCGCGACGAGCGCACCCTGGTGCTGGTCGAGGGATCACGCGCGCTGAACCGCTTCGCGTGCGAGGAACCCCGCGTCGACGTGCTCGCCGGTCCGATGGCCGACGGCGACGTGAACCACGTCCTCGCGCGTGCGGCCGCACGGAACGGCGTGCGTTTCGAGTTCGATTTCGGGCGAGTGCTCCGGCTGAGCGGCGGTCGGCGAGTCCAGGCACTTGCCGACCTCCGGAAGCTCCGCGAGATCGCCTTCCAGTACGACGCGCCGTACGTGGTGAGCGCGAGCCCAGAGAACCACCTTCAGCTCCGCGCACCGCGCGAACTCCTCGCGATCGGCGAGACGATCGGGTTCGATCGCGAGGACATCGAGCGGGGGCTCGCCGAATGGAGTCGACTCGCCGCGCGGAATCGTGAGCGCCTAAGCGAGTCGTTCATTGAGCCAGGGGTCGAACGTGGTCGGTATGAAGAAGACGATTGAGGAGCACGCGGCACGGTTCGACGATCACGCTACGGCCTACGACGAAAGTCAGGACAGCGACGAGTACCGGGCGTGTGCCTCTCTCGTCGTGGAACACGCCAGCCCCGAGCCCGACGACACCGTGCTCGATCTCGGGACAGGGACGGGGGCGATCGCGCTCGCACTCGCGCCCGACGCCGAGCGCGTCGTCGGCCGAGATATCTCCGCAGGGATGATGGACGAAGCCCAAGCGAAGGCCGAGGAGGTCGGGATCGACAACCTCGCGCTTGCGGAGGGAAGCTTCCGAGAGCCCGCCGTCGACGATCCCGTGGATATCGTGGTCTCGAACTTCGCGATGCATCACCTGAGCGACGACGAAAAGCGCGAGGCGATCGAGACGATCGCGGGGCTGGCTCCCCACAAATTCGTCCTCGGCGACGTGATGCTCTTCGGCGAGGCCGATCCCGACGCACCGTTTTACAGCCCCGAGGTCGACGATCCCGCGACCGTCGGGACGCTCGCGGACGCGCTGACCGACGCGGGCTTTTCGCTCACCGCGGTCGAGCGCGTCCACGATCAGGTCGGCGTGCTGGTCGCCGAACGTGCCGCAGTCGGCGACGGTGTCGACGCGACGGCTGCGGACGGCGCGTCAGGGGCGTTCGGGCTGGACGGGGCGGACGCGGAGGAATGAAACACCTCCCGAAACACCTCCGGCCGCGCCGGCGGTATCTCGCGATCGCGATCGAGGCGTGGCCCGACGCCGATCCCGGGAAACACGCGTTCCAGCGCGCGTGTTGGTACGCCGCCCAGAACCTGCTTGGCGATCCGGGAGCCGCGGACGTCGATCTCCGGGTTCTCGACTTCTCGTTCGCCGACGGAGACGGGACCGCGATCGTCCGTGTGCGACACGGGGAGGTCGAGCGGGCGCGCGCTGCGATCGCGTGCGTCGACGAGATCTCGGGGTCGCCGGTCGGCGTTCGGGTGCTCGGAGTGAGCGGGACGGTTCGTGCCTGTGAAGAAAGGTATATAGGTCGCGCGTCCCGAGGAGCGGCCGAGAGAAACGTCGTGTTCGCGGACTCACAGCGGCCCGCTGTCGTGCGGAACGGGCGATTCGACGTTCACGGGGAACCCGGGTTCGTGGGAGCGACGTCGCTCGATATCTGAACTATGCAGGGACAATCCCAACAACAGGCCTACGACCGCGGGGTCTCGATCTGGTCACCGGACGGGCGGCTTTATCAAGTCGAGTACGCTCGCGAGGCGGTCAAGCGCGGCACGGCGAGCATCGGCGTCCGGACGCCGGACGGTGTCGTGCTCGCGGTCGACAAGCGCTTCCGGTCGCCGCTCGAAGAGCGCTCCAGCGTCGAGAAGATCCACAAGGCCGACGATCACATCGGTATCGCCAGCGCGGGCCACGTCGCCGACGCCCGCCAGCTCATCGACTTCGCCCGCCAGCAGGCCCAGGTCAACCAGCTCCGGTACGGCGAGCCGGTCGGCGTCGAGACGCTCACCAAGGACATCACCGACCACATCCAGCAGTACACCCAGGTCGGCGGTGCGCGCCCGTTCGGCGTCGCACTCATCATCGGTGGCGTCGAGGACGGCGAACCCCGTCTCTACGAGACCGATCCGTCGGGGACGGCGAGCGAATGGCAGGCGCTCGCGGTCGGGTCAGGCCGCGCGGAGATGCTCGATCACCTCGAAGAGAACTACCGCGAGGAGATGGACCTGGACGCCGGGGTCGGGCTCGCGCTCGAAACCCTCGCGACCGCGACCGACGACGAGCCTGACGCCGCCGAGATCGGCGTCGCCACCGTCGACGTCGAGACCGAACGCCTCGCCCAGCTCGACGACGACGAGATCGACTCGTACATCGACGAACTCGAGCTGGACGTCGACGAGTCGGCCGAGGAATAACGGACACCACGTTCCCGGTTCCCTTCTCGGGCCACAGTTCTGTTTTGGGTCGTGAGCGACCGTTGCGGCTGTCACCGATTGGCCGATCAGTGTGGCTGCTAGGCTACGTCTCGGTCGTCAGTGTTCCGCCGGTGGGGTCTTCGGCAGCAGCTTGCCAGTGAGTGGTGTCGGAATCGTCACCGGACGCGGTAGGAGTCACCGCCGGGGATGAACCGGCCGAGATCGGTCTCGCGCCGGTAGTCGGTCGCGAGGAGGGTTTCGAGCGCGCGGGTCAGCCGATCGGCGTCGTCCTCGGTCCAGTCCGCGAGTTCGGTGACCGGGAGGACGAGCCAGCCGCCGCCGCGGAGTTCGGTCGCGTGGAGTGCGTCCATATCGAGATCGCCAGCCACCGGGCGAGCGGTGTAGTGTTCGAGAACGTATCTGGTCGCGCGCTCGCCGACCGGGAGGAGGACGTGGGCGCTGATCGCGCGGAGTTCGGCGTCGAAGAAGCGCTCACAGTCGGCGTACGACGCCGGCGTGGGTTCGTCGGCGACGCAGGTGTGGAGATACGAGAAGAAGGTCTCGTCGGTCGTTGGGGCGTCGGAGTCTGGTTCGTCGAGTAGTCCGGCTGCATGGAGAACGCGTTGGAGGCGACGGCCGGCGGCGTTCGTGAAGGGAACGCCAGTTTCGACGCCACCGTGAACGCCGGGATGATCGCCGATGACGTGGAAATCGGCGTTGGCGTCGCCGTAGCCGGGGACGAACTGCTCGCACGGCGGGCGCATCCCGAAGGGGTTGCTCGTGCGGTCGGTGACGTTCTGCACGGTCGGTGTCCGCAGTCGTGGTCAAAAGGTGGTACGGTTCGCGACGGGAGCCCAACGACCATGGAAACATCGATCGACGGTACGCGACCGGAACACTACAGCGTGTACCCGTCGATCGTCCGTCCGGCGTACCGGGAGGCGAGCCAGCCCACGACGCCGATCGACAGCGCGGTGAGCAGAACACCGACCGTCGTTACCGTCGTGGGCGAGACGTCGATGGCTGTGGCGATTCCCGGTGCGATCGATGGGACACCAACGGCGAGAGCGGGCAGCGCGAACACGAACAAGCCGAGTGAGAACACTGCGAACGCCGTGAGGCTCGGGACGACCGCCTCACGATTCCCCGTGATGGTTACACTCCCGAATCGAGGAAAGGCGGCCCCGATGCCGACCGCGAGCCCCGAACCACCCACACAGCACGTCACTGCGGCGACGGCGAGAGCGGCGATCGAGACGGCATCGAGCGGACTGAAAGCACCCACGACGACCGTCGTGATCGTCGTTGCGGGCGCGCCGATCGCGACTCCAGGGAGGATCTTTCCCCGGACCAGCCGCGTGCCGGATGCCGACGCAGTGAGCGTGACGGGAAGCGTCGCACTCTCGTCGCCGATCGGATTGAGTGCGAACGCCGCACCGGTCATCCACGCACCGTAGATCGCGACGAGCGCGGGGAGTGTCGGCGGGACCGCGCCCGTGCGGACGGCGTTCTGAAGCGGGACAACGAACACGAACGCCGGGTAGAGCACGTAGCTGAGGGTGATCGGCGCGCGCTGCGCACGCAGCCACGTCTTCCTCGCGACCGCGAGCGTGGGCCGTGCAACGATACCTTCGAAAATCGATACTGGTGTATCGTCGATCCCGCTCGCCTCCACAGCGTTGCCATCGTCGTCGGGCTGGATGGCGTCGGCGTACCAGTACCGGCCCGCGAGCCGGATCGAGAGACCGGTGAACGCCGGGACGCCGACGAGTAGCGTGCCTGCGGCGAATCCGGCCCGCAGTGGGCTCACGCTCGCGCCGGGCGCGCCGAGCAGCGCGAGATCCGCGAGCCAGCCTGTCGGCAGCCCGCCGAGCAGTGCGTAGAGATCGAACGAACTGCCCGTGATGCTCGCGAACTGTGGGAAGAAGACGACCGCCATGTACACGAGAAAAGCGACCGCGCCGATGGCGGTCTTGTGGCTCGCGAGGAACTGCGAGCGGGCGAACCCGAGCTTCAGCGCCATCCCGAGCGCGAATCCGGCGGTGACTCCGAGGGCAGCGAGTCCCAGCACCGCTCCGGGAAGCACTACCGCGCTGAGCGGGGAGCGCGCGCCGAGTGCGAACCCGATCGCGACGCCGGCGACCGGCACGATGCCGATGACGAGCAGTCGCGCGAACTCCGTGAGGAGCACCCCGGCAGCGGCGTCGCGTGCGGGGATCGTGGTCAAGATTCCCTCGCGTTCGTCGAGATCGCCGGTCTGCTGGAGCACGCGATAGGCGTTGCCAACGGCGCTGAGCAGGAGGAAAAACGTCGTGACTCCGCGGATCGGACTGAGCGGGAACGAGAGTCCGCCCTCGTGGAGTGCACGTCCGAGGAAGTACGCCCCGAACGGCGCGGCGACGACGAGCAACGCGGGGAACATCATCGCGAGCCCGAGCAGCGCGAGTCGACCGGGGTTCGCCTGGAGTTTGCGCCACGACCGCCGTATCTCGATCCGTGCGACGAGACGTGCATTGCGGACCGAAGGCAGTGTCGTCACGATGCCATCCCGTTCGGTCGGCCGGGAGGCTTCGTCGATCGAGGTCCAGAATGGGGCGGATCGGCCATGCACCCGGTCGTGTAAGCTCGAACAAAATACTTTCCAACCGGAACGACCGTCAGTAGATCACGTAGAGCATCGCGTACACCACCACGCCGAGAGCGAACGAAACCAGCCAGAGGCTCGCGGCGACGCGCCCGATGCGGCGGTGGCTCGTCTGCGGGAGCTCCTCGATCGGTCGCGTGAGCGCGAGCAAGAGGACGTAGTACAGCAGCGGCACACAGACGATCGCGAGCGTGATGTGGATCGCGAGGACCGGGAGATAGACGAACTGGTAGATCGTCTCGGGGCCAGGGAAGGGCGCAGTGCCCACGAGTGCGACCCTGTAGAGATAGAGGGTGAGAAAGGCGACGAACAAAACGAGCGACGCCAGCATGAGCGCGCGGTGGCGGTCGACGTTGCCGCGACGGATGGCGCGCCACGCGGTCGTGATGGTGCCGATGGCGACGAGGCTGATGGCGGCGTTCACGTGCGGGATCGCGTCGACGATTCCGGCGGGGACGCGCGGGAGCGATTCGACGGGGAGGGCCCCGAGAACGGCTCCGAACACGAGCGCGAGCGAGATCGCGGAGAGCACACCGGTCAGCGCGGGGACGTGATCGCGAGCGCGGAGCTCCATAGCTCCGATTGGCTCGTGAAACCCTTGTACCTACCCGTCTGCGTCGAACTCACCGAGGGTTCGCTGTCCCTGGCTCGACCCAGCGCCGGAGCGTTCCTCGTCGGTGTTCGAATCTTCGTTCGTCCACTCCGTCAGTTCGGCCGCGCCTATTGATCCGGTCTCGTCGGTCGGATCGGTTCCGCCGTCCGATCGGCCGTCGGCCTGTTCGTCAACGGGCTCGACCGTCTCCCAGCCGTCGAGGTCGGACTGTTCGCCCGCAGCGAACGCGAGGTTCGAGACCCGGACGCCGAGCTTTCTGACGTCGGCCTCGTGGAACTCGGAGAGCAAGGAGAGCGCGACATCGTCGACGAGATCGGCGTCGGCCACGGGACCGGGCAGCGAGCGTGCGCGGGTGTTGACGTCGAACGGCGGCGTCACGACCTTGATACCGATCGTCTGGTAGAGCGCGTCCTCGCGGTCGGCACGGTCGGCGACCGCCGCCGCGAGCGTCGTCACTCGGTCGCGTTTCGCGTCGGTGTCGGCGGTCGCCTCGGTGAACGCCGACTCACGCGAGAGACTCTTCGGCCGACCGACGGGCGTCACCGGCCTGTGGTCGTCGCCTCGGGCGAATTCCCAAATCTCCCGACCGCGCTCGCCGAAGGGGGCGAGTACGTCGGGATCGGCCGCCGCGAGATCGCCCGCAGTCTCGATCTCGATCTCGCGGAGTTCGCGGGCCGTGACGGGCCCCACCCCGTGAACGGCCTCGACATCGAGCGGCGCGAAGAACTCGCGGACTTCGCCGGGTTCGACGACCACGAGCCCGTCGGGTTTGTCGTGGTCGCTCGCGACCTTCGCGGCGCTCATCGTGGGCGCGACGCCGACGCTCGCGACCACACCCACGGACTCGTGGATGCGCTCTTTCACGTGGCGGGCGTACCCCTCGGCGAGCGTCCGGTCGTTGACGCGCTCCCATCCTGTGCGGTCGGTGACGTCGAGATACGCTTCGTCGATGCTCACCGCCCGGACGGTGTCGGCGCAGTCGTCGAGGACGGATCGTACCTCGTCACTTATGGTTTCGTAAAACTCCATGTCGACCGCACAGTAGTGACCCACCGCGTCGGTGTCGTCGGGATCGTCGACGTCTTCGACGCGCGGAAGGCGGTCGAGCGCCGTCGTGATCCCCTGTGCGCTCTCGATCCCGTGGGCACGGGCCTCGTAGCTCGCAGTCGCAACCGCACCGTGGGACTCGCCGGGTTCGTAGCCCATCCCGACGACCACGGGCTCACCACGCAGCTCCGGCTTGCGGAGGCGCTCGCACGCGGCGTAAAAACAGTCCATGTCGACGTGACAGATCACGCGGTCGGGGTCGTCGTCAGCGACGCCCGGCAGGCGCGGATCGCCACGCTCGGCCATACATCAAGGAGGCCGGCGGTCGTCATGAGCGTTCGGACTCGCTGGACGTACGGCGTTCCGTGATGGCACTGAATCGAGGGTCGATGGATCGTCGAAACTGTCGTTTTCCCAGGGTAGTGTTCAGATACGCAGATTCGATGCGACGGCGAACGATCGCAACCACTCGTCGGCAGTTGCTGCGCCGGCATGACTGAAACAGTTCGAGAACGAGGCGGTACGTCGTTTTCCCTCGCGGAAGACACGTCCGGCGCTGTTACGATTTCCGTGTCGTTCGGAGCGGAAATCGAGGCTGTCGGCGGCGGCAGGCTTCGTGTAGCGGTGTTGCGCCGTCGATGAGAAACGTGGCGTCATCGACGTGGTGCTTCTCACGGAGTTCGGCGGAGAAGCCAGAGCGAGAGCGGTGTTTCTGGTGGGATCAAGCTTCGTGTGCAGCAGTTCGTTCGACTCGGGATCGACCGCAGCGTACAGCCAGTAGCGCTCGTCGTCGAGTCGGATCACGGTCTCGTCGACCGCGACGTGATCCGGCGTCCTGCCGGACTCTGGCTGTAACTCCGCCTTGTGAACCCAGTTATTGATCGTGGATCGAGCGCGACTAACGCCGAACACATCGAGAATCGAGACAGTATTTAAAAGCGAAAGACCGGCGAGATGCAACTGGATTCCGAGCTTCATCAACAGTCGTGGCGTTGCTTCTCGCTTCACAAAACCTCACTCGATCTCGTCCAAACAACCGTTGAGGCGGGTGGATTTCCGCATGGATCACTGAAATCACACCGCGCCTCACTGTTCAGCCGTATCTGAACACCGCCCTGAGAACCAGCGAAGGAGTTATATTGCTCGACCCCAAACTGAAAAACACTTCGAACGTTCTGTAGTGTCGTCGATCACACCATTCGAGCATCCAGCATCATGGCCGATACGCGCGAACGCACACGAGAGGCCGAGGAGGAGAGCGACGCCGAAACCGAACGCGAAAGTGAGGTAGATCAGGAACGAGAACACGAAGAGGAGGCCCCCGAGGACGAGCTGGTGTGTCCGGAGTGTAGCGGCCGACTAGTCAGCGACACCGAACACGGCGAGACCGTCTGTACTGACTGCGGACTCGTCGTCGAGGCCGACGAGATCGATCGCGGCCCCGAGTGGCGCGCCTTCGACTCCGCCGAGCGCGATCAGAAGTCGCGAGTGGGTGCGCCCACCACGAACATGATGCACGACAAGGGCCTCTCGACCAACATCGGCTGGCAGGACAAGGACGCCTACGGCAACAGTCTCTCCAGCCGTCAGCGCCAGAAAATGCAGCGCCTCCGCACCTGGAACGAGCGCTTCCGCACCCGCGACTCCAAGGAGCGAAACCTCAAACAGGCCCTCGGCGAGATCGATCGGATGGCCTCCGCTCTGGGGCTTCCCGACAGCGTGCGCGAGACCGCGAGCGTCATCTACCGCCGCGCGCTCGACGAGGACCTTCTGCCTGGGCGCTCCATCGAGGGTGTCTCGACCAGTGCGCTGTATGCGGCGGCACGGCAGGCCGGTACCCCTCGCTCGCTTGACGAAATCGCTACCGTCTCTCGGGTCGAAAAGAGCGAGGTCGCCCGGACGTACCGGTACGTGGCACGCGAGCTCGGCCTGGAGATCCGGCCCGCCGACCCCGCGAGCTACGTCCCCCGCTTCGCCTCCGATCTCGACCTCTCCGAGGAGTCCGAGCGCCGCGCCCGACAGCTCCTCGACACTGCCAAAGAAGAGGGCGTCCACAGCGGGAAGAGCCCCGTCGGGCTGGCGGCTGCTGCGGTCTACGCCGCTGCGCTCCTCACCAACGAGAAAGTCACCCAGGGCGCTGTTTCGGAAGTCGCCGACATCTCCGAAGTCACCATCCGCAACCGATATCACGAACTCCTCGAAGCCGAAGAGCAGGTTCAGGCTCCGTAGATCGCGTTCTCCTCAGCCGCTCGTTCGCGTGTCGCAAAGCCGAAACCGGACCGTCGTGTTCGTCGATCATGGAAACGACCCGCCATCTCACGGCGACGGTGTACGTCGTCAACGACGGAGCGACGGCGCTCCACGAACATCCTCGACTCGGTATCACGATCCCACCGGGCGGCCACGTCGACCGTGACGAACTACCGTACGAGGCGGGACTCCGTGAGGTCCACGAGGAGACGGGGCTCGACGCCGATCTCGTCGCCAGCGTGCCGGACATCGACGCGCCTGCCGGACGGGCGCTCCCACAGCCGCGGTACCGGATGCTCTACGACGTCGACGTGCATCCCGATGGTCGAGTGAGCCACCAGCATATCGATCTCGTCTACTTCGCCCGTGTGGATCGTCGCGAGATCGAACCCGCGGGCGACGACGAGCCCGGATCGGACGCGTGGGCGTGGTACGCGTCCGACGATCTCCACACGAGTGACCTCGACGCCGACACGGTGCAGATCGGTTGTGAAGCCATCGCTACCGTCGGGAACGACATCTGATGGGATCGAGTGGGGCTGCTGTCGCGACCGGGGGCGGGGGCAGAAAATCGATCGTGAGCGCTCAGTTCGATGAACGATCAGTTCGACTGCTGGCGTTTTGCGTGCTGGTGGAAGGGCGCGGCGGCGATCTGTGTTCGGAGCCGTTCGATCGCGGCACGGTCGACGCCGTCCGAGAAGCGATCGACGATCGCGAGTACCTCCGCTCGCGAGATCTTCACACCCCCATCACGGACGACGTCCTCGGCACGCTCGTCGAGTTCGCGGAGGGTGCCGACCGCGAGCAGGTAAGGGACGGTCCACGCCGCGAGCGTGTTGCCGCGGGTCTCGGGCGTCGCTTCGAGGTAGGTTCGCGCGCCGTCGACGTAGCCCGACGCGTGGTCGGCGACCCGCCGGATCACGCTCGCGACCGCGGAGGTGTTCTCGGGGTCACAGACCCCGTCGGGCTCGACGCCGTGCTCGCGGAGCCACGTCGCGGGGAGATAGACGTTGTTCTCCTCGCGGTAGTCGTCGGTGACGTCCTTCGCGACATTCACGAGCTGGAGCAGGAGGGCGAACGAGCGGTCGTTCTCACGGAGTTGGCGCGTCCGCTCCGGGGAGGCGTCCCGTGCGAGGAGGTTCGTGATCAGCGTCCCGATCGTACCCGCGACGTACCAGCAGTACTCCTCCAGTTCGTCGACGGTTTCGATTCGAATGCCCTCGGTATCGGCGTAGCGTTCGACGAACATCGCCATCCCGGAGACGAGTTCGCGGATGGGATCGCGGGCTGCCTCGCGCGCGCTCGGATCGAGGTCCTCGAATGCCCGGACGACGCGCGGGGCACGAGCGACCACGGTCCAGTCGGCGTCGGGATCGGCGGGGAGCCACGGCTCGACTGCTTCGGCGAACGCCTCGATCCCGGTCGTGTCGTCGGGATCGAGCGCGCGGTCGTACGTCTCTAACAGATCGACCTGGACATCGGAGGGAATGTGGCCGGCGTCCTCGACGGTGTCGGCGACGCGACAGAGGAGATAGCTGACGCAGATCTGGGTGGCCATCGGCTCGTCGAGCACGTCGACGGTGATGGCGAACGTGCGCGAGGTCCCGTCGAGCGCATCGTGACACCACTGTCGACGCTCCGCGTCCGTCGACTCGCCGGAGCCAGCAGTCATCTCGCCCCGATGTTCGGGGTTGAGCTACAAAAGCCCTGAGAAACGAACGCCCGTTTTCGACCGATCGTCGCCCGGTCCACAACCGTGTCGACGATTGGTCGTCGCGGATCGTCCGAGCGACACCACACCGAACCCCTACCCGAAGACGCTCGCGAGTCGGTTCTTGATCCGGCGTTTGACGCCGCCGCTCGCCTGGCGGAAACTGATCCGCCACGGGGTCCGCTTGCCGACCACTCTGGTGCGGCCCGCACGGATCGCGTCGAGCACACCTTCGACCGACCGCTCGTCGGCGTCGATCTCCGTGACGGCTTGACCGACGAGCTCCGCGATGTGGGCGTCGCTGCCCGCCGTCATCGGGAGATCGTTCGTCTCCGCAAAGCGCTCGGCCCGGCGGTTCGAGCGCCCGGTGAGCAGCCGGGAGTTGTACGTCTCGATCGCGTCGGCGCTCGCGAGCGTGTCGCGGGTGATGTGGGGGGCGACGCCGCTGCGCGAGCGCTGGAACGGATGGGGAACGACCGCGATCCCGTCCTGCTCGCGGATGCGCGCGAGGGTCTCCTCGAACGGCAGCCCCGCGGGAACCCGTTCGTCAATTCCGAGCGCGAGCACGTGGCCGGCGGCGCTACTCACCTCGGAGCCGGGAATCCCGATGAGACCGTAGTCCGACGCCCGCTCGGCGGCCGCGAGGCTGGCGTCGATCTCGTCGTGGTCGGTGACGGCGAGCACATCGAGACCGACGGCCTCGGCCTGGGAGAGCAGAAGGTCGACCGGATCACGGCCGTCGAAGGAGAGTTCTGAGTGACAGTGGAGCTCGGCCGACAGCACGGGTGAGATCATCGGTCGGTAGAGCAAAAGCGTCCCGGTTCCCAACGTTCCCCCGTCACCAGCCGGACTGCATGGGTACACTTGTGTTCGCAATGCCGTCACTTTTAGGGGCGGTGGCGCGCGGGCGGCGCGAACGGAGCGAGCGCCGCCGAATGCGCGAACGAGGAGCGCAGCGACCCGTGAGCGCGGGAGCGGAGCGCGGCGCGACCGAAGGGAGGGCCGCGGACGCGAACGGGGAGGGCCGACCCGTGAGCACGCCGAAGACGCGCGACTCGTGCGAGGTCTGCGCGAGCGGTGCGAGGCGCGAACGGAGTGAGCGTGGTTCGAAAGACGCTTCGCGTCTTTCGTCATCACGAGAGAGCTTCGCTCTCTCGGACGACCTCGAATGCGAACGGCGAGTAGCGAGGGACCTTCGGTCCCTCGGACCATGCGAGCGGGCTTCGCCCGCGAGCAGACGAAGCGAGCCGTGAGCAGCGAGTGCAGGCTCGTCAGAGCGTCGCTCTGACGGTGGATGACTGAGCCGAGCGAACGGAGTGAGCGAGCGAAGGAATCGGTTGGGGAGGGCGTGGCCTGCGGCCTCTCATGTGAGTCATGATCGTCGTAGACGAGTCAGCCATCGTCGCCGAACTCGTGCTGTCGTTCGACCGGTCTTGCCCGACAGTAACTCAGCCCACTGCGACGGTCCCGTGCTCTCGGGCCATCACAAGCGCTTTACTCGATGTCGCGAATGCACGGATATGCCCCTTCCCGAGGCCGACCGCGAGCGGATCGTCGCGGAGCTCGGCCGCGAGCCGACGCCGGCGGAGGCCGCACTGTTCGAGAATCTCTGGAGTGAACACTGTGCGTACCGCTCCTCGCGCCCACTACTGTCGGCGTTCGACAGCGATAGTGAGGACGTGGTGATCGGCCCAGGCGACGACGCCGCCGTGGTGGCCGTGCCGACGCCCGATGGAACCGACGGTGCGGATGGGAACGACGACATCGACAACCTCTACGTCACGCTCGGGATCGAGAGCCACAACCATCCCTCGTACGTCGATCCGTACGACGGCGCGGCGACGGGCGTCGGCGGGATCGTCCGCGACACGCTCTCGATGGGGGCGTACCCGATCGCGCTGACCGACTCGCTCTACTTCGGTGCGTTCGACGCCGAACACTCCCGCTATCTGTTCGACGGCGTCGTGGAGGGGATCGCGGACTACGGCAACGCGATCGGCGTGCCGACCGTCGGCGGCAGCGTCGCGTTTCATCCCGACTACGAGGGCAACCCCCTCGTGAACGTGGCGTGTGCAGGCCTCCTCTCTGCGGATCGGCTCGTTACCGCCGAGGCACAGCGCGCGGGGAACAAGCTAGTGCTCGTCGGGAACGCCACGGGGCGCGACGGACTGGGCGGGGCGAGTTTCGCGAGTGAGGACCTCGCGGAGGACGCCGAAACCGAGGATCGACCGGCGGTTCAGGTCGGCGATCCCTATACTGAAAAACTCCTGATCGAGGCGAACGAGGCGCTGATCGACGAGGACCTCGTGCAGGCGGCGCGGGATCTTGGAGCCGCCGGACTCGGCGGAGCATCCTCCGAACTGATCGCCAAGGGGGGTTTCGGGGCCGAGATCGATCTGGAAGCAGTCCACCGGCGCGAGCCGGGGATGAACGCGACCGAAATCCTGCTCGCCGAGTCTCAGGAACGGATGTGTTACGAGGTCCGACCGGAGGACACCGATCGAGTGCAGGAGATCGCCGAGCGGTTCGATCTGGGATGTTCGGTCATCGGTGAGATTTCCGGGGGGAACTACACCTGTTCGTTCGACAGTGAGACCGTCGTCGACGTCCCCGCGACCTACCTCGCCGACGGCGCACCGATGAACGACCTTCCCGCCGAACCACCCACGCAACCCGAGCGCGATCTCCCCGGCAGCCCGGTCGATTCGGCGTTCGAGCGGGTTCTGAGCGATCCGAACACCGCGAGTAAGGAGTGGGTCTACCGCCAGTACGATCACGAAGTCGGGCTTCGGACCGCCGTCCGACCGGGCGACGACGCGGCGGTGATGGACCTCCACGAGGCCGGCGTCGGCCTCGCGATCTCGGCGGGCGCGGAGCCGCGCTGGACGAGCGCCGCCCCCTACGAGGGTGCGTGCGCGATCGCGCTCGAAAACGCCACGAATCTCGCCGCCACAGGGGCAAAGCCGCTCGCCGCCGTCGACTGTCTCAACGGCGGCAACCCCGAGAACCCCGACGTCTACGGCGGCTTTTCGGCGATCGTCGACGGCCTCGCCGAGATGTGCAGCGACCTCTCGGTGCCGGTCGTGGGCGGCAACGTCTCGCTCTACAACGACTCGGTGGCGGGCCCGATCCCGCCGACACCGACGCTCGCGATGGTCGGCACGCGAGCATGGGACGACGACGGCCAGGACGCAAGCACCGACGAAGGACCGACGAACGCCAACGAGGGACCGACGCACGCCGACGCCGGGCCGTCGACCGCGCTCGCTGGCAAGGGGGCGCTCCTCGTGGTCGGCGATCGCGTTCTCGACGGCGAACAGGCAGGACTCGGCGGATCGGCGTATCTCGCTCCGGAGGGCTCCGACCGATTCGCCTCGCTGCCGGCGAATCCGGCCGCGCTCGTCGAAGCGCTCGCGACGGTGGCGACTCACGAGGCGACGACCGCGGTCCACGACGCGAGCCACGGGGGGTTGGCGGTGACGCTCGCGGAGATGGTCACGCCGGCTGTGGGTGCGGCTGTCGAGATCGAGGGCCCAGCAAGTCCGGCCGAGCACCTCTTTCACGAACAGCCAGGCCGGGCAGTGATCGAGACCCGGGACCCGGAGGCGGTCCGCGAGGCGTTCACGGGCGTCGCGCCGG
Source organism: Halococcus sp. PRR34 (assembly GCF_028617175.1). Taxonomy (NCBI): domain Archaea; kingdom Methanobacteriati; phylum Methanobacteriota; class Halobacteria; order Halobacteriales; family Halococcaceae; genus Halococcus; species Halococcus sp. PRR34. The sequence continues at coordinate 288,419 of NZ_JAQJDA010000002.1, read as the reverse complement.
TCCACGAACTCGGGTCGACGACCGACACCGGCCGACTCGAAGCGAGCGTCGGCGACACCGAACTCTCGATGTCGGCCGAGACGGTCGCCGAACGTCGGGCAGTGCTCGATCGCGAGATGGACTGAGCGGACGGACCGCGAGAACGACGACGGCGTACCACAACTGTTTCGTCCGCCGCGTCGGGAGATCTGCGCGTGAACGGTTCGCTCGATCGGCGTCTCGTCGTGGTCTCGGGTGCGCTCGCTCCGGTCGTCGCGCTCGGATCGATCTTTCTCGGAACCGCCCTCTCACCGACGTTCTCGTGGGCAGGAAGTGCACTCTCGGACCTCGGCGTGACGCCCGCGAGCGCGCTCGCGTTCAACGGCGGTCTCGTCGCCGGCGGCGTGCTCGCGCTCCCGCTCGCGTGGGTGCTCGCAGCCGATGGTCGATCGACTCTGGGAGCGGTGTTCGGTCTCACGGCCGTCTCGATGGCGCTTGTTGGGGTTTTCCGGTCGGGACACCCGCTTCACTTCCCGGTCGCGCTCAGTTTCTATCTCGGGGCGACCCTGACGATGCTGGTCGACGGGATCGGGGCGCTTCGAGCGGGCGCGCGGACGTGGGGTCTCGCCGCCCTCGGGCTCGCGCTCGTCCACATCGGCTCGTGGGCCGCGTGGAGCACCGGTGTCCGTCCTGGATCGGGGCTCGCGATCCCCGAAGCGATCGGCGCAGTGCTGTTCGCGATCTGGGTGTGGGGAGTCGCGTTGCAGCTCCGCTCGTCCGAAATTCGGGCGTAGCCGACGGTCAGCGGCGCTGTGTGGCGGAAAAACGGGGACGAAAGGGGAGGGGGAGGGTATGATGCCAGGCAGCGGAGTCGTCCCCGTCGATGCGGAGCCAGTCGGGCTCCATCTGAACGTTTTTCGAGGTATTGTAATAAGCTTTGTGTGGCCGACGGTCGAAGAGAGGGTCACGGCGAGCCGTTTCCGGCGAACGTTGTGGCCCGATGGCGAGGGAGCGTCGTCCGCGGCAGTCGACGCCGGCGGTGTCAGTCGGGATCGTGGAGAACGAACTCGATCCGGTCGACATCCGCTCCCTTCGAGGTTCGTTCAACGATCTCGATTCGGCCGAGCTCGCCGAGGCTGTCGACGTGGGTGCCGCCGCACGGACAGACATCGACATCACCGATCGCGACCGCCCGGAGCGGGTCGACGTGCTCGGGGATGAGATCGAGATTGGTCCGGCCATCGGGAGTTTCGGCTTCGAGAGCGTCGCGCGAGCGACGGGATTTTTCGACCGGGAGATCGCGCTCGATCAGGTCGTTCGAGAGTCGCTCGATCGTCCGGAGGTCCTCTGCGTCGAACTGTGCGGGCTCGAAGTCGATCCGGGCGCGATCGGCGTGAATCTGATTGCCCGCCGTACTCGCGTCGAACTCGTCGAGGACGACCTTCGAGACGACGTGTTGGGCGGTGTGGTAGCGCATGTGGGCGTAGCGGCGCTCCCAGTCGAGTTCGCCGTGAGCCGTGGTTCCGGATTCGGGCAGATCACCCTCCAGGGTGTGGCGGATTTCGCCGTGATCCTGGCGGACGTCGACCACGCGCGCCGAGCCGTCATCCCACGAGAGACTCCCGTGATCGGCGGGCTGGCCGCCACCCTCCTTGTAGAAGTACGTGCCGTCGAGAACCACGGTGTGGTCCGCTTCGTCGATGCTCGTCACGCGAGCTTCGAACTCGCGGGTGTACTCGTCGTCGGGGAGATAGCGCTGGTCGCTCACACCACGGGTTCGGCGCGGAAGGGTATCGGGATTGTGCCTCATTCGGCCACGTCGACCGATCGCGCGCTCGCGAGCGCTTCGAGCCGGTCCGGTGCGACTGGGAACACCGCTTCGGGGGTGCCGGCGGCGGCCCAGACCGTCTCGAACCCGGTGAGGGTCTCATCGAGATACACCGGCACGTCCGACTCGTGGCAAAAGGGTGGGACGCCGCCGATCGACCAGCCGAGCGTCTCGCGTACGTCGTCGGCGTCGGCCATTTCGACCTCGCTCTCGGCAACGTCTCGAATCCGGGCGAGGCGCGCCTCGCTCACCCGGTTGGCTCCGCTCGTGACCACGACGACGAGGTCGGGCGCATGAAAGGCGAGCGAACTCGCGATCTGGGCGACGTCACACCCGATCGCGTCGGCGGCGTCGGCCGCCGTCTTGGTTCCTTCCGGGAACTCGTGAACGTCGACGTCGAGGTCGTGTTCTGCGGCGGCGCGGTCGGCGAACGCACGTGCTCGGGGATGCATACCGATCGCTCACACCGCTCGTGAGAAAAGACTGCGGGGTCAGCGCGCTTCGTCGACGTCGACAGCGCCGCTCGACTGGATCCACGCCGTTGGCTCGCGCTCGTCGTAGATGACGATCGCGCCGTCGTCGCGCTCGAAGGCGGCGATGCGCTCTATCGGAGCGGGCGCGTCACTGGACGACTCGGAGGGGGTCTCGTGCGGGGACGTGCTCATTGTCGTGGTATAGGGGGCCTGTTTGGTACTCGCTGTACGATTGAACGAACGGGCCAGATCGTGATAAAGGTTGCCACCCCCACCACCCGGAACGAACGCCGCGGTGGTGTTCGTCGATGATCCACTCGGCCATCGACGATCGCCTGCCGTGGCATAACAAAATCGACTGCGGCAAAGACAAACTCTGTTTTGGCTAACCGAAAGTATTTTTCTCGATAGCAATACCTAAGTGGGAGGAGGGTGTAGCTGGGAGTGTAATGAGCGCACAGAAATCCGATTCGCAACTCCAGCAGGAGTTCGGGACCGTCGAGGAATCGCCGGCACTCCGGATCGAAGGCGACCGGGCCGAGCAGATCGTCGACGCGCTGAACGCCGACCTCGCGTCGTCGTACGTGCTGTACCACCAGCTCAAGAAACACCACTGGAACGTCGAAGGCGCAGAGTTCCTCGAAGTCCATCGGTTCCTCGAAGAGGCCTACGAGGCCGTCGAGCACCACTCCGATGTGATCGCCGAGCGCGCCCAGGCGCTCGGAGGCGTCCCGATCGCCGGGCCCGAAGCCCACGCCGAACACAGCTACGTCGAGTTCGAGGGCGAGGACGTCTACGACGTCCGGACGTCGCTCCGCAGCGACATGGAGATGTTCGCCGACATCATCGAGCGGATGCGTGACCACATCGAACTCACGAACAACCTCGGCGACTACACCTCCGAGGAAGTGGTCCGCGGTGCGATCGCCGACTACGAGGAGTACGCCCACCATCTCGAACACTACCTCGAAGACGACACCCTCGTGCTCGACGAGGCGACCCACTGAGACACGGCGATATCGACGACCCGATTTTTCTTTGGTGACGTGCGTCGGCGCGCGCTCGTGTGTGTGAGCAACGAGGCGCGACCAGCGGGAGCGCCTCTAACGCGAACACCAAGCACGGATCGGCGTGCGAGGTCTGCGTGAGCGAAGCGAACGCAGGCCCGTCAGAGCGAAGCTCTGACGGTGGATGAACGGAGTGAGCGACGCGAGCGGAGTGAGTCGACTGGGGAGGCTCGTGGGCAGCTGCGGTGCTGGACGGTTCTCAGATGTACCGGCATCAGTGCGGTCACGAAAGCATCGACGATAGGCCGCAAGAAGGGCCGATAGATCGCAGAAGAAGAGTGATTCCGACGACGATAGTCGAAACGAGCCGAATCGACTCGCGTGTTTACTGCCACAACTCGACGGTCAGATCGGTCGCGATCCAGCCGTCGGTGTTGTCTTTTTCGACGAACACGGTGCGTTCGGGTCGTGTCGAGTGCATCGAAACGGCCGTTTCCGGTGCGGAGGAGTCGGGTTCGGCACGGCCGTCGGAAGTGGAATCGGCGTCGGCGTCCTGTTCGTGGGCGGGGACTGCCATACGAATGCTTAGGCGGGCCTAATTCTAAAAGGGTTTTGGTCGCCCTAGCTCCATCCACGAACGAGCAGCGACCGACCGCGAGCACCCGTGCTTTTCACCGCGCGCCGCCAACGAATCGGTATGAGTGACCGACCGGACGGCGATCGGCGATCCAGCGACGATCGACGGCGCGACCGCGACCGAGGGACTGACCAGGATCTCGGGCGGTTGGCCGGCGATCTCTCGACCACGCTGGACGATCTCCGCGACGAGCTGGAGGGCGAGCGCGGTCCGCCACGGGGGCCGCTCGGGCTGCCGCGGCCGCCGACAGCCGGCGAGCTCGTCCGGTTCACCGACGAGTACACCATCCCCACCGCGATCGCGGTGCTCGAAGCCAACATCCGGCTGCTCGAAGCACTCCAGGGCGTCATCCGGCTGGCTCGCACCGGAGAGGAAGCCAGAGAGCGCGGGCGCGAAATGCGATCGCGGACGGAACGGCTCGGCCGCGACGGTCTCGATCGGCTCGACGACGTGCTCGTGGACCTTCAGGACGCGCTCGACGGCCGTCCCGAAAACCCCGAGGCCAGAACCCTGCTCGACGACGCCCGCGAACTTCGGCGCGAGATCGACGATCGCCTCGACGAGGCCGGAAACGAGGACGGCTCCCGAGCGGACACGACGCGGCCGCGCGGCTCCGCTGACGGCGAGCCTGAGGACGCGGAGTCGGGCGCGACCGACGACCCTGCCGGCGAGAGCGTCACTATCGATGTCGATTCCGAACTCGACTCGATCCGCGACGAGGTCGACGGCGACGACGACGAGGAAGACTCGTAGCGACGGGCGGTCGTCCTGGCTCGAACACTCGCTCTGACAGCCGGCCCCGCAAATTAGACCGGTTCGAACCGATACCCGTCCCAGTCCTGACTCTCGGGCTCGCGGATTCCGGCTTCGGGGTTGCGGAGTTCCGCAGCGTACACCGGCGTGACGTCGTCGCCGATTGCGATCTCGTCGGTCGTGACCTGGCCGAGCGCTCGGACCGTCTCGCCATCGATGTCGAATGCGACGATCGCAAGATGGTTGGGTGCGTCCACGCCGGGCGGCGGCGCGGTGCTCGTCGTCCACGTCACCACCGTCGCGGTATGCTCGCTCAGATCCACGGTTTCGACCGGCTCCGCCCCGCCGGGCCCGATCGTGTGGCCGGGGTACGTGATCGAACCGTCGGCGTACCGAGTCGCTTCCATCGGGGGCGTCTCGCCCGCGTCGGCGTCGCGGTCGGGCGCGCCGTCGTTTTCGTGGCTCATGCGCTCGCCTCCATGATCGTGGTGATGACGCAGTTGCCGAACCCGCCGACGTTGCACGCGAGTCCGACATCGGCGTCGACCTGACGCGGGCCGGCCTCGCCGAGCAGCTGTTTGTAGATCTCGTAGCCCTGTGCGACGCCGCTCGCGCCGAGGGGATGGCCCTTCGACTTCAACCCTCCCGAAGTGTTGATCGGGAGGTCGCCGTCGCGCTCGGTCCGGCCATCCTCGGTCGCGCGCCACGCTTCGCCAGGCTCGGCGAAGCCGAGCCCCTCCATCTGGAGGAACTCGAGGATCGTGAACATGTCGTGGAGTTCGGCAACGTCGATGTCGTCGGGGTCGTACCCGCTCATTTCGTAGGCTTCGCGACCGGATTCGACCACGCCGCCCATGGTGGTAGGATCACTGCGCTCGTGGACCACGTGGGTATCGGTCGCGCCGCCGACGCCCGCGATCACGACGTACTCGTCGGTGTACTCCTTCGCCACGGACTCCGGACAGAACAGGAGCGCCGCGCTCCCGTCGGTGATGGGACAGAAATCGTACAGTCGGAGGGGATCGGCGACGATCGGGCTCTCCAGGACGGTGTCGAGATCGACCTCCTTTCGAAACTGGGCGTGGGGGTTGTCGACGCCGTTTTTGTGGTTCTTGACCGCGACCTTCCCGAGGCTCTCGCGCGGTGCGTCGTACTGATCGAGGTACAGGCGTGCCGTGAGGCCCGCAAAGCTCGGGAGCGTGACACCGTGTTTGTACTCCACAGGATGGGTGAGCGACGCGATGACGTCGGTGGCCTCGCTCGTCGAGCGGTGGGTCATCTTCTCGCCGCCCACCAGCAAGGTCATCTCGCTCGCGCCCGAGGCGATCGACTGCCACGCGGCGTACATCCCGGCCCCACCCGACGAAGAGGTCTGATCGACTCGCTGGGTGTACGCCGGCAGGCAGTCGAGATCGTGAGCGAGCGCGTTCGGGACGCCCGTCATCCCCTCGAACTCGCCGCTCGCCATGTTCGAGACGTAGAGATGTTCGACGGTTTCGGGGCCGACGCCCGCATCGTCGAGACACGCCGCGCCCGCCTCGGCGAGCAGCTCACGCACCCACGCGTCGCGCTGGCCGAACTGGGTCATCGACGCCCCGACGATCGCGACGTTCGTGTTCATTGTTCACGCTGTGACTCCACCGGCGTCGGTATGGGTGTTTCGACGCACGGTCAGAGCTGGATGTTACCGTGCTTTTTCGGGGAACTGTCGACGCGATTGCGGGCGAGCACGTCGAGATCACTCACGAGGCGCTCGCGGGTCTCACCGGGTTCGATCACGCCGTCGACGTACCCGCGTCCGGCCGCCGAGTAGGGGTTCGCGAACTTCTCGCGGTACTCGTCCATCAGCGCCTCGCGAGTCGCTTCGGGATCGTCGGCTGCCTCGATCTCGTCGCCGTAGAGGATGTCGACCGCGCCGCGCGGCCCGAGCACGGCGGTCTCCGCGCCTGGCCACGCGTAGTTCACGTCCGCCCCCAGCAACTTCGAGCTCATCACGATGTACGCGCCGCCGTAGGCCTTCCGGAGGATAACAGTAAGGAGGGGAACGGTCGCCTCGGCGTAGGCGTAGATCAGTTTCGCGCCGTGACGGATGATCCCGTTGTGCTCCTGGTCGGTGCCGGGCATGAACCCGGGCACGTCCACCAACGTCAGGACGGGAACGTTGAACGAATCACAGCACCGAACGAACCGCGCGCCCTTCTGACTCGTCTCGATGTCGAGCGTGCCGGCGTTGACCCGCGGTTGGTTCGCGACCACACCGACCGGCCGGCCGTCGAGGCGTGCGAACCCGGTCACGAGCGAGCGCGCGAACTCGCCGTGAACCTCGAAAAAGGAGTCTGCGTCGACGATCCTCGAAACGACATCCGTCACGTCGTAGGGTTTCCGCGGCTCGTCGGGGACGACCGCGCCGACCTCGCATCGGCGTTCGGGATCGTCCCACGAGTCGACGCGTGGTGGATCCCCGACATTGTTCGCTGGGAGATAGGCGAGCAGTCGTCGGACGTCGTCGAGCGCGTCCTTCTCCGACGCACAGGTCAGGTGTGCGACCCCGCTCTCGGTCGCGTGGGTGTTCGCCCCGCCGAGTTCCGCCATCGAGATCTCCTCGCCGGTGACGGTCTCGATCACGTCCGGCCCGGTGATCATCATGTGAGACGTGTCCTCGACCATCACCGTGAAATCCGTCAGCGCGGGCGAGTAGGTCGCGCCGCCCGCACACGGCCCCATGATCGCCGATATCTGTGGTACCCGTCCGCTCGCCTGGACGTTCCGTTGGAAGATCCGTGCGAAGCCAGCGAGCGAGTCGATTCCCTCCTGAATCCGCGCGCCCGCCGAATCGTTGAGGCCGACGATCGGCGCGCCCGTCTCGATCGCCTCGTCCATCACCGCACAGATCCTGTCGGCGACCGCCTCGCCGATCGATCCGCCGAGGACGGTGAAATCGTGGGCGAACACGAACACGGTGCGGCCGTCGACATCACCATACCCAGTGACGACGCCGTCGCCTGGCACCCCGCGCTCGTCCATGTCGAAGTTCGTCGAGCGGTGTTCGACGAACGTCCCGCGCTCGCGGAACGTCCCGTCGTCGAGGAGGTACTCGATCCGCTCGCGCGCGGTCAGCTTCCCCTTCGCGTGCTGGGCCGCGACCCGCTCCTCGCCACCGCCCGCCTCCGCCGCCGCGCGCCGGCGTCGGAGTTCCTCGATCGGTGTCTCGGTCTCGAAACCGTCCGTCCCGCCGGTAGCCGCGTCGGCGCTATCGGTCGTATCGGCTGGCTCTTCCGTCGCCACGCTACCACTCCATCTCGCTGTTGACTGCGAGGATCTGGCCGGTCATATCGGAGGACTCCTCGTCCACGACGCACCGGTGACCACACACGTTTGGCTTTCAGGTGACATGAACTCTACCGGGAGGCTACATCCCGGGATACCTAAGTGTACTGTCAGCGGGGAATGTTCGAACGATCCACCGAAGCGGAAGGAGAAACTGCGAACGAATGCGAGTCAGTCGTGGTACGCCATCGTTTTGCTCAGTCCGCACCGAGGTCGACCACACTCGTCGGCAGCGTTCGGTACAAGTGTGCGGACGCCCTCGATTCGACGCAACGTATGAACCGAACACGTCTCGGAATTGCCAGTGCAGCCGCCGTCGGTGGTGCGGTGGCACTGTGGAGTGGGTATAGCGTCCTCACGTCCCGATCGGCCGAGCGCGTCGAGTACACCGTCGAACGAACCCTCGACGACCGAACGGAGATCCGACGGTATCCCGAGCTCGTTCGGGTCGAAACGACGGGGTCCTCGAACCGCGAGGCGTTCGGACGGCTCTTCGAGTATCTCCAGGGGGCGAACGAGTCGCGTTCCGCGGTGGCGATGACGGCTCCCGTTCGCACCGATGGGGACGCCGACGGCGAATCGATCGAGATGACATCACCCGTCCGTACCGACGCCGCTCGAACGGACGAGGGTGAATCGGTTTCGATGACGTCACCGGTCCGTACCGAGGACGGGGACGACGGTGTACGGATGGGGTTTTACCTCCCTGCGAAGTACACACCGAACACGGCCCCACGGCCGACCGATGCGGCCATCTCGCTCGCTACAGAGGACCCACGTTCGATCGCAGCACGGCGGTTCTCGTGGTGGGCAACCGACTGGCGAACGGAACGCCAGCGATCCGAACTCCTCGAAACACTCGCCGAATCCGCTGTCACACCTGTCGGTGAGCCGTTCGATCTCGGCTACGATGCGCCAGGGACGCCACCGTTCCTCCGGACGAACGAGGTGGCGGTCGAAGTCACGTGGGAGCGCGAGTGAGGAATTCGCGTTTGACGGGAGTGGGCAACGTGATCTCGAACCGATCCCACCATTCGGTCGACGATTCGTTCTCACCCGCCACATCGGGCGCTCGACGACTGCACACGGACTAGGGGCGCGATTTCGTTCCGGGACAGAGCGCGGCTGCAAGCACAAGATATAGGTGGGGCACGGGTGGTTAGATATAAAATGCGTACTGGTCGGACGTTGAAATATCTAACAAGTATCGCTCTCGCTGTGGCCGTGGTCGGCGCGGTCGCCGTCGGGATGGGTGTACTCGCTGGCGGCGTTGCCGGCCAGGCGAGCGGCCCGTCACAGGCACCCGACCTCCAGTTGGTTGATAACTTTAGACAGAACGAGATAGGGAACGAACCGGCGGTTCTCGTTGACTTCACGTTCGACGAAGCCGTAGAGCGTATGAGTTCGGGCGGGAACTTCGAGCTCGTCCCGATCGATGGCAGTGAAGTCGTTGATGGACAGAACATCGCCAGCAACAACGAGGCGAACACGGTCACCGTCGCGTTCCCCACGTCGGTGAGTCAGGAGGATATCGCCCGTGGTATCGTTCAGCCGAGCACGGTGAAAGTGGCGGGCGAAGGCGGTGAAACCAGCAACCCGCTCCAGACGGCGGACGTTTCCAACGACGGCAACTCCGCTGACCCGGATCTGGTGAACGTCACCGTCAACGAGACCACCAACAGTCTCGTCTACGCGTTCGACGAGCCTGTTAGCGTCAACAGCGACGGCGGGTTCCAGGTTTACGCCGAGAACACCAGCCAGTACGACGGCAGCGTCGCGACCGACTCGCTGGCGACGCCGCGCCTCGTGAACGTGACGGTCGACGGTATCGACGTCTCCGCAGCAGTCGGTGCGTCAGTCACGCAGGGAACGGTCTCGAACCAGACGGATAGCGAGCGAACGAACTCGCCGGACGAGGTCGAAGTGAGCAACGAGTCGGCCCCCGAGTTCAGCCGATGTGGCAACGGTGGCACCACCGACATGGGTGACGGCGGCAGCGCGGACGGCCCGACACAGGCCCCAGATCTCGTCGGCATCGACAACTTCACCTACCGACAGAACCCCGAGGACACCAACTGTCAGACCCTCGTGGAGTTCGACTTCGACGAGCCGGTCAACGTTCAGGGCGGGGCAGGCAACTTCCAGATGGTTCCCAACGACAGCCGGAACTTCCAGAATCAAGTTTTCGACGGCAACAACGAGATCATCGGGCCCACGAACGACACGACGTCGCTGACGGTGCCGTTCGACGGGCGGATCGACCCCGCGACGGTCGTTCGTGGGTTCGTGGATCCGAACACGGTTCGGGTCGCGGGTGAGGGCGACGAGACGGCCAATCCCAAACAGGCAGTCGCCTTCAACAACGACGGCAACTCCGCGAACCCCGACCTCGTCTCGGTCGCCAGAGCCGGCGAGAACGAGCTTCGTTTCACCTTCGACGAGGAGATCAGCGAGATCGGGAGCACGGGGAGTTTCAAGTTCTACTACTCGAACGCGACCGTGCGAAACTCGATGGACGCCACGATAACGGACAACGCGAGCGTGGTGTCGGTGGAGTACGCACCCAAGTTCAACGCTGGCAGCGGTGCAGTCGGGGCCTCCGTGGCCAACGGTGCGGTCATCGGCACCGACACGGACCGTGAGGACGGCGACGTCAACCAGTTCGACGAAGAAACGCTCGAAAACGGAACCGGTCCCGGTCCTGTCGGCGACTTCGAGAACCCGCCGACCGACACCGACGGCGACGGACAGTACGAGGACGTCAACGGCGACGGCCAACTAACTCAGGCCGACGCCCAGGCGCTCTACGACAGCCTCGGCAGCTCGACGGTGCAGAACAACGTCGACGCGTTCGACTTCAACGGCGACGGCAGCGTGACCCAAGCCGACGCCCAGGCACTCTACAACGAGTGGTCGACCGCCAACTGATCGAGAGACTCTACCAAATCGCCACACACCCACATCACCACTCACTATACACCCAATGACGAACTTCCTCGACACACGACGGAAATCGATCCTCAGCCTCGTACTCGCCGTTCTCGTGCTCGGCTCGGCCGGTTCGGCCGTGACGTTCACCGCCAGCGCGGCCGGCAGCACCACCGTCTCGCTCTCACCCGCCGAACAGCAGATCGAACCCGGCGAGACGACGACCTACGAGGTCGTCGTCGAGAACACCGATGGCGGGATCGGCACGACCGACGCGGCCGTCACGCTCGACGACCCGTCCGTTGGAACGATCACCGACCTCTCGATCACCGGCGAGCCGGCGAACCAGAACGTCGCGATCGCCGACGATGGCTCCAGCGTCGACTTCGATGCCATCTACTTCGGCAACGCGTTGTCCGATGACGACAGCGTCGTGATCGCGACGGTCACGGTCGAAGGCACCGCAACGGGGTCGAGCGACCTCTCGCTCGACGTGGCCGAGATCAGCGACAGCGCTGGCGACGTGTACGAAGTGACCGGAACCGACGGTGCGTCGCTCGCCGTTGGCAGTCAAGAGACGACGACCGAAACGGAAACCCCGACCGCCACGCCGACGGCAACCGAGACGGAAACGGCCACCGAGACCAGCACAACCGAAACAACCACCGAGACTGAGACCAGCACAACCGAAACGACCACCGAAACCGAGACCAGCACAACCGAAACGACCACCGAGACTGAGACCACCGCAACCGAAACGACGACCGAGACTGAGACGGAAACGGACACGTCCGAACCAGGAACCACGACGGCCACAGAGACGACTACAGACACGACAACGCCGACTGAAACGCAGACGACAACGCCGACCGAAACGCAGACGACAACCACGCAGACGCCGACTGAAACCACCACGACGGACGAAGAGGAACGAACGCTCGACGCACGATCGATCGCCGACTCACTCTCCGAGAGTGGACTCTCGACCGAACGAATCGAGGGTGTCGGTTCGGCCCTCGATGCGAGCGGCCTCACCGACGAGGAGATCACCGCGATCACCGACGCGCTCGCCGGCGACGGACTGACCGACGCGCAGCGCGAGGCAGTCGCCGACGCCATCGCGAGTGGCGACCTCACTGACGATCAGTTGCGAGCGCTCGCCGACGCGCTGAGCGACGGCCGACTCACGGACGCGGAACGCGACGCGCTCGGCTTCCTCAGTGGTGGAGCGACGGAAGAGACGTACTACCAGATCGACTTCGTGGTCGGTGAGTCGATCGAGAACCTCCAGGGACCGAACGGCACCTATCAGAACGACGAACTCCTCCGGTTCGCCCACGGCAGCACCGCCGAACCGATCACGCGTCGCTCGGAGGGTGAGTTCATCACCGACGCGTCGATGGCCGATCGGATCGAGAGCCGGAACATCACCGTCGAAAACGGCACCGCGACGACCACGTTCACGGTCGACGACGGCGAATCAGTGACACTCACGCTCGCGAGCTACGAGAAGATCGGCCCCGGCTGGAGCCCCGAGACCGAATCCCAGCAGACGTTCGTCGACAGCGAGACACGAACGTTCGAGTCGGGAACGCACACCCTGACCGTCGACCTTCCCGACGAGAACGACGCCAGCGGGGAGGACGAGTCGAACTGACGCTCCAGCCGTAATCGGTGATCGGAAAGCACGCCAATCAGAACACGAGGATCACAGAGACGCCTACCGGTCGCGACTGGTATCGAAGAACCCGTTTTACAGCCGCTCAACGACGTGCGTGATCTACTTCGTCACAACCCGAACGACGATACGGTAGCCGGACCCCATCCAATCGCACAACGACAGTTTCTTTAGGCCGTCCTAAAAAACGAGCGTATCGCAATGACCGCCGACATCTGTGTCATCGTGCCGACGATCCGCGAGTACGAGTGCATGCGATCGTACGCCGAGAACGCAAGACAGCACGGGTTCGATACCGATCGCCTCCACGTGGTGCTCGTGACCGAGGATTTCTGTGAGACCGACGCGATGGCGTCGATGCTCGACGACCTCGACCTCGCGGGCGAGGTCTTCGACGGCACCGCCCGCGAGGAGTGGTACGCCGAACAGGGTGTCGCGGAGTTTTCGCATCTGGTGCCGGCGGCGAGCCACGCCGAGACCAGCTTCGGGCTGCTGTATCTCTGGGCCAACGAGTTCGAGTACGGGATCTTCATCGACGACGACACTCGACCGGACCCCGAAGACGACTTCTTCGGCGGCCACCTCGCGAACCTCGCGTACGAGGGCGAGATCGAGTCGGTCCGCTCGGACGAGCAGTGGGTGAACGTTCTCCACCGGAACGCCGACGACCACGGCCTCTATCCTCGCGGGTATCCCTACTCCGCGATGGACGAAACCGTCGAAACCGAGCGGACGCACGTCGATAGCGTGGTGGCCTCGCAGGGGCTCTGGACCCATGTCCCCGACCTCGACGCGGCCCGCATCCTCGCCGACGGCGATCTGCGCGGGCAGTCGGAAACCCGCCTGTCGCGCGAGGACTTCGGCGAGGACTTCGTCGCAAGCGAGGGCCAGTATCTGACTGTGTGCTCGATGAACCTCGCCTTCCGGCGCGAGGTCGTGCCCACGTTCTACCAGCTCCCGATGGACGACAATCCCTGGAATGTCGGCCGGTTCGACGATATCTGGAGCGGCGTGTTTCTGAAACGAGCCTGTGACGTGCTCGGTACAGAGATCATCACCGGCGGACCGTTGTGTGAACACCACAAGGCCCCGCGCTCGACGTTCGACGATCTCCGCTCGGAGCTCCCCGCGCTCGAATGCAACGAACACCTCTGGGCGATCGTCGACGACGCCGCCGCGGGTGCCGACAGCTACGCCGGAGCGTACGCCGCGATGGCCGACGCGCTCGTCGCGGGCGACTGGGAGGAGTTCGAGAACGGCGAGTTCCTGTCGTACGTCGGCGAACACATGCACGAGTGGCTCGACTGTCTCGAAGAACTCGATCCGGGCTCGGTCGCCACGCGCGCCGCCGCGACCGCCGACGACTGATCCGGAATCAGTTGATCGGCGAGAAAGAAGACGGCGAAACCGAGGTCCACTCCCGACTCGGTATGCACGAGACGATCGAAGTCACGAAACGGGGATAATCCGAAACGGGAACGACAGAGCTTTTAGGCTGTCCTAAATCATATAGGGCAATGACGCGACGAGGTGGCGACGATACCACGGCGAACGGGCGCGACCGAGGACGCGAACACGGCGACTCGTCCGGCGTCGGCCGTCGATGGTTCCTTCGCTCGTCGGGCGCGGCGGCCGGAGCGGCACTGCTCGCCGGCTGTTCGTCGTCCGGTAGTGGGGGCAATGGGAGCGACGGGAACGCGAGCGGTGCGAACGGCTCCGGAAACAGTAGTGCTGGAAACGGCAGCAGCGGAAACGGAACTGGTGGCAACGACAACGCCACCGGCGGGAACACCACCGGCAACGCGACCGCAAGCGGGCCGCTCGGCGTCGAGTCGTTCAGGGGCTCCGGACCGCTCGTCGAGAGTCGTCCACCGCTCGACGGAACGCGAATCGCCGAGCTTCCCGACCTCTCGGGGACGCTGAGTATCTATCTCGGCGGCGGCGAGGGCGGACTGTACACCGAGTTTCTGGATCTCCTCGGACGGATGTATCCGGATTTCAACGTCGAACTTCGCACGGCCTCGTCCGCCCAACTCGCGAACACACTCATCACGGAGGTCAACAGCGGCTCGGCCAACGCCGACGTGTTCTGGGCGGTCGACGTCGGCGCGCTCGGTGTCGTCGCCGACAACGACGCGACCGTGGAGCTTCCCTCCGAGGTCGTGAAGCCGGTGCCCGAGTCGTTCCGTCCCGGCAATCAATGGGTCGGCGTCGCCGGCCGAGCGCGCAGCGTCCCCTTCAACACGGACACGCTGTCGGCGGACCAGATCCCGAACAAGGTACAGAAGTTCACCGACGCCAACCCCCTAGAAGGATCGATGGGCTGGGCACCGACCTACGGCTCCTTCCAGTCGTTCATCACGGCGATGCGGCTGCTCCGCGGCGAACAGGGAACGAAGCAGTGGCTCCAGAGCATGACCCAACAGGGGATTTCGGAGTACCCCGACGAGTTCCTGGTTTCGAACGCCGTCGCGGACGGCGAGCTCGCGGCCGGGTTCGCGAACCACTACTACGCGCTGCGCGTCAAGGCCGCCCGGCCGGACGCGCCGATCGAACTCGCCTTCACGAAGGGCGATGCGGGCGCACTCGTCAATGCCGCCGGCGTCGAGGTCATCAAGGGGACCCAGCGACGTGAACTCGCCAACAACTTCGTTCGGCATCTCCTCACCGCCGAGGCCCAGGAGTTCTTCGCCACCCGGACGTTCGCCTACCCGATGATCCCGGGCGTCCCGCCGGTCGGCGGGCTGCCGACGATCGACGAGCTCAACCCGCCACAGCTGGATCTCGCCAAGCTCTCGAACCTCGAACCCACGCTCACGCTGATGCGCGAAGTCGGAGTCCTCTGAGATGAGTACCTTCGACGCCGGTGGTATCGATATCGACCGCGGGCGGGTGCTCCGAGGCGGGCTCCTGGCGCTCGCCGGGCTCGTCGCGCTCGCGGTCGTCTCGCCGATCGTGTGGCTCGTCGTTCAGGCGTTCGACATGGGCGCGGAAAGCGCGCTCGCGCTGCTCGCCTCGCCATCGACGATCCAGATCGGGATCAACAGCGCGCTGTTGGTCACTGCGGTCACCGTCGGTTCGGTGCTGCTCGGCGTGCCGCTCGCAGTGCTGACGGCCAGAACGGACCTCCCCTTCCGGCGGTTCTGGACGGTCGTGCTGGCGCTGCCGTTGGTCGTGCCGAGCTACATCGGCGCGTTCGCGTTCGTCTCGGCGTTCGGTCCGCGTGGCGTCCTCGCCGATCTGCTCGCGCCGCTCGGAATCGAGTCGATTCCGACCATCTACGGACTCCACGGCACCGTTCTCGTCCTGACGCTGTTCGTCTATCCCTACGTGTTTCTCACGACTCGCGCGGCGCTGCTGTCGTTCGACGCCTCGCAGGTCGAGGCCGCCCGAACGCTGAATCACTCCTACTTTGGTGCCTTTCGCCGCGTCGTCCTGCCACAGATCGCGCCGGGAATCGCCGCCGGCGCGCTGCTGGTCGGGCTGTACGCGCTCTCGGATTTCGGAACGCCCTCGATCATGCATTACGACGTGTTCACCCGCCGGATCTTCGTCGAATACAACGCCTTCGGCCGGGATCGTGCGGCGCTGTTCTCGGTGCTGTTGCTGGGACTCACCGTCGCCATCCTCGGAATCGAATCGCGCCTCTCGCCCGGTGATCAGAACGCCTACGCCGGCGGCCGCCGGGGAAACACCATCTCGCTCGGGGTCTGGACTGGCCCGGCGCTCGCTCTCTGTACACTGGTGGCAACGTTGGGGCTGCTCGTCCCGCTCGGCATCCTTGGGATGTGGCTGTTCCGCGGCGGCCCGGGTTACACCGCCGGCGGGTTCGCCTTCGAGTGGTCCTACGGGCTGAACTCCATCGTCGTCGCAGTGCTCGCGGCGGTCGTCGCGACGCTCGCCGCGCTACCGGTCGGCTATCTCTCCGCACGGACGAACGGGCGACTCGCGAACCTGTTCGATCGAGCGACGTATCTCGGCTACGCCGCACCGGGCATCGTGATCGGCTTTGCCCTCGTCTATTTCGGCGTTCGTTACCTCCCCGGCCTCTACCAGACGCTCCCGCTGTTGATCTTCGCGTACGTCGTGCGCTTTCTCCCGCAGGCGGTCGGCTCCACAAACTCCTCGGTGCTCCACGTCGACCGCTCGCTGCTCGAAGCCGCGCGGACGCTGGGTCATTCCCCGCTCTCGACCTTCCGGCGGGTGACACTCCCGCTGATCGCCCCCGGGGTCGTCGCCGGGGCGGCGCTGGTCTTTCTCACCACGATGAAGGAGCTGCCCGCAACGCTGCTCCTCCATCCCTCGGAGTTCAAGACGCTGGTCACCTACATCTGGCAGGTTCAAGGCGCAGGATATTACGGGGCGGCCGCCGTACCGGCGCTCGTGCTCGTCGCCGTCTCCGGACTCTCGATGCTCGTGATCCTCACACAGGAGGGCGACAATGTCCAGTAAATCCCCAACAGTCGAACCACGATCCGACGAAGCGAACGAGCAGTCCGAGGAGAGCGCAGCCGAGACCGAGGCGACCGTAGCGGCTGATGCGGAAACGACCGAAACGGCCGACGTGGTGCTCGAACTCGCCGACGCGAGCAAGGAGTTCGGGAGAGAAACCGCCGTCACCGATCTCTCGCTTGCGGTCCGTGACGGCGAGCTCCTGACGCTGCTCGGCCCGTCTGGCTGTGGGAAAACGACGACCCTCCGGATGATCGCGGGGCTCGAAACGCCGAGTGCCGGCACGATCACCCTCGACGGCGAGCGTGTCGCCGACGACAGCCACGCCGTCGATCCCGAGGACCGCGACGTCGGCATCGTCTTTCAGGACTTCGCGCTGTTTCCCCACATGACGGTCGCCGAGAACATCGCGTTCGGCCTCACCGACGCCACTGCGGACGAACGCGAGCGCCGCGTCACGGAGCTCCTCGAACTCGTCGGTCTCGAATCGTTCGGCGACCGAACGCCGGATCAGCTCTCGGGAGGACAGAAACAGCGCGTCGCGCTCGCGCGGGCGCTCGCACCGGAACCCGACCTCCTCCTCCTCGACGAGCCGTTTTCGAACCTCGACGTACGGCTCCGCGTCCGGATGCGCGAGGAGGTCCGTCGGATTCTGGACGAAGCGGGTGTCACCGCCGTCTCGGTCACCCACGATCAGGAGGAGGCGATGTCGATCTCCGATCGAGTCGCCGTCCTCAACGACGGCCGTCTCGAACAGGTCGGCCGGCCGGAGAACGTGTTCGAACAGCCCGAGTCGCGGTTCGTTGCGGAGTTCCTCGGCCGTGCGGGATTTCTGTCGGGACGCGTCGAAGAGACGGGCGTTCACACCGGAATCGGGACGTTCGACACCGCGACGCTCCAAGGGCTGACCGAGGAGTACACCGGCACCGACATCGACGTGCTGGTTCGCCCGGACGACCTCGAAGCGGTCCCGGTTGAGGAAAGAGAAGGAAGCGGAGACGGGGACGGGGACGCGGGCGACGGCCGCATCGTTCACCGCCAGTACACCGGGTCCTCGTTCGTCTATCGCGTCGAACTCGACACGGGTGACGTGATCCACTGCGAGCACAACCACACGACCGACATCCGTCTCGATCGGCGCGTGGAGATCGCGTTCGACGCCGACCACACGCTCGCGTGGTATCCCGCCGAGTGATGGACGGCGGACACGTCCGTGAGCGGCTCGACAGACATCGGTTCGGGCTCGCGGCGGCCGGTCTCGCGCTGGTCGGTGCGGTCGTCATCTGGATCGTTTCGACGAGCGTCTTTCCATACCTCTCGCTGAACCACGACGAGGGAGTGTATCTCCAGCAGGCCAGCATGCTGCTCGACGGGCAGCTGTTCCTCGATCCACCAGTACGGGAGGCGTTTCGACCGTGGTTTTTCGTCGATAGCGAACAGGGGCTCTACCCGAAGTACGCCCCCGTGGCGGCGGCGATGTTCGCCGTCGGACAACTGCTCGGTGATTTCCGCCTCGCGCTCGTCGCCATCGCGGCGGCGAACGTCTGGCTGACGGCAGTCGTCGTCAGCGAGGCGTTCCGTCACGAAGGCCGGAAATTCGCCCATGTCGTCGGGCTGCTCGCCGGCGGATTGCTCCTGTTCTCGCCACTCTTCCTCGTCACGTCGTCGGTGTTCCTGGCGTACGCGCCGACGACGGCGTGGAACCTGCTGTTCGCGGCGGCGTATCTCCGGGCCGACCGCACCGGGAGTCGACCGCTGGCGGCGATAGCGGGACTCGCCATCGGCGTCGCCTTCTTTTCGCGGCCCTACACCGCCGTGTTGTTCGCGATACCGTTCGTCGTCCACGCGCTCTGGACGCTTCAGGAGAGTCGTCGCACCGTTTTCAGGAACGTCCTCACCGCTGCCGGCGGCTGTCTCGGAGTGCTCGTCGCGCTCGGATACAACGTCGTCGTCACCGGCGATCCGTTCACCTTCCCCTACGCGGCGTTCGCCCCCCTCGACGGTATCGGGTTCGGAAAGCGGGCGATCCTCGGCCACAGCGAACAGTACACGCCGCAACTCGGGCTGCGAGCCAACGCCCGGGTGCTCGCGGCGTTTTTCGGTCGGTGGGCCGTCGCCGGGGTGCTCGGGACGGTGCTCGCGGCGCTGGGGACGGCGCTGGCGCTTGGCGTTCCGCGAGAGCAACGGAACGCTCGAACGGCGGTGCTCGCCGGCCTGTTCGTGTCGATTCCGGTCGGCAACGTCTTCTTCTGGGGGAACCTGAACGTGCTCGGCGCGCTCGAATCGCCGGGTGACGGGCTGCTCGCGTTTCTGGGACCGTACTACCACTTCGACCTGCTCGTTCCGGTGGCGGCGTTTGCGGCGTACACCGGTGTTCGGGGGACGCTCGGTCTCCGGCGAGCGGCGCGAGACCACCTCGACGCCCGACAGGCCCGGGCGGTCGTCGCGGTCTGCCTGCTCGTTGTGAGCGCGGGGCTCGCGGGCGCAACGGCGACCGCGATCGACGAACCGCTCGACCGCAACCGCAACGTCACCGCCGAGTACGAACGGGCCTACCAGCCGTTCGAAAACCGCTCCGTCGAGAACGCGGTCGTCTTCCTCCCGACGCCGTACGGCGACTGGCTCAGCCATCCGTTCCAGACGCTTCGCAACGACCCCGACTTCGCGGGGGACACCGTCTACGCGGTGGCCGAACGCCAGTTCGCGGTCGTCGACGCCTACCCGAACCGGACGTACTACCGATACGTCTACGAGGGGCTGTGGTCACCGACGAGCGGCGACGCCGCCGACGCCCGCCTCCGTCCCATCGAGGTCCACGAGGGCGACCGCGTCGCACTCGATGGCCGCTTCGGGATTCCAGACTCGCCCGAGAGCGTCTCGGTTCGACTCGCCAACGGGAACGAACAGGCGTACTACGCCGGCTCGCCCGCGAACGGGAGTCTCGATCTCGGCCTCGTTGCCGACGAGCGCGCGCGGCTGACGGGGAACGTCACCGCCGTGAACGGCAGCGCGGTATCCCTCGAGGGCCAGGACTCGCTCACGCTGTCGGTGTTCGTCAACGAAGGTCCTGCTGGCGGGTTCGGCTACCGACTCGTCATGCCGCTCGACGGCGGGAGGAACGGCCTCCGTGTCCTCCCGCCCACGACCGAGGTCTGTCCGGACTTTCGCTGTGGCGGCGGACGCGGCACCGTCGGTGCGACGCCTCCCGGGGTGTTCGTCGAAACAGGGCTGACGACGCGGACGGCGAACGGTTCGGCGACCTCGGAAGGATGACGCTCGCGCCGTCGGATCGGGGCGCTACCGGCGGCGCTCTTCGAGACAGACGTCGACGATCGAGCGCGCGATCGCTGCCCCGCCAGCGAGCGGGTCGAGCGTGGTCTCGCCACGACGCTCGCCGTACTCGATCGGGGTTTCGCGGACGTCGTAGCCGCGTGCGAGCGGTCGGATGAGCAGCTCCGCCGAGAGGCCGGTGTTTTCGGTCCACTCGATCGCATCGATGACCTCGCGTCGGTACGCACGCATCCCGGTGGTGGTGTCGTGGACGCGCTCGCCGAGCAGGACGCTCGCGAGGAGGGCGAACGCGTGGTTGCCGAGGCGGTTGAACGGCGGCATCGTGTCGGCTCCGTGGTACAGTCGATCGCCGCTCACCACGTCGTGGCCCGCGTTGATCGCGTCGAGGAAGTCGGGCAGTCGCTCCATCGGATAAGTGCCGTCGCAGTCGGTCGTCACCACCACGGGACGATCGGCCGCCGCGAGCGCCGCGCTCACCGCGACGCCGTAGCCCTGTGGCTCCTGTTCGACGACGCGCGCGCCGTGTTCGCGCGCGATTTCGGGCGTTCGATCGGTCGAACTATCCACGCAGACGACTTCGGCCGCGCCGTCCGTGGTGTCGTCGATGGCCGCGAGCACGCCACCGACGGCGGCCTCCTCGTTGTACGTTCCCATCACGACGCTCACGTCATCGAAAGTGTACTCCTCGTCTCCCTGGCTGTCCGTATCGGCGATCTGCTGCATCGAACGCCGCTCGGGACCGGCCGTACTTGAACTTTTAGGCTTGCCGAAAAACTGTCGTGCAGTCGGTAGGCGATCGGCGAGTCAGTCCCGTCGGCGTGCGAGTCCGGCCG
The DNA here is from genome assembly GCF_028617175.1 of Halococcus sp. PRR34. Classification (NCBI taxonomy): domain Archaea; kingdom Methanobacteriati; phylum Methanobacteriota; class Halobacteria; order Halobacteriales; family Halococcaceae; genus Halococcus; species Halococcus sp. PRR34. The sequence continues at coordinate 267,233 of NZ_JAQJDA010000002.1, read as the reverse complement.
CCGCGATGAGGGCGATCGCCGCCACGAGCGCCGTCACGATGCCGAATCCGGGACCGAACGCGCCGCTGTTCCCGTCGCCGCCGGTCGTTGTGGCGCTGTCGTTCGCCGCTGTCGTGTCGTCGGCTGCGGAGGAGGTGGCTGTCGCCATCTCGGTCGCGGTCGGGGTGGCCGTCTGGGTCGGGGTTGAGGTTTCAGTGGCGGTCGGCGTTGGGGTTGTGGTCGGTGTCTGTGTCGGGGTCGCCGTCGCCGTGGCGGTCTGGGTCGTGGTCGCCCCCGTCGTTTCAGTCGCCGTCGTTTCAGTGCCCGTCGTTCCGACGTCGGTAGTCTCGTTTGCGGTGCCGTTCGCTTCGGACGTCGGTGTCGGCGTGTACGTCTCGACACCACCACTACAGGTGCCGGGGCTGATCTCCACAGGTTGACTCATGTCGAGTTCGGTGGTGTCGCCCGAACCGGAGCGGAGGATCCAGCGTTCGATCTGGTTGTCCTCGGGGCTGCCGTCCCACTCCTCGAAGGGGTAGGTGTCCGCTTCCTCGTTGAACTGCACGTCGGCGGTGATCGTCCGATACTCCGCACTCCCGAGCCCGCGGAACGCGGCTCCGTCGGTCCGGTTGCCGTTCGAGAACCACTCGATGTGGCTCGACCCGTTCTGGTGCTCGAAGATGTCGTCACGGTTGTTGTAGGTGTCGTCCTCGACGGCCCACTCGCCGTTCGCCGGGAGCCCCGAAACGTCGCCAGTGGCGACGAACCCGCCGCTCTCGTCGCCGAACTGGTCGTGGAGGAAGACGAGACTCAGCCCCTCGCTCCCGCGATAGACGAACATTTGACTGACCTGGCTCTGCTGGATGTCGGTCGTGCCGTAGGAGCTGTAGAGACCTTCCTGATCCGTGACCGGCGAGCGGTAGTCGTAGAACTCCTCGACCGACTGCGAGCCGTCGCCGAGGGCGGTGATCTCGGTACATCTGTCGCCCTGCTGGACGATGAACGTGTCCGAACCGTTTTGCTCCGCACTGTCCTGTGCCGCCGCGGGCACGACGGCGACCACGGAGCCGACGACGACGAGCGCGAGCGCGATGCTCGCGATCCGTAACCGAACGCTAGCACCGCTTCGATCGCGCGTTCCTGCATCTCCACTCATTGCGATGGGCTGCTCGACGCGGACTGATATAAATGCCGTTTGTCCGCCGCCGGGACAGCAGCGAAGCGGCCAGGGCGACGAAGTCAGTCGGATCGGTGGTGACTGCAACGCAGCCGATCAGATCATGCCTTCGGACTGGAGGCGGTCCCAGACGCGCTCGCCCTTGTCGGTGATCCCATACACCCGACCTTTCTTCTGGTCCTCGGAGACCAGCAGCTCGACCATGTCGCGGTCGTCCTCGCGGAGTCCACCGAGCGCGCGCGAGACGTGCGCGATGGCGATGTCCTTGTCCGCGGCGATCCGCGATGGCGTCGCCGGGCCCTCCGCCAGTCGTTCGAGCACGTCCACCCGGTACTGCGACCGGATCACGTAGCTTACCGTATCCCAATCCTCTGCCATTGCAGTCACCCCGTTGATAGCGACTACTCGCTGGAGGAATATAACGAGTGCGTATCGTTTACTTCCATATACATAGCTTTTGCAGTAGTAACGGTATCGTACCAACCAGTGTCAGGGCGTGAACGGAGCGGCTCGACCCCGCAGTCGCCGAACGACGCCGAGAAACCACGGATAGCCAAATTTTTAGGAGTCTGTTCGGTAGTAGTCCCAACGGTGTCCCGCGACCCGCTCACCGGCAACGATACAACGATCGAACGCTACGACAGCGACGCGTCGGGACTCCGCGGACTGCCGGGCGATCTCCTCGTCCTCGTCCTGTACACCGTGGTCGCGGGCGGACTGATCGCGATCGTCGGCGGCCTTCCGACGGTTGTTCGCGCCGTTCTCGGTCTTCCGCTACTGTTGATCGTCCCGGGCTACGCGCTGGTGGCGGCGCTGTTTCCCGGACGGCCGTCACGGACGGCCGATCGGAGTAATTCGCTCTCGCGGCTCTCCCAACGCTACGACAGCGCGCGCTCGATCCAAGAACGCGGCGTTCGCTGGGGCGAGCGACTCGCGCTATCCTTTGGTCTCAGCCTGTTCATCGCGCCGCTGCTCGCGCTCGCTATCGATCTGGGTGCCACGCTGCTCGGCACCGGCTCGCCGTACCGAACCGGACCGATCGTCGGGATCGTGGTGGTGTTCTCTCTGGTGTTCGCGATCGCCGGGATCGTCCGCCGGCTCCGCCTCCCGCGCTCGGAACGGTTCGCGGTGCCGGTCGGCTACTGGATCGACGATTTCGCCGACGGGCTCTCGGGCTCGCCGGCCGACGTGCTGCTCAACGCCGTGTTGATCCTCAGTATCCTCGTCGCCGCCGTGAGCATGAGCTACGCGCTCACAGTGCCGAAAGACGGCGAGACCACCACCAACGTGGCACTCCTGAGCGAGGGTGACGATAGCGGACTCGAAACCGTCCACGAAAACGTCACGCTCACCGCTGGTGAGGCGAGCCAACCGTACACACTCGAAGTACAGAATCACGAAGGGAAAGCGACGAACTACACGGTGGTGGCCCAACTCCAGCGGCTCAACGACGCCGGCGAGGTCGTCGGCCGGAGCGAGCTCACGCGGTTCAGATCGCCGACCGTCCCCGAAAACCGGACGTGGCAGCGCCAGCACCGAATCACCCCGGACGTGGCCGGCGAGCGCCTCCAGCTCACCTATCTCCTCTACGAGGGCGATCCGCCACAGAACCCCACCACTCGCAACGCCGACGTGACCACGCATCTGTCGGTCGACATCGTCGGCAGCGGCGGAGCCGGCAGTGCCGGTGGCGGAGGCGGTTCCGGGGGCGGCGGTGGTAGCGGTGCCGGGGGTGGCGGCGGAGGCGGTACTGGCGGTAACGGCAGCGGTGGTGGCGGCGGAGGCGGTAACGGCAGCGGCAGCGGCGGTGGCGGCTGAACGCCATGTTCCCGTGGGAACATCTCGCGGTCGGCTACCTGTGTTACTCGCTGTTCGCCCACCTCCGGGGCCGCACACCGAACGGCCCCGCAACGCTGGCGGTCGTCGTCGGGACGCAGTTCCCCGATCTCGTCGACAAGCCGCTGTCGTGGGCGCTCGACGTGCTGCCCGCCGGCGTGTTCGCCCACTCGCTGTTCGTCGCCATCCCCCTGGCCGCGCTCGTGCTCGTCGTCGGATGGCGCATCGGTCGAACCGAGCCCGCGATCGCGTTCACGGTGGGCTATCTCACACACCTCCCCGGAGATGTTCTCCCATCGATCGTTCTCGGCGGCGATGCGTCCTACTGGTTCCTGTTCTGGCCCGCAGTCGCCCGACCCGGCGTGGACGTATCGAACCCGATCGTCGGACCCGGCGCGGGAGCGGGCATACTGACGAACGCGTGGTACTACTTCCAGGATTACCTCGGCCAGCTGGCCAGTCCGAAGGGATTGCTGTTCGTCGCGGTCGAACTCCTCGTGCTCGGAAGCGTCCTCCTGCTCTGGTTCCGTGATGGCCGGCCGGGAACCGGGCTGTTCGCCCGCCTCGTCGGCCGCCGTTCGTCGCGTCACTGATCGTCGAAAAACGATCGAGAACAGTCAGCAGCGACGCCACGACCGCGACACAACGCGGCCGCAGCCGCGCAGATCCAACAGAAGGCGGAGGGACGCTTAGCGAAGGCGGAGATACGCTTCGCGTGCGACCTGGAGCGCCGGCCCCGCGCGTTCGGCCTGGTGGTAGGTGCGGAGTTCGGGATTGAACTTCGCCTTGTACCCGTTGAGTCGCCGCGAGTTCGCCCCGACGAGATCGTAGCCGTCGATGTCCCTGTCTATGGCGTCCCGCATGATGTGCCAGTCGACCAGATCGTTCGCGGCCACGTCAGCGTCGTGTTTCGCGCCGCCCTGCCACCGGTAGATGATGTCGTCGTCCTCCAGCGTGATCATCCCGCCGACGAACCGGCCGTCGACCCGACAGACGTACGCCCGGACACAGCCGTCGGGCAGGCGCTCGCGGAGGTCGATCACGAACGCCGGCGTGACGGCGTAGTACTCGTCCTGAGCGTCGTAGCGCCGGGAAACCTGGGTCACGATCCGGCGGATCGCGTCCTCGCCGCCCTCCTCGATCGTACAGTGTTCAGGAGCACCGTTCTTGACGTTGCTCCGGGCGTCGCTGCTGAAGCGTTTCAGGAGATCGTCCGCACCCGGCGTGAGATCGACCCGATAGGAGTAGTTCGGTGAGGCTTCCAGCCCGTTCCATCCCAGGGGTCGGAAGTCGTCGTATCGAGGATCGGTGTTGAGATGGACGTAGCGCGGATCACATGCCCGATCGAGCCACTCGAAACACCCATCGATGAACTTCTCGTGGCGGCGCTCGCGCTTGCGCTGTTTCAGCTTCTCGACGTTGCACAGCGCCGGGCCGAGATAGGGAACCAGGAGATCTGGCGGCGGTGAGAACACCGTCGAAACCCCCATGCGCTCGATCTCGAAGATCGGGAAGATCCCCACAGGTTCCTGGCCCTTGAATCCGATCAAGGGGTGGAGATCGGCGTTCGCGTGGTCGGCCATCGTTTCGAGACTTCCCAGCCGATGGAAGGGGTTGGCGTGGGGCGATCGCTCCACGTAGCGGTTCCAGTCGTCCAGTTCGTCGTCGGTCGCTTTCGTGATCTCGATGCTCATATCAAAGGTATCCCAGGTCCGAGAGTCGTTGCTCGACGGCGCGTTCGTCGGTTGCCTCGCGGTCGCGCTCGTCGAGTTCCGGGTACGCGCGCTCACCCATCGACTCGACGAGCGCCAGCACGTCGCCGTCCATGTGCTCACCGCGGGCCAGCCCGAGGGTCGCGAGCACCGTCGGCGCGACGTCGAACAGGTGCGCGCCCGCGAGCGACGCCCCATCATCGATCCCCTCGCCTGTGGCGGCGATCAGCCCGTCGCGCTTGTGGTTGTAGGGTTCGGTCGGCGGGCCGAACGCCGTCTCGCGCAGTTGCGTTGAGAGGAACTGATCGAACGCTCGTGGGACGACCACGACGTCGACCGCGCGCTCGGCCTCCCCTCCCTCGAAGTACGCCTCGCGGCGCGCGACATCGTCGAACGCCGGTTTCCCATCGGGTGTTTCGAGATCCGAGAGGAGATCGATGATCGCCTCACGCACCGCGTCGTACTCCTCGCGAGGGACGACGCCATCGGGCTCGCGGCCCGCGACGTTGAGTCGGATTCCGCACTCGATGTGCGAGCGGGCGTACGCCTGCGAGGCGGGGAAGTCGACCTGTTCGGTTCCGGCACGGATCATCCCTTTTGGAACGTGGCGCACGACGACCTCCGCGAGTCCCAGACGTTCGAGCACCCGTCCGACGCGCTGGCTCGTGACGCCGGCACGCGCGGCCGTCTCCATCGCGCGTTCGAGAAGGTTTGTCTCACTGTCGTTCGGTCCGCCGGCACTGCTGTCACTGTCGCGCTCGTCGCCTTCGTCCCCCGAGCCGTCGTCGAGAAACTGCTCATCCCGAATGACGTCCCACGACGGCATCCCACGCCCGCCGCGGGCGGTTTCGGTGAACCCCGCGTCTCGGAGGAGCGTGTTGAGCCGCACGTCGTAGCCGGTGTACTCGCCGATCCCGTGATCGCTGGCAACGACGACGGTACCGGGATCGCACGCGTCGAGGATCGCACCGATCTGCTCGTCGACCGCCTCGTAGACAGCCCGAACGGCGTCGAAGTCGCCGGGACACTCGTGAAAGACGGTGTCGGTCGCCTGAAACTCCACGAACCCGAAGTCGGGCGCGAATCGGTCTTCGAGGTACCGGAACGCGTCGCCACGCATCTCGATCGTGTCGCGGTACTCGGCGACTTTCTCGGTAGTCGTGGTCTCGCTCCCGCCGGTATGACGGGGGTAGACCCGATATTCACCGATCGCCTCGCGAACCTCGCGGAGGAGGCCCGCGGGATGACAGGCTGGGTCGTCGGGAGCGACGTAGCCCGGAACGAGCGCGCCGTCGAACTCCCTGGGCGGGTGGGTCACGGGAACGTTGACGACGACGCTCGACAACCCCTGTGAATCGAGGAGTTCCCAGAGCGCGCGCTCGCGGACATCGGTGGCGTTCACCACGTCCCAGTCGTAGCCATCGAAATCGAGAAAGCCGAACACGCCGTGTTTTCCGGGGTTCGTCCCGGTGTACAGCGACGGCCACGCGCTCGCAGTCCACGGCGGGACCTGGGACTCCAAGGGGCCGCTTGCGCCGTCGTCGAGGATCGCTCGTAGATGCGGAAGGTCGGCTCCCGCATCGAACAGCCGGTCGAGCACCGGCTCACAGGCCGCGTCGAGTCCGACGAGGAGCGTGTCCGGTCCCGATCCACGGCTCGGCATATACTACTTCTCCCAGCCCATCCGTCCTTATGTCCTCTGATTACCGCCGGCACGCCGCCGTGTTCGATGACCCCACGAGAGCCAACGAGAACGAAACGCTATTTTGACGCCGCGGAGATCCATCGAATGATGATCCTCGTCGCACAGCCCGCCGAAAATGCCCGTCGACACTGGTCTCGATGACGCGATTAACGGGAGTAGACGATGGCCGGTGAGGGCTCGGCTGCCGCGGACGACGCGAACCTCTCGTCGCTGGTGTCGAGCGCCAGCCTCGTGCTCGTCGGCAGCCTGTTCGGGTCGTTCTCGAAGCTGTTCGAGAAGACCCTTCTGGCCAACGTTCTTTCGACACCAGCTTACGACGCGTTTAGCCTCGGTTTCTCGATGCTGACGTTCAGTTCGACGGTCGCACTCGTCGGCTTTTCTCAGGGAATTCCCCGGTTCATGTCCCGGTTCCAGGACGATCGAGACGTCCGTGGGGTGTGGGTGACCGGCCTCGTGATCGCCGGGATCGCCGCAGTTTCGATCGCCGCGGGCCTCGTTCTCGCCAGAGAGTGGATCCGTGACGTGGTCTTCGACCCCAACGTTTCGGTGTTGGTTCCCGTGCTGTTCGCCGTGGCGATCCCGCTCGTCGTCGGAATGCGGATCGCCGTCGGCGCGATCCGTGGCCACGAGAACACCATCTACCGGACCTACGCGTACGATCTGCTCTACAACGGACTCCGAGTAGGACTGCTCCTTCTCCTCCTGTTCGGGTTCGGTCTCGGCGTGTTCGCCGCAGGATACGCCTACATCGTCGCGGCGGGTGTCGCATTCGTGGTCGCACACGTCCTCCTGAATCGACTCCTCCCGCTCCGTGGCCCGTTCCGGACGCATGCAGGGGCGCTGTTGCGGTTTTCCGCCCCGCTGGTGATCGCCTCGGCCGTCTCGTCGATGCTCTCACAGATCGACACCATCATGCTCGGTGCGCTCGCCGAAGCCCCGAACGCCGCCGGTGTGTACCAGTACGGTTACCCACTCGCCGCCGGCCTCCCCGTGATCCTCTCGGTGTTCGGATTTCTCTACATGCCGCTCGCCTCGCGACTCGACGACGACAGCAACCGCGAGGAAGTCGACCGAGTGTATAAGGTGACGACGAAGTGGATCTACATCGCCGCCTTCCCGCTCTTTCTCACGTTCGTCGCGTTCCCCGGTGACGTGGTGAGCATCATCATGGGCACTTCTGATCCACGATCCGCGACCGTCCTCGCGATCCTCTCGATCGGCTTCTTCATGAGCGCGGCCAACGGCCGGTGTCAGGACACCCTCTCGGCCTTTGGCTACACCGGCTACATCCTCGCCGTGAACACCGTCACCGCAGTGTTGAACGTTGCATTGAACGTCGTGCTGATCTCTACCTACGGCGTCGTCGGCGCGGCGGTCGCCTCCGCGGTTTCGTTTTTCGTGCTCAACGCGACCGCCATGCTGGTGCTCTGGCGGACCACCGGGATCGCGCCGTTCTCGAAGTGGACAGTCCGGGCGTTTCTCGTGCTCCCGCTCGGGCTGTTCCCGCCGGCACTCGTTCTTTCGGATGTCATCACGCTGTCGGTGGTCACGCTCCCGGTGTTCGGGGTTCTCGCCAGCCTCGCTGCGGTGGCGTTGGTCGCCGTCACCGGCTGTCTCCAAGCCGAGGACGAGGTCCCGATCGATCTCGTCGAGCAACGTCTCGGTGTCCGCATCCCGCTGATCCGGCGATACATTCCGTCGGGCACGCAGCGTATCGATCGGGATCGGTGAATCGGGTCCGAGTCGTCCGGTCCATCTGTAAACTCCTGCGACAGACGAAAGGGAGCGTTCCCAGTCGGTCGGGGAGAACCACTATGCCGAGAGCCACCGGATGGAAACATTGACAGTGGCCGATAGGAAAACACTATATACGATAAACGAGTCTCTTATAGAAATAACGGGACAGCAAGACTGCGGGGAGCGAGAACCCGGCCCCGTCATCACATTCGTCCACCGAATGAGCCACCACAGCCCTCACCGGACGCGACGCCGACGGTGCGCGACACCGCCCACGTCCCGCGGTCCGTCGCCACGCCTCCGGTGCCCTCCACGTCTCCCGACTGTACCGCTACGGTGTGTAACAAAGAGGTCTCGTCGATGACTGACGACACACACGCAACGACCGGCACCGACTGTCGCCTCGACGCGGGCGCGATGGTCGGCTACGAGCACGCGCCTGACGCCCAGCCCGCGCGCATCGGCGACCGTGCGACGATCCGCGCCAGCACCATCGTCTACGCCGACGTCGAGATCGGCGATGACTTCACAACGGGCCACAACGCGCTCGTCCGCGAGAACACCGCGATCGGCGACGATGTCCTCGTCGGCACCGACGTCACGATCGACGGCACCACCACCATCGGGTCGCACGTCAGTCTTCAGACTGGCGTGTACGTCCCCACCCACACCGCAATCGGGAGTCAGGTGTTCGTCGGCCCGCGTGCAGTGCTCACGAACGATCCCTACCCGGTTCGCCGCGAGCACGACCTCGTCGGCCCGACCATCGAGGATCACGTCTCGATCGGCGCGAACGCCACCCTGCTCCCCGGAGTCACGGTCGGCCGCGGATCGTTCGTCGCTGCCGGCGCGGTCGTCACCGAGGACGTCCCGCCGGAGACGCTCGCGGTCGGTGTTCCCGCACGTCACGAATCACTACCCGACGAACTCACGGGGGAGAACGCGATATGATCCCGATCGCCGATCCGGAGCTCGGTGAGCACGAGAAGGCTCGCGTCGCCGAGGTCATCGAGGGTGGACAGCTCGCCGACGGCCCGGAAGTCAGAGCGTTCGAGGAGGAGTTCGCGGAGTTCTGTGGTGCTTCGCATGGGATAGCGACCACGAACGGCACCACGGCGCTTCATACGGCGCTCGAAGCGCTCGACATCGGCCCCGGCGACACGGTGGTGACGACGCCGTTTTCGATGATCGCCAGCGCGAACACCATCCGTCTCGCCGGCGCACAGGTCGTCTTCGCCGACATCGACCCCGAGACGTTCAACATGGACCCCCACTCGGTCGAGGCGATCGTCCGCGAACGGGACGTGGACGCGCTACTTCCCGTCCACCTCTACGGGCTCCCCGCCGCGATGGATCGGTTGGGAGAGATCGCCGACGAGCACGACCTCCTCCTGATCGAGGACGCTGCCCAGGCCCACGGTGCGGAGATCGACGGCGAGCGCGTCGGGACGTTCGGTGACGCCGCCTGTTTCTCCTTTTACCCGACCAAGAACATGACCACCGGCGAGGGTGGGATCGTGCTCACCGACGACGAGGACGTAGCGGCGCGCGCGGCGCGGTTCGTCAACCACGGCCGACCGGCAGCACGGTTCGGCGACGGCGATGCTGGGGCCTACGAACACGTCTCGGTCGGTCAGAACTACCGGATGACGAGCGTGCTCGCGGCCGTCGGCCGCGTCCAGCTCGACCACCGCCTCCGGGAGAGCAACGAGCAGCGCCGCGAGAACGCCGCATGGTTGACCGAAGGGCTCGCCGCTGTCGAGGGGATCGAGACGCCGGTCGAACCGGCCGGCCGGCGGCACGTCTACCACCAGTACACCATCCGGACCGACGACCGCGACGCACTGCGGGCCCATCTCGACGATAAAGGAGTCGGGACGGGAGTTTACTACCCGACGCCGATCCACGAACAGCCCGCCTACGACGGGGTGGCATGTGATGTACCGGTCGCCGAACGCGCCGCCGAGGAGGTGCTCTCGCTACCGGTACATCCAAACCTTTCGGCGTCGGACACAGAAACCATCATGACCGCTGTCCGTCGCTTCGAGACGGGAGGGCACCCATCGTGACGCCGGCCGTGATCGTCCGGCCGTCACCCGACGGTCCGCTCACGGCCGCTATCCGGAACCGTCCGCCGATGACAGCGACACCGAGAGCAATGGAGGCGGCGGATGGATAGTACGAACTCGCTTCGAGTCGGCGTGATCGGCGTCGGCAGCATGGGCGCGTCTCACGCGCGGGTCTACAGCGAACTCCCGGGCGTCTCCCTCGTCGGAGTCGCCGACGCCGACGCCGATCGGGCGCGTGAGATCGCGACCCGCCACGGCACGCGCGCGATGGATCAGTCCGAGCTGGTCGAGGCCGCCGAAGCGGTCTCGATCGCCGTCCCGACCGCCCACCACTACCCGATCGCGCGCGAGTGTATCGTGGCGGGCGTCCACGTGCTGGTCGAGAAGCCGTTCGTGGCCGAACCGAGCGAGGGCCGCGAACTCATCTCGCTCGCCGAGGAACACGGCGTCACGATCCAGGTGGGCCACGTCGAGCGGTTCAACCCCGCGATCAGGGCCGTGACCGAGATCCTCGCGAACCACGAGATCCTCGCGATCGACGCCCAACGACTCGGCTCGCCGCGCGAGCGTCGGATCGAGGACAACGCGGTGTTGGACCTGATGATCCACGACATCGACGTGTTGCTGTCGGTGATAGACAGCGAGATCGACACCGTGAACGCGCTGGGCGCGGAGGACAACCGCTACATCGACGCCCAGCTCGGCTTCGAGAACGGTATCGTCGCCAGCCTCACCGCGAGCCGCGTGACCCAGCGAAAGGTGCGCGAGCTCTCGATCACCGCCCGCGAGTGCTGGATCACCGTCGACTACATCGATCGATCGGTCGAGATCCACCGCCACTCGCTGCCGGAGTACGTCGAGGGCGGCAGCGGGGTCCACTACCGCCACGAGGGCGTGGTCGAGCGCCCGATGGTCGACAGCGGCGAACCGCTGAAAAAGGAGCTCGCGGCGTTCGTCGAGTGTGCCGAGACCGGCACGGAGCCGGTCGTGACCGCCGCCGACGGGTTGCGCGCACTCGAAGTCGCCCGGACGATCGACCGGCTCGCCACCGACGAAGCCGTGGAGGTCGACGTGTGAGCCGAGTCGCCGAAACCACGTCGCTCTACGGAAGCGACGCGACGGCCGAGCGCCAGCGTGAGGCCTTCCGTGACGGCAAGGTGCCGGTCGCGGTCTACGGGCTCGGAAAGATGGGGCTGCCGCTCGCGGCGGCGTACGCCGAGGTCTGCGGAAACGTCGTCGGGGCCGACGCCGACAGCGAGGTGGTCGCGGCGGTCGACGCGGGCGAGTGCCACGTTGCGCGGGAGCCCGGCCTCGACGACCTCGTGGCGGATCTCGTCGCGCAGGACGCCCTTTCGGCGACGGACAACCGCACCGCGGCCGCGGCGGCGTCGGTCCACGTCCTCATCGTCCCAACGCGAATCGATGCCGAGAACGCGCCCGACCTCTCGATCCTCGAATCCGTCGTCGGGGACGTCGCGGCGGGGCTCGAACCGGGCGATCTCGTCGTGGTGGAGTGTACGGTTCCGCCGAAGACCTGCGAAGAGGTCGTGATTCCCCAACTGGAACGCGAAAGCGGACTCGATTTCGGGGAGTTCGGCGTCGCGTTCTGTCCCGAGCGCACGTCGAGCGGACGCGCACTCGAAGACATCCGTGGTGCGTACCCGAAAGTCGTCGGCGGGGTCGACGACGAGAGCACCCGGACCGCGACGATACTGTACGAGGCGATCAACGAGAAGGGCGTACTCGCGGTCTCGGATGCCACGACGGCCGAAGCAGTCAAACTATTCGAGGGTGTCTATCGTGACGTGAACATCGCGCTCGCCAACGAACTCGGGCGTTTCACCGACGATCTCGGGATCGACGTGACGGAGGCGATCGCGACCGCGAACACCCAGCCCTTCTGTGACATCCACGACCCCGGCCCCGGTGTCGGCGGCCACTGCATCCCCTACTATCCGTACTTCCTGCTCGACGGCCGTGAGGCCGACGGCCCGCTGCTCGAAACCGCACGTGCGGTCAACGACGGGATGCCCGATTTCGTCGTCGAGAAGCTCCGCGAGGAGTTCGCGGCGGAAGGATCGGCGCTCGCGGACGCACGGGTACTCGTGCTCGGCCTGACCTACCGCCCCGGTGTCGAAGAAACTGCCGCGACGCCCGCGGGGTCGATCATCGACGGGCTGAACGAGGCGGGAGCGGACGTGCTGTGTGCCGATCCACTGCTCGACGACGCAGGCTTCGCCGAGTTCGACGCGACGCCGGTCGCCGTCGGAAACGTCACCGACCGGCCGCTCGACGGCGTGGTGGTGGTGACGCCACACACGGAGTTCGACGGGATCGACTGGACGGCGTTCGAACGCCGTGGCGAGCACGACGGACTGGTGGTCATCGACGGACGCGACAGCCTCGATCTCGCCGGAACCACACACCGGACGTACACGATCGGGCGTGGTCGCGATGTATAGGGGAAAGACCGTCGGCGTGGTGGTGCCGGCCCACAACGAGGAGACGTTCGTGGGTCGCGTGATCGAGACGCTGCCGGGGTTCGTCGATCGGGTGTACGTCGTCGACGACTGCTCGACCGACGGGACGTGGGACGAGATCCAGCGCCACGCCGAGCGCGCGAACGACGAACGCACCGAGGCCGCGACGCTCGCCGACGGGGGAGTGTACTTCGATCAGGTGGTCGAGCCGATCCACCACGAGGACAACCAGGGCCGGGGTGGCGCGGTCAAGACCGGCTACCGGCGCGCGCTCGCCGAGCGGATGGACGTCACGGCGGTGATGGACGCCGACGGCCAGATGAACCCCGACATGCTGAGTCGGATCATCGACCCGATCGTGGACGGCGAGGCGGACTACACGAAGGGGACGCGACTGCTCCACCGAGATCGCCGTGAGATGTCGGGGTGGCGGTTTTTCGGCAACTCGCTGCTCACCTACCTCACGAAGGTATCGAGCGGCTACTGGAAGATGAGCGACCCGCAGAACGGCTACACCGCTATCTCGCGGGAAGCGCTCCAGCGGATCGAGATCGATGGGCTTTACGACGACTACGGCTTTCTGAACGACGTGCTCTCGACGCTCAACGTCCACCGGTTGCGCGTCGCCGACGTCGCCCATCCGGCGGTGTACGGCGACGAGCAGAGCGGGATCCGGTACTCGTCGTTCGTGCCTAAACTCTCCGTGCTGCTCGCGCGCAACTTCCTCCACCGACTCGTGATGCGGTACGTGGTGCGTGACTTCCATCCGCTCGTCATCCTGTATTTCCTCGGGTTCGTCGGGACACTCGCCGGCGTCGCCAGCGGACTGTTCGCCCCGCTCGCGTTCGTCGGCGCGGGATCTGCCTTCCTCCGGGGATCGATCGCGCTGCTGTTGGTGATGGTCGGCGGGATCTCGTTCGCGGTGGCGATGGTCTACGACCTCCAGACCAACGAGGGGCTCAGCGTGCGACGCCACGAGGCTGGCGAACCGGAGGAACCGGCGCGGCAGCCGGAGGCCGAACAGTGAAGGTCGTCTCTGTCGTCGGCGCACGCCCGCAGTTCGTGAAGGCGTTCCCGGTCTCGCGCGCGCTCCGCGAGCGCCACGAGGAGGTGCTGGTCCACACCGGTCAGCACTACAGCGAGACCATGTCCGACGTCTTCTTCGAGGAGCTCGACATCCCGGCTCCCGAGTACAACCTCGGGGTGGGTTCGGCCACCCAGGGTCGACAGACCGGAGCGATGGTGAGCCGGTTCGGCGAACTCGCCGAGCGCGAATCGCCCGACGTCATCCTGGTCTACGGCGACACCAACTCGACGCTCGCGAGCGCGATCGTGGCCGCGAAAACCGACGCCCAGCTCGCCCACGTCGAGGCTGGGCTCCGGAGCTACAACCGCTCGATGCCCGAGGAGATCAACCGCGTGCTCACCGATCACGTCTCGGATCTCCTCTTTGCACCGACCCAGCGCGGCGTCGAGAACCTCCGGAAAGAGGGGATCGGTGACGGGATGGTCCACCAGACCGGGGACGTGATGTACGACGCCATCCGGTGGGCGCGGTGTCGTGCCGCCGATCGGTCGACGGTGCTCGACGAGCACGATCTCGCCGAGGGTGAGTACGTGCTCGCGACCGTCCACCGCGCGGGCAACACCGACGATCTCCAGCGGTTGGAGGCTATCATGGCCGCGCTGTGCGACACCGATCGCAAGGTCGTGTTCCCGATCCACCCGCGGACGAGCGAACGGCTCGACGAGTGTGACCTCCGGGAAACGATCGCGGAGCAGCTCACGCTGATCGATCCCGTCGGTTACGTGGATTTCGTCCGGCTGCTCGACGGGGCCGAGCGCGTCGCCACCGACTCCGGCGGCGTCCAGAAAGAAGCGTTCTTCCTCGATACGCCGTGTGTCACGCTTCGAGACGAGACCGAGTGGGTCGAAACCGTCGACGCGGGCTGGAACGTCCTCGTCGGCGCGGACGAGGCCGCCATCGCGCGCGAGCTCACACGACCGGTCTCGCTCCCCGAAAAACCCGAACTCTACGGCGACGGCGACGCCGCCGAACGGATCGTTACGGTCATCGAGAACGACGGCAGCGAAGACGGGAGCGCGAGCGAGGTCGCGGCGGCGAACAGGGCGACCGATGGCTGAGTTCGCGCTCTGTCTCACCCACGACGTCGACCGGCCGTACAAGACCTATCAGGCGATCTCCGACGCGCTGATCGAACGCGACCTCGGACAGCTCGCCGCGTTGCGACCGGGTCACAACCCCTACTGGCAGTTCGAGTCGCTGATGGGCCTCGAAGACGATCTCGGCGTTCGCTCCGCGTTTTATTTCCTCTCCGAGCCCGGCCTCCGCAACCGGCCGTTCCAGCAGTGGTGCAATCCCCGGTACTGGATCGAGCATCTCGGTCGGTACGACGTCGAGACCATCGATCTCACGAACATCGTCCGGGCGCTCGACGCCGGCGGATGGGAGGTCGGTCTTCACGGTTCGTTCAACTCGTTCGACGACCGCGATCGGCTCCGCGAGGAGAAGGCGAAAATCGAGCGCGCGCTCGGCCACGAAGTGACGGGCGGCCGTCAGCACTTCCTCAACCTCGCACCCGGGAAAGAAACGTGGCGACACCACCGTGCGATCGGACTCGACTACGACAGTTCGCTCGGATCGAGCACGGAGTACGGCTTCCAACACGGCCACGAGCCGCTCCGGCCGTTCGACGACGAGTTCGTGGTCTTCCCGCTCACGGCGATGGAAACCGCGCTGGTCGAAGAAGGAGATTTCGCGGCGGCGTGGGACGCTTGTGAGGGGTTGCTCACGGAGGCAGCCGACAACGACGCGGTGATGACGGTGCTCTGGCACCCACGGCTGCTAAGCGACGACTTCCCCGGTTATCGCGAACTCTATCGGCGGTTGATCGAGCGCGCGCTCGAACTCGACGCGTGGGTCGGCCCGCCCGGCGAGCTGTACGAGCGCCTCGACGATCCCGAACTCGGCGCTATCGAGGTTTGATTCGCGATCGGAGCCGTCTCGAAGAGCGGTCTACGGCCAGAGACCGCGCGCTTCCTGGGCCTCGGCGAGCCGGGAGAGTGCGACGATGTAGGCGGCATCGCGCCACGTCACGTCGCGTTCGTCAACTTGCGTCCGAACGTCCTCGAACGCCGCCAGCATCTCGGCTTCGAGCTCCTCGTTGACCTTCTCTAAGGACCACGCTCGACGGTTGATGTCCTGGAGCCACTCGAAGTACGAGACCGTGACACCGCCGGCGTTCGCGAGGATATCGGGGATGACCGGAATGTCTCGCTTCTCGAGGATCGTATCGGCCGCCGACGTGGTCGGGCCGTTCGCGCCCTCGACGACGAGATCGGCCTGGACAGCGCCGGCGTTCGCCTCGGTGAGGACGTTACCGATCGCCGCCGGGATCAGCACGTCGACATCGAGTTCGAGGAGTTCTTCGTTCGGGAGGACGTCGTCGACGCCGGCAGTGACCGCCTCGGGCTCCTCCTCGTGGGTGGGGATCGCGTGGACGTCGATCCCGTCGGGATCGTGGATCGCGCCGTTGACGTCGCTCACCGCAACGACCGAGGCTCCCCAGTCGTCGAGCAGTCGGGCCGCGTTCGCGCCGACGCTGCCGAACCCCTGGACCGCCACCGTCGTTCCCGACAGCGAGCGGTCGTCGTGGGCACAGACCTCACGGGTGACGATCGCCACGCTCCGGCCGGGGGCTTCCTCGCGGCCGTAGCTCCCGCCGACGACGGGCGGTTTGCCGGTGACGACGCCCGGTGTGGTCTCGCCCTGCTGCATCGAGTAGGCGTCCATGATCCACGCCATCGTCTGGGCGTCGGTGCCCATGTCGGGGGCCGGAATGTCGTGGGTCGGTCCGATCACGTCGCGGATCTCCTGGGTGAACCGTCGCGTGAGGCGTTCGTTCTCGTCGGCGGAGAGCGCCTTCGGGTCGACCACGATCCCGCCTTTCGCCCCGCCGAACGGGAGGTCGAGCACGGCGGACTTCCACGTCATCCACATCGAGAGCCCCACGCACTCGTCGTGGGTCACGCCCGGATGGAAGCGGAGGCCGCCCTTGAACGGTCCGCGAACGCTGTCGTGTTGGGCGCGGTAGCCGGTGAAGACCTCGACGGTGCCGTCGTCGCGTTCGAGCGGGATCGAGACCTCGTGAACCGCGTTCGGATGGGCGAGTCGCTCGACGACGTTCGGGTCGATCTCGACGTGCTCGGCCGCGCGGGCGAGCTGTCGGCGGGCGGTGTCGAGCGCGGATTCGGTCTCGGCTGCATCGGCGGTGGATACTGCCGAACCGGCTTCGCCCGGTGTGGAGTCCGAACTCATCTCATTCGAGCGGGATCAGTCGGTTGCGCATCTCGCCGCCGCAGTCGGGACACTGGCCAGGGTTCGTCGCCGTCAGCACGATCGTGCCACAGTCGAAGCACTCGTACGGCGTCTCGCTATCGGCGTTCTGATCGACGTCTCGCATCGTTTTCTAGGAAGAACTCTCGACGGATGACCAGCGGTGTTCAACAACGAACTTCCTTCAGAACCGGGGGTTCGTTATTGAACGTACCCGCTGAGCTGTGGTCCCTCACGCCTGGTTTGTTCGTCCGTCCATCCGCTGGTCTGGGTCGCGGCGTCGCGAGTCGTTGACGGATCGACGCCATACCGGTATCGTCGACGAGTTCACGAGAGCGACCGGCGAGAGGCGAACACGCGAGACCTGGTGGATGGTTCGGGCCACGCGGTAGCTATGGGATCGGCGCCTCCTCTCGTACCGGAGCACGGCTCAGTCGGCAGTAGCGGCGGACGGAACGCCGATGTCGTCGAACAGAGTGGTGAACAGCTTGCGCTGGACCGTCCGCGCGTGACGATAGAACGCCGGCGGCGAGATTTCGAGGGTCGCCGCGATCTCCTCACCCGTGCTCTCGCGCGGCGACTCGAAGTAGCCGCTGTAGTACGCCGTCTGAAGCACCTCCAGCTGGCGGTCGGTCAGCCGATCGAGAAAGGCCGCGTGGAGGTCCCGCGACGACGCACGGTCGACCGACCGCTTCGACAGGAGCTCGACGTCCGCGAACGCTTCCGCGACGAGGCGATCGATGCGACGGACGTCGACGCTGTTGGGCACGTCGACGACGAGTGTTGCGGTCTCGCCGTCGGCCGTGGCGCGTCGGAGGACGGCTCCGTGGTCGGCGAGATCGAGCGCGAGGAACGGCTGGGAGAGGCGGAGCCGGAGCACACCCGCCTCGTCGTCCGTCCCGATCCGCTCGACCTCGTCGATCGAGACGAGGTTTCGGGCCGCAGCGACGACGTCTTCGATGGCGGCATTGGTCACGCTGACGAAGACGTAGACGCCGTCCGTGGTCCGCTGAACGCCGCCCTCGTAGGTCAGCGAACAGCCCGAGCGGCGGGCGAGGCGGGCGAACACGAACGCCGAGTCACGCGTCTCGAACTCCAGACGCGTGTTCGCGGTGGTCAACAGCGCGTTCTTCCGCTCGATCGCGCTGGTCGCCGACGCGATGGTTTCGCCGAGTTCGGCCAGCACGGCTCGTGCAGTTCCGTCGAACGCGTTCGCCGTCCCGGCGTAGACGGTCAACACCCCGTACTCGAAGTCGTCGTGCGCCAGCGGCACGCTGAGCACCGACAGGTACTCGCGCGTGATCGCCGCCGATCGCCACGGTGCTTCCCGGAGTCGATCGGCCACGTTCGAAACCGTCTGGAGTTCTCGGGTGGCTGCCGCCCGGCCCGCCGGTTCCTCCGCTTCCGACGTGCCGATCGAAAACGACACGCTGTCGAGATAGCCCTGCTCGGCCCCGGCCCAGGCCCGTGGCTCCAGCGTCTCGGTGGTCGGGTCGGCATCGCCGATCCACGCGAACGCGAACCGGTCCTCGGCCGTCAGGAGCTCACAGACGGCGCGGTCGATCTCCTCGCGGGTCTCCGCGCGAACGAGTGCTCCGTCGATCTCGCGGATGATCTCGTTGAGCCCGTCGAGCCGTGTGAGCTGGGCGTTTCGCCGCTGCAGCTCGCGCTCCTGCTCGCGGAGCCGGCTCTCGCGCTCGACCCGATCGAGGGCGGCTTCGGCGGTGGCCGCGAGCAAGTCGGTGAGTTCCCGGAGGATCTCGTCGAACGCCCCGACCGTCCCGGCGGCGGCGATGAACACGCCGTGCTCGCCGAGCGGGATGTACGCCCCGCTCCGGATCCCGGTCGCCTCGTTCGCGAGCCGGTCGGCATCGTGAACGTCGTCGAAAAACCGGGCGTCGTCCGCGACGAAGGTGTGGCCCGGGATGGTTTCGTCGTCCGCCCGCCGTGTCGGCAACGGTCCGTCGAGTCGCTCCATCCCGTTCGAGACGGCGACCGGTTCGAGCGCGTTCTCGTCGGCGTCGAAGAGGTAGACCGCGCTCGCGTCGAGATCGAGCACCGTGGCCGCGTCGTCGACCACGACCTGGGCGATCTCTTGGGTGGTGCCGGCGTACTGGAGTTCGCGTGTCGTCGTGTGGAGCCCGGCCAGCGCCTCCTCGCGTCGCTTTCGCTTGGTGATGTCGCGGCAGCTGTAGAGCAGCGTCCCGTCCTGAATCGAGACCTCCCGCACGTTCACCAGCAGGGTGTGCTCGCGGCCCGCCTTGTCGGTCGCCGTGCACTCGATGTTTTTCAGCACACCTTCGGCGGCCAGCTCGTCCCGATCGAACAGATCCGGTCCGAGAAGGCCCGCTATCGAGCCGAGATCGTGGATCTCTTCGGCGGTGTAGCCGAAGATGAAGTGGACGTTGGGACAGACGTAGGTGAACGCGCCGTCGTCGTCGGTGATCAACACCGTATCAGTCATGTTGTTGAGCGTGACCCGGTGGAGCTCCTCGGACTCGCGGAGGTCGCGTTCGAGCGAGACGCGCTCGGTGACGTCGACACCTTCGACGACGATCGAGACGACCGCCCCCGTCTCGTCCCGAACTGGCCGAGCCGAGAGATCGAGCGTCTGTGAGGTTCCGTCCTCGCGCTCCCTGGAGACGGTCGAGCTGTCGAACCGACCGTCGATGGCGTGCTGGATCGTCCGCTCGACGGCTGCTCGTGTTCTGTCGGTCCCACTCCACCACGGCAGCGTCCAGAACGGCTCCCCGACGACGCTCCCAGCGTCGGCTCCGATCAGTTCACGCGCGGCCGAGTTGACCCGCCGGAGCGAGCCGTCCGGATCGAGCACCCAGGTCGCGGTCCGATCGTCGTGGAACGTCGCGTCGAACTGGCGGGCGCGATCCCGCCTGGTGTCGGTCCGGTCGGCCGTACGGATGGCTTGGCCGAGCCGCGCGAGGACGTCCTCGACGATCGACTCGAAAGGGTCGGAGACCGCGACGTAGTCCGTCACGCCAGCGGCGATCGCCTCGCTGGCGACGGCCTCTGAGCCCGCCGCCGTGCAGAGCACGACGGGCAGCGTCGCGGTCTCGTCTCTGATCGTTCGGAGGAGATCGAGCCCCGTCCGCCCGTCGAGAGCGTGCTCGCTGACGACACACTCGATCGGGTGATCGTCGAGCACAGCGGTTGCGGCGTCGGCAGTCGCGACCGTCCGCACCGATGATCCGTGGGTTTCGAGCGCATCCGCGAGGGGAGCGATCCACTCGGCCGTACCGACGAGAAGGACGTGTGATCCGTCCAGCGTGTCCGCTGCAGTCGCCATGTCACGCGAGTACAGGCTCGACCGAGTTCAACGCACCGACGGGAACATCGATGGGGTGTCGAGCGATTGCCGGGCGATTGCCAGGGAATCGCCGGGCGAGCACGGGCCAACCGATCCCCCAACACGAAACACTTTCTTCGATAGCCGGAGTGAGACAGGTATCGATGGCAGACAGCACACGCTCTCCCCCTCGCATCCCATGAACATCGAACGAATGGATCTCGCGGCGTGGGACGACGGGCTCCCGAACACGGGCTTCGAAGTGTTTCACACCGCGTCGGCGCTCTCGGTGCTCGACCGCCACGCAGCGGGCGATCTACTCTGTCTCGGCGGCTACCGCGGCGAACAGCTGGTGGGGATGCTCCCGGTGTTCGTCCGGAGCATGGGGCGGGGCCGAGTCATTTCGTCGCCGCCACCCGGCATGGCCGTGCCGCATCTGGGGCCGATCGTGATGCCGACGAGCCCGAAACAGCGCAAACGCGAGAAAGTCAACCGCGAGTTCACGAACGGCGTCCTCGACGTGCTCGGCGTCGAATCGTCCACGACGCTGTGTCGGTTCTTGGGCCACCCCGAGTACACCGATCCCCGTCCGTATCGGTGGGCGGACCTCTCGGTCGAACCCTCGTTCACCTATCGACTTCAGGTCGGCGACCGATCGCCCGACGATATACTGAGCTCGTTCAGTCGGAGCCTCCGGCGTGAGATCAGGTCTGGTGAGGACCTCGACGTCGAGATCGAAACGGAGGGCCTCAGCGGCGGTGAGACGGTGTTCCGGGAGACGCAGGCCCGATACGCAGAACAGGACGAGGGGTTCGGGCCGTCGTGGCCGTACGTCAGGGACGTCATCGCCGATCTCGATGAGCGGTCGCGGGTGTACGTCGCGCGCGATCCGGACGGCGAGTATCTCGGCGGCGTCATCACGCTGTTCTCGAACGATGCGGCGTACTACTGGCTCGGCGGCGCACGCGCGACTCACGAGGGCGTCAGCATCAACAGCCTGCTCCACTGGCGGATCATCCGCGATGTCGCCGAGGATCCGCCCATCGAATCGGTCACGGAGTACGACCTCGTCGGCGCGAACACCGAACGGCTCTGCCGGTACAAATCGAAGTTCGGGGCCGACCTCGCGCCGTCGTACGTCATCGAGTCCGGCGGGCCCGCGATGGACGCCGCCAAGGGCGCGTATCGGCTGGTGAATCAGGCTGTCGATCGCGTCGGTCTGTAACAGGAACGTCTCTCCCTCGCCGATCGGGATCGCGTCGTTCGTCGTGCTGTTGTCGTTCGGACTGACGACAAGTACCCGAGATCAGGCCGGCACCACACACTGTTCGGGCTCGGCGTTGGCCGTCGATCCGGCCGCGTTGACGAGCGTCCCGGCGAGGATCGCCACGCTGGCGACGAAAAACAGCGAGCCGATCGACGACGAGGGATCGGCGAACAGCAGGTAGAACGGGGCCGCGGCCGACGGGCCGAGTGTCACGATCGCGAGCTGGGAGAGCAGCGGACCGCAGCAACAGCACGCCTGTGGGGCGGCGAGGCCGACCGCACCCGCCGTCGTCGGCGATGCGCCACCCGCCGCAGTCCCCCACTGATGGGCGAACACTGCGGCGTTCAGTCCGAGGAGGCTGCCGAGCACGGCGAGCAAGATCAGCGTGCCGACCGACACCATGCCGGCGAACGGGATCGACGGGGCCCAGACCTCGACCGATGGCCACGTCACTAGCGGCCCGAGAGTGGGTAGCGTCGTGATGAACCCTTCCGCCCACGAGAGACCTTCACCGCTGTCGGGGACGACCGTAGCCATCCCCGCCGAGAAGAGGAAGAACACGACCCCGAGCAGGCCGACGGCGACGCCGAACCGGCGCGCCGTCCGGTCGGCGACGACTGCGCTCAACACGTCACGGGCGTCGTGCCAGAGGACGTATCCGACCGCCACCGGCAGCGAGAGCACGATGAGATGTCCGAGCGGGTTCATCGGCGTGTAGATGCCGAACACCGAAAATCCGGGGTAGGCGACCCAGAGACCGAGGAGGGCACCGAGGCCGGCGTAGCGGGGCCGTGTCGGCCACCGGATCTGGCCGCCGATCACGCTGCCGAGCATGATCACACCGCCGAGCAGGAGCAGCAGTGGTTCGTGGATCGATCGCGGGATCACCGGCTCCGCCGTCAGCCACTCGTACGGCGAGAGCTGGACGACCGCGATCCCACCGACGACCGCGATGGCGAGGCCAACGAGAACGCCGTGAAGCGCGTAGCCCGAGAGTGATGGCCGCAACCGGGGCAGATAGACACTGCCAACGGCAATGACGGCCCCGAGAACGAGTGGAATCAACGCGTACGACTGCGAGAGGTGGACACCGTTGACGTAGAGGTGACCACCGTGCGCCGACGCGAGCGGGACGGTTCCGATGGTTGCAACGAGCGTGATAGCGAGCACGAGAAGACGACGACCGAGGCCGGCACCTGCGGACGCCGATCGCTGCGAATCGCCAGCCACGGTGTGGTTCCGGCCGGTTCGACTGCTCATTGGTGGATCCACGTTCCCCTGGTATATGTGTTCGTTGGAGACGGTGCTTCGACCGTGCTCCGGCACTCCCGCTGTGAGACGGCTCGATAGCGGTGAGTGGGCTGAGTTCGACGATCGAACCAGTAGTCGTATGTGAACGTGGCACAAACAA
Source organism: Halococcus sp. PRR34 (assembly GCF_028617175.1). Lineage (NCBI taxonomy): Archaea > Methanobacteriati > Methanobacteriota > Halobacteria > Halobacteriales > Halococcaceae > Halococcus > Halococcus sp. PRR34. Next base: position 244,199 of record NZ_JAQJDA010000002.1, on the reverse strand, counting down.
TGAGACGATGAGGCGACGCGCGTTTCTGGCCGCGGCTGCCGGCACGGCGGCAACCGCGGGCTGTCTCGAAACGCTCGGCCTGCGAACTCAGTCGGCGTGGCGTGATCCGCCGCTCGTGAGTGACCGGCCCCGCGCCGTGTACTACCCGGCCGTGACCGAGGGGATGTCGATGTATGGCACCCGTTCTGTGGGGCCGTACACGGTCGCGCTCATGTACTCGTACCCCCACCGTTTCTGGACCCTCAGCGGCAGCCAGACCCGGAAAACCGTCGTCGAGTCGGCGGATTCGGTCCATCTGATGGCAGCGATCTGGGACGACCGAAGCGGCATCGTGATCCCGGTCGATGCCGGCCTCTCGGCCGAGATCGTCCAGGATGGAGAACTCGTCGCTCAAGAGGTGATCTACCCGATGCTGTCCCAGAAGATGGGGTTTCACTACGGCGCGAACTTCGGGCTCGACGGCAACGGCACCTACGAGGCGAGGGTTTCGATCGGTGGAACGGGGATGCGCCGGACCGGACGGTTCGAAGGGACGTTCTCCAATCCGGTGATGACGACGTTCGAGTTCGCGTTCGACACCGCCGAGCTGTACGATCTGGCGCTCAGACAGCTCCCCGACAGACAGGGCGAGCGCGGTGCCGTCGAGCCGATGGACATGGGGATGGATGTGTCCGTCGGCCGCGCACCGCCGAAGCGCGCGCTGCCCGGAACGCGACTCGGCACGAAACGGTCCGGCGACGCGACGTTCGTCGTGACCGTGATCCGGAGCACGAACGGAGCCACGCGGCTCGCGGTGTTTCCACGGACGCCGTACAACCGGATCGTCCTCCCGTTCATGTCGCTATCGGTGACGGTGTCGAGAGGTGCTCAGCGAGTGTTCGACGGCCCCCTCGAACGGACGCTCGATCCCAGCGTGGGATATCACTACAGCACCGCTATGGAGAGCATCCTGCCCGGCGACGAACTGAAAATCACCGTAAACACGCCGCCACAGATCGCTCGCCACGACGGGTACGAAACCGCCTTCATCGATATGCAGCCGGTAGAGATGATGGTCCCGAACCCGAGCACCACATAGCCCGTGTACGATCAGAACATTCGGCTCAGCCGCCACTCCGATCGCGGTTCGGTCTCAGATTCGTGTCGCTCTCGTATCGCTCGTCGTGAGCGCACGAAGAACGGTCGTCACCCGAGAGGGATCGCATCGAACGGGACGTTTCGAACGACCTATACGGTGAACGTCATCGGCGGCATATCGAGGAACGCAGTTTCGTAGCCTTCGTGACGAGCGACTTGTGGGGGTGTATCGACCGAAAGTTCGAGTTCGTCGCCCGATTCGATACTGTCGACGACCGTTCCGTAGTGGTAGTTGAGATCGGGGTCGAGCGTCGGTTGCAACGGACCGTCGAAGACGCTTTGGCCGTTTCTCCGGAGCATCCCCGAGAGCGCCATCGCAGGGAGCACCATGCGGTTGTACGGCGTTCGCGCCGAGACCGCGAGATACGGGCCGCTCGCGTCGATACCTCGTGGTGGCTCGTCGAGTACGGTCGCGAGGAATCGGCCGTCGCCGCTGGTTTGCGTGCCGACGATCTCGCCGGGGAGTTCCGACTTCGAGGGAACGGTCGAGTTCGGAACCATCTCCATGGTCATCGGTTTGGCCGCGTCCCGGCTCCCCTCGCGCTGCCCTTTCGTCCGGGTGTAATCGATCGATTTCTTGTCGGTGCGGGTGTACTCGAACTCGATATCGACGCTCGCTGGCTCGGCGAACATCCCGACGAACTCGCCCGTCCGGCGCGTCGACATCCCGCCGACGCTGAGCGTCGCCGTGTAGGTGCCGTTGCCGTCGAGCCCGAAGTTCGCGCCGTAATGAAACCCCATCTTCTGGGACAGCATCGGGTAGATCACTTCCTGGGAGACGACCGATCCGTTCTGCGTGATCTCGACCGAGAGACCGGTATCCGGCAGCACGGTTCGAGTTTTCGGCTCCCAGACCGACGTCATCAGATGCACGGTGTCTTCCTGCTGGATCGAGATCTTCCGCGTCTCGTTGCCGTTGGCGGTCCAGAAGCGGTGGGGATACGAGTACATCGATCCGAACGCGTAGTCGCTCGCGCCGTTCCCGTCCCCGTTCGTCGAGTTGGTCGGTGACATCGCGCTCGACCCGTTCATGTCCATTCCACCTGCGTCGTTCATCGCCATCCCACCCATCCCGCTCATGCCGACCATCTCCATGCCCTCGGTGTGGGTCGGATAGTAGACTGCATTGGGACGGTTTTCGACGAGCGGCGGGTCGCCCCGTCTGACGGAGAACAAGCTGGAACAGCCGGCGAGGGCGACGCTGCCCGTTACGCCGGCGGAAGCCCGCAGAAACGTTCGGCGATCCATCGTACGTGGTTTGTGGCCCCGTGGAAAAACCGGTTCTGGTCCGTCTCTCGAATTCGTGCCGTGGCCCCGACTATCATGGCAGATATTCACACCCCCGCGAGCCGACGTTCGTTTCGAGAGTCGTGCCAGAAATCACTATACGGAACCGCTTGAACATCCGAACAGCCCCACCAAGGGGTACTGGAACTCACATGAACTCCCCCAGAGAATCCACAAGCGATCCGTCGGAGAACACCGATCGTCGTCGATTCATGAAAGCCGCCATCGGGACGGCGGCGACGGCTGCCGCGATTCCGGTCGTCAGTACGACCGCCGCCGCGCACTTCCCGGAGGAACTCGCTATCGATATCGCTCCGGAACGTGAAGGGAATCGGGTCGAACCGGACGAGAACGGCCGGGTTTCGGTCGCGGTACGGTACACCGAGTTCACGGGCGAAAACGGTGAGACCGTCGTGTTCGATCCGACCGATCGCGCCGTCAGATATCGCTTCGGCACCCACGAAATCCTCGGCAACGGCGGCGGTGTTCGGCCGGTCGGCGACGGTAATCTCAGAGACGTCGACGGCGACGGCAACGACGACCTCGTGTTACAGTTCCCGCTCGACGGTGCGGGATTCACCGGCGAGGAGTCGACGGGCACGCTGTTCTGGGAGCAAGACGACTCGGGCGAGCACGGCTACGCCGGGACGGACGATATCGCCCTCCCGGACGACATGGCCATCAGCGACATCGACGTCCTGAACTACGCACTCACGCTCGAACACCTCGAACACGCCTTCTACCGTGAGGGTCTGGCATCGAGCGGCGGAACGTTCAGCGAACACGACGTCGAGCGGTCGGCGATCGCACGGTACTTCGACCGGCCGACGCTTCGCTTCTCCACGTACCAGCAGCTCGAAGACATCCGCGATCACGAGAAAGCCCACGTCGAAAAGCTGACGCAGACCATCACCGATCTCGGTGGCAACCCCGTCGAGGAGGCCGACTACGAGTTCGACTACGACACGTTCGAGGAGTTCGTTGCGGTCGCCGCGCGACTCGAAGACGTCGGCGTCTCCGCGTACGCAGGCGCAGCACCCCTGCTCTCCGACCCGGATCTCGTTCCCCCCGCGTTGAGCATCCACTCGGTCGAGGCACGCCACGCGAGCTACCTCGATACGCTGAACCGTCGCCGAGCGGCTCCCGATGCGTTCGATTCCGCTCGCTCGATGGAGCAGGTGCTCCCCATCGCGAAGGAGTTCGTCGCCTCGGAGTGAGACGGGCAACGGCAGCGTTTCGACCCGTATCGGAGACCGTTCGTTTTCGAAAACAGATCGGACTCGTTGTGTTCGTCCGCACCGAGACCCAGTCGTCGGTCGGCCTATTCGTTGGAAGACGGCTCGTCGAGCAGCCTGTCGGTCAGGCGAGTGAACCGATCCACCATGCGCTCCGGTGTCGACGGGGTGATCTCGTCGAGCAACGCCGCCGTCTCGTCCGGTTGCGCGAGCGTGAGCGTGACGTGGTTGCGCTCGTCGCGGTGCTTGACGACCACGTTCTCCTCGACGAGGTGATCGAGATGCCATTCGAGCGTGCTCCGCGCGATGTCGAGCTCGTCGGCCACCCACTGGGGTCGTGCGGACCCGTGTTCGCAGAGCACGGCGGCGATGTCGCCGACAGTCTCGCGGCGCAACAGCGCGAGCGCGCCGCGTCTCCAGTCGTTACACTCGATCGGATAGTAGTGTGTCTGGCCGTAGAGCTGCTCGTCGACGACCGAATCGGTCGAGAGGAGTCGTTTGAGGTGATACTGCACCTGGCCGGGCGCGAGATCGAGCGTGCGGACGAGGGCGTTGAAGTGAACGCCGGGATGAGTGTGGACGTGTCGGGCGATCCGGTCGCGGGTCTCGCTCATGCGCGTTCCCCGCCAGTCGTCGGGTCGGTCGTGCGGGCGAAGTACACCGCGGCGATGAGCAGGACGGCCATGACTCCATCGAGTGCGTGCTCCATGAGGTGATGCATCCCGACGGGGAGGAGTTCACCCATCGCCAGCCAGCCAACGACGGTTCTGGCCAACAGGGTCAAAAGCGCCAGCACGATCAGCAGATACGACCGCGAGCGACGCTGGGCGAACGCGGCGATCGCGAGGCCGACGACGATCACCGACGCGCCGCCAGCCAGCACGAGGACGCTCGGCAGGGCAAGCGTTTCCAGAGACACGGAGCCGTGCCCCATCCCGAAGTGGAGTAGGTAGCTCGACATCTGTTTCGTGAAACGGCGATCGCGGTTCGCCCGGGGCGACGGATCGGACGACGATCCACAACGACGGCTGACGGTGTTCGTCCCCAAGCGGTTGCCGACGATCGACTGATCTAGGAATCATCGGGTAGCGTGAATAACGGTTGTGGTGCGATCGCCGAATCCCGACGACGCACCGCTATCAGGCGACGACGGGCCGGGAGATGATCCAGAGCGACAGCACCGTGTACCCGACCATCAGCACCACGAGCGGGAGATGGGTTCGCCGCGCCCGTGAGAGCGTCCCGTAGCGGTCGAGCGCCACGTGGTGGGCGGCCACCACGGCGATGACGTGGCCCACGACGATGAGGAGGACCTGCGATCCCCAGAACGCCTGGAGCGTCAGCCACTCGAGCGAATCGATCGGATCGATCGGCGCGACGGTGATCGACCACCCGATGGCCGCGAGTCGCCCGACGTTCTCGATCACGAACGGGTAGTTGTGTGCGACCTCGTAGGCGGCGGCGATCGGGAGCACCGTCGGTGCGAACGCGAGCGCCGTCTCACGCCACGCCCCGCTCTCGTCGGCCACGGACGCCATCACCGCGCTGACGGCGACGAACACCGCGACGAACCCACACAGTCCGACCGCGTAGACGAGCACGCTGGTCGTCGGGCCGCTGGCGAGCGCGTCCCGGAGATCGAACAGTACTGTTTGATACGTCGCCGTGCTCGTGAAGCCGTCGAAGCTCACCGTATAGACCGTGGCGACGACGAACGCAACCAGGGCGACATCACGAACGCGTTGGGTACAGCCCGCCCACGGTGGACGCAGCGTGAGGCGATACCCCCCATCCGTCCCGACGAATCCCACCGGTGCGACGCGACCGAACAACCGATAGAGCACCGACAGCGCGTCGGCATGGCGGAACCACTCGTTCCCGAACGCCACGCCGCCGAGCACCATCGCCGCGGCGTAGCCGGCGACGATGACCGCGGTCGCGGCGGGCGAGCGGGGGATCACCGTCAGGTTCTCGACGATCCCGATCCCGACGACGAACCCGAAGAAGGCGGGCCAGTGGCCGAGCCACGACGGGTACGCACCAACGGCGGCGATCTCGCGCCCCTCCAGTCGCACCAGCCCGTCGTAGAGCGTGCGCCACGGCGACAGCACTCGCCACGGGCTGCCAACGAGGATCGAGAGGAGGCCGACGCCCTTGAGCCAGACCGCCCACGTGAACACCGTGGCGAAGTTCTCGGCGTCGACCTGCGGGCCGAGGAGACCGTGGAGCACCGTGACCAGAAAACCAGCGAAAAAGACCGCTCGCGCGCCGTAGCGGAGGCCGGTCGCGATCCCATCCGGGATTCGAAAGCGAGACCGCCACGCCCGCGCCGTCGAGACGGTCTCGGCCGTCACACCGAGCCAGAGCGCGGTCGCGGCGACCGTGACGCCCGCGCCACCGAACAGAAAGGTCAGGGGGATCGGCGCGGCGAACCGCGAGTTCGCGACCTGGTGGCCGCTCGCGACGCCGACGACGCCGACGAGTGCGAGCCAGACCGTGACGATCGATCGACGCCACTTCATTGCCGAATCACACCGGAGAGTCCCAAAGAAGGCTCTGATACGTCGATCTGGTACGATTCTCGAATCGACTGGCGCGACAGGAGAGCTTATTCATGGGTGTGTGATACCGCGGGTATGCAGTTGCGGACCGCGCTGGCGGCGGCGGTCGTCGTCGTGGCGCTCGCCGGGACGGCGGTGTTCGGTTTCAGCGCCGTCGCCGATTCGGGCGGGACGCTCTCCGAGCGGTGGGTGAGCAACACCACCAGTGCCACGCAGTCAAACCATCACGCACCGGCTGTCGGACGGGTCGGCGGCTCCAGCCTGGTTTTCGCCCCGGTCAGCGGCGAGTTCGAGACCGACCAGTGTGCGCTGGTCGCACAGAACGCTTCTGATGGGTCGTCACGCTGGCAGGAGCCGATTCCGTCGGCGAACTGTACGATTCACGCGGTCGCCGATCCGACGCTCGCGGACTTCGTCGGCGACGACACGAAGGAGGTCATCGCGACCTCGACCGAGCAGGAAGTCGCCGCGTATCGGCCACGAACCGGCGAGCAGGTCTTTCAGTACGACCTCACCGACTACGGCTACACACAGCCCGTGGTCGCCGATCTGACTGGCGATGGAGGGAACGAACTCGTCGTGGTCGACGTGCAGGGAACCGTGTTCGTGCTCCGACCCAACGGAACGGCCGTTTGGACGGAGACTCTCTCCTCGTACACGTGGGGACAGCCGGCGGTCGAGGATTTCGATGCGGACAGTCAAAGAGAGGTCGTCGTCGGTACCAGCAGCGGGCAGCTCGTGCTGTTCGATCACAAAGGGACGAAGGCGTGGAACCGAACGCGGCCGTTCGAGTCGTCGATCACGTGGATGACGACCGGACAGGCCGACGACGACCGGGCGACGGAGATCGTGACGGCCACCGTCGACGGGCGAGTCACGGCGATCGACGGGGAACGCGGTGCGGTACAGTGGCAGCGTGATTTCGGCGAGTTCGCGGCAGTTCACACGCTCAGAGACGGCGATGGTGACGGCGACCCCGAGGTGTACGCGGTCGCCAAGGACGGCAAAATCAGGAGCCTCAACGCGAGCGACGGGAGCACCGAGTGGACGACGACGCTGACGACCGAATCGGTGCAGATGATGCCCCCGCCGGTCATGGGCGACGTCGATACCGACACGGACCCGGAGCTGGTCGCCGCGACGAACGACGGGATCGTCTCGGTCGTCGACCCACGATCGGGTGACGTCCTGGCGTCCTACGAACGGGGCGTGCCGATCTACGTTCATCCGACGGTCGCCGACACCGACGGTGACGGAACTGCCGAGGTGTACGCCATCTACGGCGACGGCCGCGTCGTTGCGCTCTCGTATACTGAATGACGAACTAGGGGTTCAGTGGGTTCTTCCGGGATATATCGGCGGATCGAGCGCCGCCCGACTCAGCGGTCGGCGGACACGGGCGCGTCTCGGGGTGGACGAGCCGACAGTTCGCCCTGCGAGAGTCCCGCAACGCTGTTGGGCCCGTCGGAGCTCGTGGCGAGGTCGACGATGACCTCGGTGAGATTCACCGTTCGATCGATGTAGTCGTCGCGTTTGTCCGCCCACTCCGCGGATATCGATTCGTCGTCGAGCAGCGAGCACGCACGTTCGAGTGCGGGTTCGAACGCGCCGATGTTGTAGATCAGTCCCTCGCGCTCGAGTTCGATGAAGTTGCCCATGTCCGAGTCGCCGACGAAGGAGTTCGATCGGATCGCCGGCGTCCCGAGCAGCGCGGCCTCGGTCACCATCGTCTGGGTGTCGGCGACCAGTAGGTGGGCCTCGGCAAGCGCGTCGTGGAGGAGTCCGGGATGGAGATCGAACGGCCGTGCGTCGAGCGCGTCGAACGCCATCGCGTCGCTCTCGTCGGAGACGAACACGGTGGCGCGCTCGGCGAGCTGCTCGACGAGCTCGCGACGTTCGGGAGGACTGATCCCGGAGTGGTTGACGTCGTGATGCGAGCCGAACGCGTTGAACCGGCAGATGACGTATTTCTCGTCCGGTTCGACACCGAGCTGCTCGCGGATGTCGTCGCGAGCCGAGAAGACATCGGGATGGAGGTACGCCGATTCCTTGAACCCTCGAAAGCGGTAGTGTTTGGGACCGAGATCCTTCCCGAAGGCGTGTGGGGTGAGGATGCTCGTGGCGAACGGCCGCGAGACGGCGTGGTCCAGCGAGGTCGGCTCGGAATCGAGGATCAGCGTGACCGGCGTGCGCGAGATCGCTCCGGCGTGGGCGGCGTACGCGCCCATCCCGAAGATCCGATCGGGATCGTACTGCCGGGTGTAGCGGAGAATCGAGTAGTAGTGGCGCGGGAGCTGGCGCACCAGCGACCACTTCGTGGTTTCGAGGTGGCCGTAACACCGGTAGGGAAGCCCGTGGTATTCGAGCAGTTCCGTCGTACAGCCGTAGTCCCGGGCGAGCACGAGAACATCGTGTCCTCGGTCGTCGAGTGCCGCCGCAGCGTGTTTATACAGATGAACGTGAGCAGGGGTGTTCGTAAAAAACAGATATCTCATGTGTCCCTGCCGACGCGAACGAACTCGTCCCTGGTAAACACACCGGTCCGGTTCGGTACGACGATCCGGATCGAGGGCGAAATCGGTGACACGCGCAGTATCGAGGAGGAGGTGGGATTCGTGAGCGGGCCGATCGTCGGCCAACCATCGAGACGCCGCGTCCGAGTATGCGAAGAATAACAAAGCCGCTCTACGGAGAGGTTTCCGAAAGGACGGTTTCGTCGCGACCACGGTCCGTTCGGGACGAGTGGTGTGGCGACGAAACGAGTCTGTAACCGACACGAACGCATGATACGGAAATTTGCTACGATAGCAGTGATCGCGGTGGTAGTGGTATCGGCGGTTGGCGGCGTTGCGCTCCTCGGTGGCTCCGCGGCCGCTTATGAGGGGAACGCGGCGTCGACGTACCCGCTGACGCCGGGCACGAGCACGCTCGGAACGGCGCTGTACGCGGTCAAGCCGGACGACGCCGCCGCCGAGAACGGGATCGACACGATCACGCTCGACGTCGGCAGCGAGGCCAGCGTCGCGAACGTGACCAGCGATGACGTCGAGGTCGCGATCCGCGGCGGTACGCTGTTCCAGATCGAGAACGTCAACGTCTCGTCGAGCGAGGACGGCAGCCAGCTCGAAATCACGCTCCCGCGAACCATCCAGCCTCAGATCGGGTCGGGAGCGGGCGCAGGTGCGGAGGTCGCGGTCAAGTTCCGCAACTTCACGACACCGAGCGAGCCGGGCACCTACTCCATCGACGGAACCGTCACGACGCCCGACGGCGAAACCGACGGCCCAGCGTCGGTCTCGTACTCGGTGAGCCAGCCCGAACTCTCCGTCCCGGATCAGGACCTCTCGCAGTTCAGCGAGAGCCAGCAGCTCAACCTCACGGCGTCGGTCCCGGGCGGTGGGTACGTCGGGGTGTTCACCACGACTGACGACGGCTCCCGCGGCCAGCTCGTCGGGGCGACCAACGTCTCGACCAGCCCGCAGCCGGCGAACTACACCATCGACGTGAGCGGCGAAATCTCGTCGAGCCAGAACCTCACTGCGGTCGCGTACACCGAATCCACGGGACTGTCCGTCAGCATTCGTCAGAACCAGACGTTCGATCCCGCGGAGGACGATCCACTCGTGATCGACGGTGAACTCCTGAACGCGACGACCTCGATTTCGACGATCGACGTCGACGGTCGGCTCCAGGCCGGCGGCGAGTACGATCAGGGCGAACGACTCTACTTCGATCAGGGTGAGGCGAGCACGGGCTATCAGATCAGCCGGATCGAGGGCGGCGAGATCGGTCCGTCGGCGACCCAGTTCCAGACCGCCGAGAACGCCACCGCGATCGTCGACACCGCGAACCTCGACGAGAGCCAGTACGCGATCACCCGCGTCGACGACGGCTCGCTCGTGAGCCTCGACAACGACAGCACGACCGGCCCGGGCGACGACAGCTTCCTCGTCACCGGCCAGCAGGCTGGTCCTGCCAACGGAACGAACGGGAGCGCCAACACGACCAACGGAACCACGAACGCAACGGCCACGGAAACCGCCAACACGACGACCGAAAGCGCCAACGCGACGACGGATGCTGACGAAGGGAACGCGACGGCGATGGAAACGTCGACCGAGGCGGCAACCACGACGGCAGCAGCGACGGAGGAGACGAACGCGACCGCTGCCGAAACCGACGCCGGCGAAACGAACGGTAGCGGCCAGGCGACCGAGGAAGGCGGACCGGGCTTCACCGCGATCACCGCGGTGGTGGCAGTGCTCGCGGCTGCGCTGCTCGCGACCCGGCGACGCTGACGCACGCTTCCGTCACCCGAACCGGAACCTATTTTTCGCCACGTTTCGCATCGGGAGAACGAGTATGGTGGGGATAACAAAGCCCTCAACGCGAGAGGTCCCCGCCAACGACCTCTCAGCGCTCGTCCCAAGCAAAATGGGCGACGCCGGGAGACACAGACACCTCACAATGATCCATCTCATCGCTCATCCATGACGAAGGCAGGACGCAGCGCGTTGATGACGGCGATCGTCGTCGTATCGGCAGTCGCAGCCGTCGCGGTCGGCGGTCCCGCGGCGGCTCTCAACGCCGACACGGCTGCACCGTATCCCCACTCGCCGGGAACGAACGTCCAGGAGTTCCCCGTCTCGGTCGTCACCCAGCAAAGCGACGCCGTCGTCCAGAACGGCATGGGATCGATGACGCTCGACTTCGGGGCCGACAACAGCTTCGACGGGAGCGTCTCGAACGTAAGTGGTGAGGACGTCAGCGTGACGATCGTCGGTTCGGACAACCAGCGGACGGTCGGCGCGTTCGAGGTCGCCGAAAGCACGAACGGGGCGGTCGCGCTCAACTTCAGCCAACGAGTACCGGTTGGAGCTGGCGACCGTATCCTCGTCGAAGTCGCCAACATGACCACGCCGACCAGCGACGGCGACTACTCGGTCGGCGTGTCGACCACGACACCGGATGGCACGACCGACGGGCCCGTGTCGGTCGGCTACCGGGTCGAGTCCGCGTCGCTGTCGCTCCCGAACCAGAGCGCCTCCCAGTTCAACGACTCCCAGTCGCTCTCGCTGTCGGGTGTCGTGCCGAACGCCGGCTACATCGGGGTGTTCACGGTGGCCGACAACGGCTCACGCGGCCAGCTCGTCGGCAGCACCGAGCCGATCATCGCACAGTACACCCCGCGGAACTACACCGTATCGCTTGACAGTAACGTCAACGAAAGCCAGCGCCTCGAAGCCGTGGTCTTCTACGAGACTACCGGCGACACCCAGGACGAGCGGCTCAACGGGAGCCTCGATCCGGCCGAGGACGCGGTGGTGACCAACAACGGCGCCCCCGCGAACGCGACCGGGTACGTCACCACGATCGATGCCGATGGCCGAGTTGGGGCCGGTAGCGAATACGACCAGGGCGCACGCCTCTACTTCGATCAGGGAGAGGCGAGCACGGGCTATCAGGTTCAGGGAGTCGAGAACGGCTCGCTCGGCGACGTCGTGACCCAGTTCGAGACGGCGGCCAACGGCTCGTCGGTGATCGCGACGACCGGGTTCGCCGAGGGCCAGTACGCGATCACCCGACTCGACGACGGCTCGGTCGTGAGCCTCGACGACGACAGCACCACCGGTGCACAGGACGACAGCTTCTTCGTCACCGGAACGAGTGGCGCAGCCAACACCACGAACGACACGGCCGCAAACGGCTCCGCCGGGGCGAACGCCACGACGGCGAACGGAACGAACGCGACGGCCGATGGGACGGATGCCACTGGAGACGGAGCGACCGAGGACGCAGCCGAGGCGACGGCCGCCGCCGGTGAAGATGGCGACAACGGAAGCGCCGGCAACGCGACGGGCAACGAGAGCGGTGACGGCGGCAGCGGGGCGTTCGGGCCAGGCTTCGGCCCGGTGGTTGCCGTGATCGCGCTGCTCGCGGCCGCACTGGTCGCCGCGCGCCGTAAACGATAGGCGTTCGCGTCGCGCGACGCGAACCACGACCGATTTTTCGTTGGCGATCGAGAACACCGTATGAGTCAGGCGACGGACCCCACAGGACTCGCGGGAGAGTTGCTCGGCGAGACGCTGCGATACGCACGCGAGCGCGAGTACACCGGCTGGGACTACGGCGACGGAATGAGCAGCCGGCTCCTGCAGACCATCCCGGTCGAGAACAAGTGGCTCAACATCGCGGTTCAGGAGACGATCAAGCGCGCGCCGGTCAACGTCCGGCCGCTGTTTCTGGTCGAGCAGCGCCGGAACTACAAGGGCACCGCGCTGTTCGCGATGGCGAACCTCACCGCTGACCGACTCGGTCTCGGCGAGGGAGTCAAATCCGAGAGCAGCCGCCGGACAGCCGGCGTCGACTACGCGGCGGAGGCGCGCGAGTGCTGTGAGTGGTTGGTCGAGCACCGCACGCCGGGGTACGCGGGGTTCTGTGGCGCACACCGCCACGAGATCCAGCATCTCGACATCAAGGGGCTGCCGGAGTATCCCGACATGGTCTCGACGTCGTACGCGGTCCGGGCGCTGCTCGCCGCGAGCGATGCAGGTCTCGACACCGACTCGGCCGCGGCGTATCCCGCAGTTGTGGAATCGGTCGCGGAGTTCATCGACGAGGATCTGGAGTACGAGGAGATCCCCGATGGCGCGCGGATGAAGTACGTCCCGACGTGGTCGTCGGATCACTACACGCTCAACGCGGTCGCGCTCGGCGGCGTGACGCTGCTCGAACTCGCCGATCGGTTCGACGACCCCATCCACCGCGAGCGCGGCGAGAAACTGCTGGATTACGTGGTCTCGCGCCAGCGCCCGGAGGGCGGGTGGATGTATCGCGATCCGCCGTCGGCGTCACACCTCTCGATGGACAACCACCACAACGGGTTCGTCATCGAATCGCTGCTCCGCCATCGAGAGCTCACCGGCGCGGACCGGTACGCCGACAGCCTCGACGACGGGCTCGCCTTCTATCGCGACGAGCTGTTCGCCCCCGACGGCGCGCCGAACTGGGACGAGTCGAACGCCCATCCCCGCGACATCCACGCCGCCGCCCAGGGGATCATCGTCTTCAGCCGCGCGGGCGCGTTCGACGTCGCCGAGCGGATCCTCGACTGGACCGTCGGGAACCTCTATGTGGGCAACGGCCGGTTTCATTTCCGTCAGGAACGGTTCTACACCAAGCGGATCACCCTGATGCGGTGGTGTGAGGCGTGGATGGCGTACGCGGTGGCGACGTATCTCGATCGTCGTCGGGCGCTCGATACGTAGGGGAACCACCGATCGGTTTCGATAGGTTTGATAAGCATGCTGCGTGAACGGTGTGTATGATGCCGCCGATGCCAGGTAAACGGTACATAACAAAGCACGATGGGGCGGTGCTCGGTGAGTAGATCACCATGATCAGCCCCTCTTGTCTCTCTTCATCTACGACGTGGCCGACTGAAGCTGTTGGCCGTCCCGGATCGTCCGCCGTGGGGGTGGTCGGGTTCCGGCGCGGACCACACGGGAGACCGGGCGGTGACCGATGAACGCGGGTGAAACGGCCGTCACGATCGTGCTCGGGACGCGGCCCGAGATCATCAAGCTCGCGCCCGTGATCGACGCGTGCGAGCGAAGCGACGTCGGCTACAGCGTGATCCACACCGGCCAGCACTACTCCGACGAGCTGGACACGGTCTTTTTCGACCAGCTCGAACTCCCCACGCCGGATCACAACCTCGGGATCGGGTCGGACAGCCACAGCGCCCAGACCGGCGCGATGATCGGCGCGATCGAGGAGGTCCTGCTCGACGAATCGCCCGACGTCGTGCTGGTCCAGGGCGATACCAACTCGGTGCTCGCGGGCTCGGTCGCGGCGAGCAAGCTCGATTGTGAGGTGGGTCACGTCGAGGCCGGCCTCCGGAGTTTCGACCGCAGCATGCCCGAGGAGATCAATCGCGTGTTCGCCGATCACGCCGCCGACCATCTCTTCGCGCCCACCGAGCAGGCGGCCCAGTACCTCCGCGAGGAGGGCATCCCGGTCGAGCGCATCACCGTCACCGGCAACACCATCGTGGACGCGGTCACGCGCTACCGCGATCTCGCCGCCGAGAAGAGTCAGGTACTCGACGCTCACGATCTCACAGCCGGCGAGTTCTGTCTGCTGACCGCCCACCGTGCGGAGAACGTCGACGATGCCGAACGGTTCTCGAGTCTGCTCCGCGGGGTCGCGGAGTTCGCCGCCCGCTCGGAACTCGACGTGATCTACCCGGTCCATCCACGAGCACGCGATCGCATCGACGCGTTCGACATCGACGTACCCGACGAGATCCGGCTCACGGAAGCCCAGGACTTCCTCGATTTCCTCCGACTCGAAAGCACAGCCCAGCTCGTCTTCACTGACTCCGGCGGCGTCCAAGAAGAGGCGTGCATCCTCGGGACGCCGTGTGTCACCCTTCGGGACAACACCGAACGCCCCGAGACGGTCGCGGTCGACGCGAACCGGATCGTTGGCGTCGAGCCCGCCGAGATCGTCGCCGGCGCGCGCGAGGCACTCGACACCTCCACCGACTGGGAGAACCCGTTCGGCGACGGTCGGAGTGCCGAGCGCATTCTCGATGCCGTCGGCCTCGGTCCGGCCGCCTCGGTCGAGGGGGTGACAGGATGAGTTCGGTCTGTGTTCACGGTCTCGGCTACATCGGCCTGCCGACGGCGGCGGTGCTCGCCGAAGCCGGTCACGACGTGTTCGGCTACGATGTCGACGTCGAGCTGCTCGACGCGCTCGAAGCCGGCGAGCTCGACGTCGACGAGCCAGGCCTCGATGACGTCATCGCGAGCGCGCTCGACGGGTCGCTATCGGTGACTCGCGAGGTCGTGCCAGCGGACTACCACCTGATCTGCGTGCCGACGCCGCTGGAGGACGAGCGCGCGGAGCTCTCGTACGTCGAGGCGGCGGGCGAGGCGGTCGCGGCCGAACTCCGGCCGGGCGACACCGTGATCCTCGAATCCACCGTCCCGCCGGGAACGACCGTCGAAGTGCTCGGCCCCGTACTCGAACGCTCCGGGCTCGACGTTGGAGAGTTCTCGCTGGCGTACTCGCCCGAGACGGTGCTTCCGGGCAACGTGATCGCGGAGCTCCACGACAACGACCGCGCGATCGGCGGCGTCGACGCAGCGTCGGTCGAGGCGGCAGTGACGCTGTACGGGTCGTTCGTCGAGGGCGAGCTCCGGACGATGAACGATCCCACGCTCGCGGAGTTCGTCAAGCTCCTCCAGAACACCTATCGGGACGTGAACATCGCGCTGGCGAACGAGGTGGCGACCATCGCCGCCGATTACGACCTCGATTCACGCGAGGCGATCGCACTGGCGAACCACCACCCGCGGGTGAACATCCACCAGCCGGGGCCGGGCGTCGGGGGCCACTGCATCCCGATCGACCCGCTCTTTCTCGGGCAGGGCTCGGATCGGCTCGATCTGATCGAGCGCGCCCGGGCGATCAACGACGGGATGGCGGCGTACGTCACGGACCTGCTCGAAGGCGAACTCGGCTCGATCGCGGACGCGAGCGTGGCGATTTTGGGTGTGGCGTACAAAGGCAACGTCGCCGACGCCCGCGAGAGCCCCGGCCTTCGACTGGCGGAGACCCTCCAGCGACGCGCGCGAGCGACGCAGGCACCGGGTGCGGAGGGAACGGGTGCGACGGACGCCGAGGCTGGTATCGACGTCCGGCTCCACGACCCGCACGTCACCGACAGCCATCTCGCACTGGAGTCGTTACCGGATGCGCTGTCGGGGGCCGATGCGGCCGTGATCGCCACCGACCACGACGAGTACGCCGCACTCGATCCGATCGAGGTCGCAGCACAGCTCGACGGCGACACCGTGATCGACGCGAAAGGAATCCTCGACGTCGCCGCGTGGGAAGCGGCCGGCGTCACCGTCGTCGAACTATGAGCGGAGAGAGTCGCCACGCGAGCGCCGAAACCACCGTACGACCGACTCCGGCGCGGGTGTGGATCGACCTCGTCAGTCCGTCTCACCCGTTCCTCTTCGATGGACTCGTTGGCGGACTGGAGAACGTCTCGGTGACGACCACCGTCCGAGAGAAGACCGAAACCGTCTCGCTAGCCCGCGAGGTCGGCTTCGAGCACCGCGTCGTGGGTCGGGACTTCGACAACGCGTTCGTTCGGAAGTTCGGCATCCCCCTCCGTACGATGCAGCTCGCGGTGAGCGCGCCCGAGTGTGACGTCTCGCTGTCGGCGCGCAACGCGATGTGCGTGCTCGCCTCGCGAGCGCGGGGCACCCCTTCGATCCACTTCACCGACAACGACATCACCGCCCACGTCGACGGGCTGTGGATCGAGGAGCTCTACAACCGCTTCGAGGCCGCCGCGACACACAACGTGGTGCCGCGCGCGTTCGCGGCCGAGGAGCTGACCCGATGGGGGGCTGATCCCGACTCGATCCACACCTACGATGGCTACAAAGAGGACGTCTACGTCGCCGGGTTCGATCCCGATCCCACCTTCCTCGACGGGTTGCCGTTTTCGAGCGGCGAGTACATCGTGGTTCGACCGGAGGCGCTGACGGCAGCGTACGTCGACGCCGACTCGATCGTCCCCGACCTCCTTGCCGAGGCGAGCGAACGCGACATCGGCGTCGTCTACCTCCCACGTGGGCGCGGTGACGAGAGCTACGCCCGCGAGTACGCGGATGACGCGGTGTACGTGCCGGACGGCGCGGTGAACGGGCTCCAGCTCGCGTGGCACGCACGCTGTGTGCTCACCGGTTCGGGAACGATGTCCCGTGAGGCGGCATGTATGGAGAAACCCGCCGTCTCCTTTTTCCCGAACACGCTGCTCTCGGTCGATCAGGAACTCGTGGCCGACGGCCGGATCTTCCACTCACGGGACGCCGAGACCATCATCGAGCACATCGCAGGGCTCGATCCGAGCGACGTCGAACCGGATCGCGAGCGCGCACGCACAGTGAGAGACGAAGTGGTCGAACTGACGAACGAACTGATCCGGAGCGTTCGACAATGACCGGCGACGAATCGAGTCTTCCAGAGCCGTACGACGTCTGTACGACCGCGCTCGACTGGGCGCGCGAACGCGAGTACGCCGGCTGGGATCCGTATGACGGGTTGAACAGCCCCTACGCGGGACCGTTCGAGAATCACTGGTTCACGCGGCTCGTGTGGATGCACGGAGTGAACTCGTTCCCGGCGACGCTCCACCGACACCTATCGATCCCCGAGGAGCGCAACCCGAAGGGGATCGCGCTGTTCGCGCTCGCCCATCTCGAACTCCACGAGGCGACCGGAAAGGACGATCATCTCGACCGAGCCGAGCGGCTGCTCGACTGGCTCGACGAGTATCGATCCCCCGTGTACGAGACCGCGTGCTGGGGGTACAACTTCGACTGGCAGAACGCGCGGAAGTTCTTCCTGCCCGCCTATCACCCGTCGGTGGTCGTCACGGTTTTCGCCGCCCAAGCGTTCGTGCGCCATCACCGTCTCACTGGCGACGAGCACTCGCTCGCGGTCGCCGAGGAGGCCTGTGAGTTCATCCGGACCGAGATCAACACCCGGACGATCGACGGCCACGAGGCGTACACCTACACCACCGACGACGAGTTCGTGGTCATCAACGTCAACGCGCTCGCCGCGCGGCTGTTCGCGCTGGTTGCGGCCGAAACGGACGACACCGATCTGATGGCACGGGCCGACGAACTCATCGCGTTCGTGCTCTCGGCCCAGGAGGAAAGCGGCGCGTGGCACTACTCGATGCCGGCCGACGGCTCGCCGA
The DNA here is from genome assembly GCF_028617175.1 of Halococcus sp. PRR34. Classification (NCBI taxonomy): domain Archaea; kingdom Methanobacteriati; phylum Methanobacteriota; class Halobacteria; order Halobacteriales; family Halococcaceae; genus Halococcus; species Halococcus sp. PRR34. The sequence goes on along the minus strand of NZ_JAQJDA010000002.1, from coordinate 226,188 downwards.
TCAGCCACGACAACTTCCACACCGGGTTCGTGCTCGAATCGCTCCGGGAGTACCTCGATGCGGGTGGCGAGGTCTCGGGCACCGAAGCCGCCTACGAGCGCGGGCTCGGGTTCTACCGCGAGCACCTGTTCGAGCCCGACGGCGCGCCGAAGTTCGAACACGATCAGTCCTATCCGCGCGACGCCCACGCCGCCGCCCAGTCGATCCTGACCTTTGTCCGTGACGGCCGCGAGACGAACCTCGCGATGGCCGAGAAGGTGCTCGGCTGGACAGTTGAGCATCTCTTCGACGAAGAAGGGTACTTTTACCGCCAACAGGGACGCTTCCTCGACGACACGACGCCGTACATGCGGTGGAGTCAGGCGTGGATGTGCTATGCGATGGCCGCGATAGTGCGCCGCCGAAGCGAGACCGACCGGCCATAGAGGACCAACCGGCCGTAGGGAGAACGGATCGAGCGGTCGAAATACCTCTTATTCGCGGAGCTGGAACGATTCGCGCTCGTAGACGTCGACCGCGTCGCTGGTGGAATCGTCTTTGGGGACGTAGCCGTACGCCTCCCAGTTGTCGTCGGGATAGACGTGGAGTGATCGGCTGCGAACGGGGCTGTAGACGGCGTGGATCTCGTTTTCGCGCGGATCGACTACGGCAGCCTCGCCGGGATCGGCGGTCGTGGTTTCGATCACGTCGAACGTGTACTCGTTCTCGCCGACGGTCGTCGCCGAGAGATCCGAGAGCACGAGCTGTCCCTCGACGAGCACCTCGAAACACGGGCGTCCGTGGTGTTCGTGCGGCATCAGTGCGTACTCCGGTGGCCACTCCATATATCGAACGACGTGGCCGTCGGGATCGCCGATGACTTTCTCGCGGGTGTAGCCACCTTGGTCTGCGTGTGCGGTCGAGACGCCGTCGAAAAACCCCGGCTCGGCGATCGCGTTTTTCACTATATCGGGGCCCTCCTCGACGAACGCTTCGTCGCCCCGCTCCAACAGCTCCCCGAGTTCGTCGTACATCCTGCGCACGGTCGGATTCGGGTCCGCGTCGACTGTCCGACTCATCACGTCTCGAACGTCGTCACACAGCCATCTTAACCGTTGCCCTCCGACGTCAGAGATAGTAGCAATTATATCCGCATTCTGCGTGGCGTCGCGGGTTCGGCGGCCGGTCAACGAGTCGGTCCGCCCCGTTCGATCAGTCGACGAGGTAGCCGAGATCCGAGAGTTGCTGTTTCATCGCGTCGCTGAACTCTCCCTCACGGCTCTCGGTGGAGGCCGGCTGGCCGTCGGTGTCGAGCACCTCGTCGAGCGTCTCGTCGAGGCGCTCCTCGATGTCGGGATGGTCGTCCGCAACGTCGGTGGTCTCGTCGGGGAGGGCGAACAGCTCGCCGCGGTCGTCGCTGCGCTGGTATTTGAACTCGCCCGTGCGGAGCGCGCTGAGCGTCGCGGTGTGGTACGGCGACGGATCGAAGTCGGGGTTCAGCTCCGCGAACCGATCGAGGTTCTTGCAAGCGCGCTTCGCGCCGCGCTGGGTCAGGCTGTGCTCGCGGGTTTCCTCGCCGAGATCGACCCCATGAAGGCCCTCGGTTCGCGCGCCAGCGCTTTCGAGTAGCGTCCGCATGACGTCCGCGTGCTGGACGGTCTCGCCGTCGTGGTCGGCGATCGCGTCGGCCCCGTGAACCACCAATGGCACGTGCGAAACGGCGTCGTCGGTGACGACGAGATGGGCGAGCATCCCGTGCTCACCGAACAGCTCGCCGTGATCGGCGGTGATCACGAACACCGTATCGTCGAGATCGAGGCGGTTCGCGTAGTCGAACAGATCGCCGACGAGATCGTCGGTGTGGGCGATCTCGGCGTCGTAGAGCGCGTGGAGCGCGTCCCACTCGTCCGGCGAGAACGGAGTGCCGTCCGCGATGAGCTGGTGGAGGTTGTCGTGGTGGTAGAGCCCGAGCTTTCGCGCTCGGTCGGTGTCCATCTCGAAATCCTCGGCGTACCGGTCGAGATAGCGCTGTGGTGGGTGGTAGGGATGATGAGGGTCGCCGTAGTGCGCGTAGAGGAAGAACGGCTCGTCGTTCCCGGCGTAGTCGTCGAGCCGGCGCTTCGCGATCTCGTTCATCAGAAAGCCCGTGCCGTGACGCCGCGTGTCGGTCGTGAAGCCGGGACCGTGTCGCCGGCAGTTGAGCAGGTACTTCGCGAGGATACGAGGGCCGGCAGCCTCTAACAGCGTGTCCGCGCTCAGCCACGTGAACTCCTCGAACCCGCGGTCGAGGTCGGTCGCCGAGCTCAGGTGGGAGTTCGGCGAGAGACACGAGGTGTGATACCCCTGCTCGGTGAGGCGTTCGGGGATCGTGTCGAGCTCCTCGGGGATCACGTCGTTTTCCATCCCCGCGCCGTGGTGAGTGGGGACGGTGCCAGTGAGAATCGACGCACTCGATGTGAGCGTCCAGACGCCGTGGGTGTGGCAGTCCTCGAACGCACGACCGTCGCCCATCCCGGCGATTCGCGCGAGGTTCGGGGTGGTGTCGCGCGAGTAGCCGTCGAGCGAGGTGTGATCCATTCGCGTGCTCTCGAGCGTGATCCAGACGATGTTCGGCCGGTCCATGATGGGTATGCTACCCGCCAACCCGGTTTAGTCGTCACGATCCGCCGGTTTGCCACATCCGCCCGCTCGCCACAGCCCGCCCGTTCGTCACGACCCAGCCACGCGCCACATTCGACCGTTGAACCGATGCAATCAGCCGATCGACCCCGCGCGGGCTGAAGTCGATGGGAATAAAGGGAGTGCGGACGGTAGAGAAAGCACCAACTGCCCGCATCGAGCGGCCCTCCTACAGATGAGCACGCTTACCACATCCGACACGCCGGCCTACCGGGGGCAGAAGATCGCCCTCGTCGTCGGCTATCTCGCGCTCGCCGGTGCCGTGCTGTACGCCTACGGCGCGCCGGCCGAGGGGTACGAGATTTCGATCTACACCACCGCCACCCCGATCGGGTTCTGGCTCGGCTTCGCGGTCGCGATCACGATCGCGATCGCCGTCACGCTGTACGCGCCCGAGGGGTATCTCAGCCTCGGCGGGCTCGCGCTCGGCGGTGGTGCAGTGCTCGCACTCGCCGGACTGCCGATCATCCGGAACTACTTCTTCTACGGCACCGGCGACGCGATGACACACCTCGGCTGGACGAAGGACCTCTTCGAGGGCGTGCTGAGCGCGTTCGGACTGTTCTATCCCGGGATCCACACCACCTCGTTGTTCATGAAGGGCGTAGTCGGGACGACGATCCCACGCTCGATGTTGCTGGTGGTGCTCGCGTACATCCTCTCTTTCGTCGTGTTCATCCCGCTGTGCGTGCGCTCGATGACCAGCCACCGCGGTGCAATGCTGCTCAGTGGGCTCGCAGCCTTTCTCCTCCTCCCGATCAACCACCTCGGGATGAACTACATGACGCCCCACCCGATCACCGACGCCGTGCTGTTGAGTCCGGTCGTGATCTACTTCCTGATCAACTATCTCACCAGTCCGGCCGACGTCTTCGAGAGCCGATACCCCGTGCCGGCGCTCACGGCGCTGTTCGCGGTGGTGCTGGGCGCGTCGGTGCTGTATCACCCACAGCAGGCCGCGAATCTCATCATCCTGTTCATCACGATCTCCGGCGTTCAGTTCATCTACCGATCGATGCGCCCGGACAGTCGGATCGCCGGTCACAAAACCCTCTACGGACCGACGATGTTCGTCATCGGGTCGTTCATGCTCTGGTCGGTCGGACGAGGGCGCTACGAGAACTCCGTCGACGCGGTGTTGCGCGAGCTGTTGAGCTTCCTGACCGGCGGTGCAAGCGCGGGTGCGGCAGTCGCCAGTCGAGGGAACTCGCTGACCGCGATCGGGGCGGGCATCGTCGAGGTGTTCCTGAAACTGTTCTCGGTCAGCGCGATCTTCGCGGCGCTCGCCGGTCTACTGATGCTCACGAGCCTCGCCGGCCGGCTCCGGGACACCCCCGACACCGCCGCGCTGGTGAAGTACTTCACCGTCGGTCTCGTCGTCCTGATCCCCTACTCGTTCGTCTTCTTCGTCGGGAGCGTCTCGAAGCTGTTCTTCCGGAACGTCGGGCTCATCATGGTGTTCTCGACGATCCTCGGGTCGATCGCGCTCTATCGGTACGTCTCCGGGCTCTCGGAGTTCGCTCCGGAACGGTGGGTCCGGGGAGCGGTTGCAGTCGGTCTCGTGGTGATGGTCGCGCTCTCGGCGGTCGTGGTCTTCCCCTCGCCGTACATCTACCAGCCGAACCAGCAGGTGGCCGAGAGTCAGATGGATGGGTACGAGTACGCCTTCGACCATCAGGCGGAGGGCGTCGCGATGTACGGACTCCGGTCGGGGCCGTGGCGGTTCAGCCACGGCGTCGAGGGCGTCACGAACAACCCGATTCAGGAGAACGGGCGCGGGATTCCCGAAGCCAACATCTCCGACATCGCCGGCCAGACCGAAGAGGGACGGTATCTGGCGCTCACCGACGCGACTCGGGATCGCGAGAGTCAGGTGTATCGTGGACTCCGGTACAGCCAGGCGAACCTCAGCACGCTCGACACCCAACCGGGCGTTCATCTCGTGCAGTCGAACGGCGAGTTCGACCTCTACTTCATCGCCGGCAGTGAATCGAACACGACGAACGCGACCGTCGCGAGAACTGCGGGCGGTTAAGCGTCGTTTTCGGGCGGCTCACCGCTGCTGTTCGCGACTATCGGCCGGAGAGCGACCGTGCGCAAATGAAAACGGTAATGGCCATCACGCGAGGAGTCCCCACCAGTATGTATCAGCCATGACCGGGACAGCGCCACCTGAGCGGGCGTTCGTTCTCGGCCTCGACGGCGTGCCGTGGGATCGGCTCCGTGCGTGGGCCGACGCGGGCGAACTCCCGAACGTCGCTGCGCTCATCGACGAGGGTGCTGCGGGCGAACTCGAGAGCACGAAACCCGCGAACACCGCGCTCGCGTGGCCGTCGATCGCCACCGGCGTCGCCCCGGACAAGCACGGCATCTACGCGTTTCACGGGCTCCGCTCGGACTATCACCACCGGGTCAACACCAGCGCGGACTGCGATCGCCCGACACTGTGGGAGCTCCTCTCGCCGGCGGTCGTCGCGAACACCCCAATGACCTACCCCGCGAGCGAGATCGACGGCAAGATGGTGACCGGGATGATGACGCCCTCACGCGAGGAGGGGTTCACCCATCCGCCCGAACTCGCTGCGGAGATCGAACGGCGGATCCCCGACTACGAGATCGGGCTGAGCTGGCGCGACTACGACGGGACCGACGCGGAGTTCGCTGCCGATCTCGACGGACTCGTTGCGGCGCGGACCGAGCTACTCCATTTGCTGATGGAGACCGACGACTGGCGGCTGTTCTTTTTCACCTACACGGCCCCCGACCGGCTCCAGCACCTGCTCTGGGACGAGGAGGTCCTCCTCGATCACTACCGCCAGATCGATGCGGTGATCGGCGACGCGCGCGAGTACGCCGCCGCCAACGACGCGACGCTGTTCGTGGTCTCGGATCACGGGTTCGGCCCGGTCTCGAAGCTCGTCAACGTCAACAGCCTGCTCGCACGCGAGGGGTATCTCGCGCCGAAAGACGATACCGCGGCGCGGGGCACGCTCTCACAGCTCGGCGTGACCAAAGACCGGGTGCTTGGCGCGCTCGAACGCCTCGGGATCGACGAGCGCACCATCATGGATCGGTTGCCCCACGACATTATCGACGCGGTCGCCGAACAGATCCCCGGCGGCCACGGGCTCTACGACGTCGAGTACGGCCGGACGAAGGCGTTCTTCCACGGGTACGGCAACGTCTACGTCAACGACACCGAGCGCTTCGACGAGGGGATCGTCCCCCCGAGCGAAGTCGATACCGTCAAAGCGGAGCTCGAAGCGCTCCTCTCGGACCTCACCGATCCCGAGACCGGCGAGCGCGTCCTCGACGTCTACGACGGCGACGACGTGTTCCCGACCGACGACGATTCCCCGGATCTCGTCGTCGAGGGCCACGAGAACTACCACGTCAAAGGGACGCTCGCCGATGCAGTGTTCACCGATCCCGGCGTCCACGCGGCCGAACATCGACCCGAAGGCATCCTCCTGGCTGCCGGGCCCGACGTCGAACCGGGGAGCACGCCGACCGATGCGGATGTCTTCGATGTCGCGCCGACGGTGCTCCACAGCGTCGGCGAGGCGGTGCCAGCGGACGTCGACGGCCGCGTCCTCGACGAGATCTTCGCTCCCGACTCGGCGACCGCCCAGCGGGAGGTGAAGACGGCCGAACACGCCACCGCTGGGCGTGACGCGACGGCTGCGGCGGACGCGGACTTCGATGACGTCGAGGACCGACTCCGCGGTCTCGGCTACATGGAATGACCGATGCGTGACACTGACCTCCTGATCGTCGGCCGGCACGGCCCGGGCGGGATCGGGCAGTACATCAGCGAACAGCGCCGCCACCTCGCGGGAAAGCTGCGCGTCGGAGCCCACAAGATCGGCGCGTTCTCGACGGAGGGCGTCCTCGCGTTCGTCCACTCGGTCCTCGTCATCTGCTGGAACGCGCTGACGTACACCGTGCGGTCGCCGCCCGACATCGTCCACGTCCACTCCTCACATCGGTTTTCGTTCTATCGGGCGGGCTACTACGTGCTGTTTAGCAAGTACGTCTGGGATCGACCCGTGATACTCCACATCCACGGCTCGTCGTTCGACGTGTTCGTTTCGACCGACTTCGCGCCCGTGCGGTGGTATCAGTCGCTGGTGTTCGACGCCGCCGACGAGATCGTGGTGCTTTCGGAGTACTGGAAGGACACCCTCGGCGAGCATACCGACCGCGAGAAGCTCACCGTGATTCCGAATGCGGTCGACGCCGGCGACTACACCCCCGCGTTCGATGGAGATATCCCCCACGTGGTGGCGGTTTCGAACCAGATCCCGCGGAAGGGCGTCGTCGAACTCGCGACCGCGATCGAGACGCTCGCCGACAGGGGACTCGACTTTCGGGTGACGCTCGCCGGCAAGGGGCCGCTCTCGAACCACGCCGAGGAGCTCGCGGCGACCCACGACAACGTGGAGTATCTCGGCTATATTTCGGAAGCGAGCAAACAGCGGCTCCTCGGATCGGGCTCGATCTTCGTGCTGCCGGCCTACGCCGAGGGACTCCCGATCGCGATGCTCGAAGCGATGGCCGCGGGCAACGCCATCGTGTCGACTACCGTGGGCGCAATTCCGGAAGTCATCGGCGAGGACAACGGCCTTCTGGTCGCGCCCCGCGACGCCGATGACCTCACGGACGCGCTCGCCGAACTCATCGCCGATCCCGAGCGGGTGGCCGCGATGGGCGAGGCGAACCGGGAGGCGGCGCTGGAGCGGTTCGCGTGGTCGACCATCGCCGAGGAGCTACTAACGACCTACGACCGCCACCTCGATGTCGCTGAACGGTCCCGCCCGTAGAACGACACGCGCTCTTTCGTACCATCGCGGCGGCGTTCGAAACCCACACCACCACAAGAGCGAAGCCGACCCGCCGACACGGGTGAGGCATGGCCAGTCCACCAGTTAGAGCAACACACGCACCAGCCCGACCAGAACAGGGGAGCGACTGACGCCGATGCACGTCTGTCTACTGTTCGGCGGACGCTTTTCGACCAACGAACGGGCGCGGAGCCACGCTGTCGCGCTCCACGAGGCGGGCCACACGGTCACCGTCGTCTGTCGTGGCGCAGCCCACGACCTCGACCGCGAATCGATCGATGGGATCGACGTGCGTCGACTTCCCGAGGAGACGCTGTACGCCGGAGTAAAGGGGAAACTCGACGGCCTGCGGTACGCTCTTCAGGTGATTCATCCCGCGTGGCTGCGCGCGGTCGAAGAGATCGCCGACGAGCGGGCGATCGACGTCTGTGGAGTGACCGATCTCCGGCTCGTGAAGACCGGATTGCGGGTCGGTGACGTCCACGACGTGCCGGTGGTCGCCACTCTCCCCGGAAACGCGCCGGCGCTCGAACAGCGTCGCAATCGGACCGACGGCTGGCTCGATCGGCTCCAGGATCCCCGAAAACTCGCTCGCCGGCTGTTTCACTCGCCGTGGCGGCTGGGACGGCTCGAAACCGGGCCGCTCGGCGGCGTCGATCGGCTCGTGACGACTTGCGAGGAGGCGCGCGCACGCTACGTCCGCGAGGTGGGGATCGATCCCGAGCGCGTGTCGGTCGTCCACGACACCACCTCGGCGTTGGATACCTTCGAAACCGATGGCCACGTCGACCGCGGTCTCGGCTTCGATCCCGAAGCCGCGTTCGTCGTCACCGCGTTCGCGAACGGGCCGTTCGACACCGATCTCGAAGCGGTCGTCACGGCGGCCGCGCGGGCGGCTGACGACGTCGCGAACCTTCAGTTGGTGCTCGTTGGCGATCACGATCGAGAAACCACGGACGCTCTCGAAACCCAGGCTCGACGGGAGCTTGCGGGCGGTCGGGTCACGTTTCGCACCGAGACCGATCCGGACCGATTGCCTGCACACGTCGTCGCGAGCGACGTCTGTGTGTTCCCCACCCACCCGTCGGCAGTCGCCGAGACATCGATTCCGAGGCCGCTGTTCCGGGCGCTAGCGACGGGCGTGCCGATCGTGACGACCGATATCGGGCCCGCATCGCGGGTCGTCGGCGAGGCGGACGCCGGTCGGGTGATCCCCGTCGGGGATCGGGAGTCGCTGACTGCGGCGCTCGTCGCGCTTGCCGATTCCACGACAGCCGCCGCACACGGCGCGAACGGCCGGCGAGCGGTCGAGCGCCAGTACGATACTGAGCGGGGCGCCTCGCGGCTCGCATCGATCTACGAGTCGCTCTCTTGGACTGCGGTCAGCGAGGCGGGCGACGAGCTCAAAACGGCCCGGACAGGAGGTTCGACAGCGCCATGATGTACGACCCGATCTCGTAGGAGCCCTTGTACATCTGGTCGTCGACGTCGAGCCGGTCGTCGACGGTGAGAAAGCGCATCGGGACGCCGATCCCGGCGAGTTCGACGAGATCGCCGCGTGAGCTATCGCCGTCGATCCACGACATCGCGCGCCGCACCGCGTGGTCGTAGTCGCGCTCGCCGCCCGCGCGATAGTACTGGGCAACCGCGTTGACGAAGAACGTCTGGTGGCACTCGTAGAGGAAATCCCAGTGTGGCGGCCGGAAGCCGAGGCGTTTGGTGGTCTCCCGCCGGAGTCGGCGGGGCAGCGAGACGTCCTGCCAGATGAACGCGCCGTCGTCGCGCATCCGTTCGTCGATGGTGTAATCGAGCACGCGCTCGACGCCGTCGAGATACCCCGTCTGGCCCGTGACCTCGGCGGCACGCGCGAACCCCCAGCAGGCGTACATCTGGTTCTGGTGACGGCGGGTGGTGTGGTTGTCGAACGCGAACAGTCCCTCGGGGGTGAGACGGTCGTTCATCGTCCAGAGCGCGTCGGAAAGTGCGTCACGGATTTCGGGGTCGGGATCGCGTTCGTAGAGATACGACCAGCCGTACGCCAGCAGGCTGTCCTCGGCGTGGGTGAAGTCGAACCGATCGTTCGCGTGCTCGAACAGCCGGCGGGCGACCCGCTCGTAATCGTCGTCGAAGACGTCGGCGGCGAGCGCGAACGCACACGTCAGCGGGCCGATCCCGTAGCTCGGCATCTCGTCGAAGGTGCCGTCATCGATTTTTCGGGCGAAGTACGAAAGCGCGCGCTCGATCTTCGCGTCGTACGCCTCGGTGGCGAGGGGCGATGTCCGCCACTGCATCGTTCCCATCAGTCCGAAGGGAGCGTAGCGCCACAGTTCGCGGTCGTCCGGGGTCCACGAGAACGTCGGCTCCCCTTCCCCATCGTCGACGATCTCGTAATCGTGCGCGCGGAGGATTTTGCCGTCCTCGTCGTCCCAGAACCCGTTCTCCGCGACCGGGCGGAACAGACAGTCGAGCGCGTCGTCGAGACGGGATCGATACTGCTGGGGTTCGGCTGCGAGCACGAGATACGACGCGCCGTCCCACCGATCGCGTGCGGTGAGTTCGTCGCTGGCGCGCTCGGCGAGATCGACGAAAGAGTCTTGGAACCGCTCGGGAAGCGCGCTCACCCCCATGTGAGCGTAGTAGGGGTACTGGAAGACGAGATCGTGATCGACGAGCCGCCAGTCGGGCGAGATGACCGAGAGCGCTTCGTCGGGTGTGTAGTACCGATTGGTGTTCCAGTCGGCGACGGCGTACGGCGAGCGCGGCGTCGGGACCGAGAAGACGAACCGGCCATCCGGCGCGAGCGTCCGGTGAATCTCGTCGGTGAGATCGTCGACCGCGAGGAACTTCCAGTCGTAGGGGCCGATCGACACCGCAGCGTCGAAGTGCCCGGCGTCGAACGGGAGGGCGGGTGCTTCGGGGTCGACAGTCCGAAATTCCGTGGCGTCGACGATCTGGCTGGCGTACTCGCTCGCGTCGGGCGAGAAATCCACCCGCGTCACCGCCGCGTCGAGTTCCCTCGTGACGCCGGCTTCGGAGGCGAGATCGAGCACGCGATCGTTCGTGCCGAGCTGATCGAGCGCACGCCGTCGCTCGGCCGTTCGAAGGGCTTCGACGAGCGGGCTGGCCGGTGGCTGGTTCACCCACCGTTTCAGATGTGCGTCGCGGGTCACTGCCGACGAGTTCCCTTCCGGTGTACATTTAGCTGTTCCTTCGTTCGTCCAGGCTATGTGCCCGCCTTCGCCCGACGACGCGCCCGCGACGGCCGCCCCGGACGTCCCGCTCGTTTCGGTCGTGATCCCGACGTACTACCGCAACGACCGACTCGGTGGCACGATCGAGAGCGTCGCCGAGCAGGACCACCCGACCGAGATCATCGTGGTCGACGACTCCGGCGAGGGCCACGCCGAGCCGGTCGTCGCCGAGTTCGACGTCACGTATCTCGACCTCGATCGGAACCGTGGTTCGAACCCCGCGCGGACGATGGGCGCGGAGCGCGCCACCGGGGAGTACGTCCAGTTTCTCGACGACGACGATCGGCTGCTGCCCGGCAAGCTCGCCCGCCAGGTCGACCTGCTCGAAGGGACGGAGGCGGGTGTGGCGTACTGTGGGATGACCTACGAGGACGGCCGTACCGTGCTGCCGGACTCGACTGTGCGGGGTGACGTACTCGAATCCGCGCTCGCGTTCGCGATGTCGCCCTGCGTGACGTCGACGATGCTCATCGATCGTGAGATGCTCGACGGCGTGTTGCCGCTGCCGGATCGACCCGGCGGCGACGATCTCGGGCTGATGATCGATCTCGCGCGCCGGACGAGCTTCGAATTCGTCGACGACTCGCTGGTTCGTCGGGGCCTGATCGACGACTCTCGCGGGAAATCACCGGGGCTGATCCGTGGACGACTGGAGATCGTCCGGGAGTACGACGACCTGTATCGAGCAGCGTCACCCGGGGTGCGTGCGGACGCGCTCGCCAACACCTACCGGCTGGAGGGACGGATGCAGCTCCGCGACCGTCGGTGGTCGGGTGCGGCCGTGCGGTCGTTCGCTCGGGCATGCTATCACGCGCCGTCGATCCGCACGGCGGTTCCGCTGGGAGCGTCGCTGTTCGGCCAACCCGGTATGGACGCGATGCAGCGTGTCTACCAGTTGACACGGTAGTCAGCCAACTGATCGCTCGTTTTCAGACTACTCCGCCAGCGACGCACGCCAGTTCATCGCGGCGTCGCGGGCGCGGCGCGCTCCCGCGAGCGCCCGCTGACCGAGCACGGAAAAGGCCATGATGAACACGCTCTCGGCGGCGGGTTCGTACTCCATCGCACGGCGCGCGTAGCCGAACGCCCGTCGGCGCTGGCCGCGTTCGAGTGCAACTCTCGCCCTGGCGCGGCACTGCTTCTCACGGAGCCGGCGCTCGATCCCGGGATACTGTTCGATCTCGTCGCGGTACTTTTTCCAGATCAGGTTGTTGACCTCGATGCCGTGGGTGAGCTGCTGTGAGATGTTGTCGGTGTGGAAGATACGCTCGACGAGGCGTTCGTCGACGGCCGCGAACTCGTACTCCTTCGCGAGCCGGATGCAGTGATCCCAGTCCACGCCGCGAGGAAAGTCGAGATCGAACCCGCCGAGATCGAAACACTCCGCGCGGAGCATGTGGCTCGAATGTGGGTGGAGGCCGAAGCGGGCGATCACGTCGGGGTAGATGTCACCCTCACGATCCGGTCGATAGACCCGGACGATGTTCTCGCCCTGGCGGACGACCCCGCCGGTGTAGACCACGCCGTACTCCTCGCCGAGCTCCGCGAAGGCGGCCAGCTGCTTCTCGACTTTCTCCTCGTGCCAGCGATCGTCGTCGTTGAGTACGCAGATGAACTCGCCGTCGGCCACCGCAGCCGCCCGGTTCATGCTGACCGAGATGCCGCGGTTCTCGTCGTTGTGGCGGACGCGCACTCGGTCGTCGTCGGCGTAGGTGTCGAGCTTCGCCGCCGTGTCGTCCGTCGAGCCGTCGTTCACCACGACGACCTCGATCTCGTCGTGGGTCTGCTCCAGCACTGTGTCGACGGCTCCGGTGACGTACTCCGCGCGGTTGTACGTCGGCAGGACGGCGCTGACGAGCGTCATTGTCCCCTCCCAGTCCGTCGCTCGTGATAAGCGGCGTCGTTGCGACGCGGCAAAGGGCTGCACTGGCGAGAGCCGGAGTCCCCTCACAGTAAGAATCGCAGCCGACCACAAGAGCGAAGACCGATCGTCGGGAAATCCTCGCATGACGAGTCATCGACCACCCGCCTCGCCGTCTTCCGTCTGATCATGCACATCTGTATGCTCCTCCCGGAGCGGTTCCCGCCGGACGTCCGGGTCGAAAAGGAGGCTGCCACGCTCCGCGCGGCCGGCCACGAGATCACGCTCGTCTGTCGCGGCGGGCCGGCCGAGCCAACCTTCGAGCGGATCGACGGGATCGACGTCCAGCGACTGCCCGTCGACGAACTGTTCGCCGGCCTCCGCGGGATCGTCGACGGCGCACGGTACGTCGCGACCAACGTCCATCCCGTCTGGCAGCGGGAGATCGAGGAACTCGTGAGCGACGACTTCCCTGGCGGGTCGATCGACGCGATCCATGTCCACGACCTTCCACTGGTAAAGACCGCGCTCACGGTAGGCGACGATCACGACGTTCCCGTGGTGGCCGATCTCCACGAGAACTACCCCGAGGCAGTCCGTCAGATACACCGGATGCGCGGCTGGCGCGAGATCGCGCGCGATCCCGAGGACCTGGTTCAGCGACTCTTCCTCTCGCCGACCCGACTCAAACGCCTCGAACGCCACGCCGTCCGGAACGCCGAGCGCACGATCACGGTGTGTGAGGAGGCGCGCGCGCACTACCTCCGGGACTGCGATGCGGATCCCGAACGGGTGAAGATCGTCTCGAACACCGTCGATCTCGACGCGTTCGATCCCGATGCGACCGAACCCCCGACCGGCCTCGGGTTCGATCCCGAGGAATCGTTCGTGGTTTCGTACGTCGGGAACTTCACCGAACACCGCGGCCTCGACACCCTGATCGAGGGGGTCGCCCATCTCGCCGAAACCCACTCGGACGTGCAGTTGGTGTTCGTCGGGAAGGGCAACGACAACTACGTCGCGGGCCTCGAACGGCTCGCACGCTCGCTCGGCATCGGTGATCGACTGACGCTCACGGGCTGGGTCGACTTCGACGACGTGCCCGACTACATCGCCGCGAGCGACGTCTGTGCCGTCCCGCACGCTGCGACGCCACACACCGAGACCACCGTCCCGCACAAGCTCTTCCAGTACATGGCGATGGGAGTGCCGGTGGTGACGAGCGACGTCGCGCCGCTCGCACGGATCGTCACGCGGACCGAAAGCGGCCGCGTCGCACCCGCCAGCGACGGCGAAGCGATGGGTGCGGCCCTCGATGATCTCACGGATCCCGAGACCGCAGAGGAGTGCGGGGAGAACGGTCGGCGGGCGGTCGAACGCCGGTACAACTGGGCGCACGATGGCGCGCGCCTCCGGACGATCTACGACGAGCTGTGAGTGCGGCGTCGTTCGAGCGGTCGATCGGAGCGTGCTTTCGGATAGCGTTCAGCCGTCGGGATCGCCGTCGGCGACCTCTCGCGTGAGTGTGAAGACGCTGTTTCCGGCCCCGTCGATGACCTCCATCCGGACTTCGTAGACGTCACCGCTGCCTCCCTCCACCCCAAACGTTTCGCTGCCGGCGGTGCTCGCCCCACCCGCATCGAACCGACGGCTGGCGACCGTACGAGCCTCGCCGTCGGGATCGGCGACGATCGTCACCTCGAGGTCCACGAGGTCGGAGTTGGGATCGGAGACGTTCCACGCGACGTCGAAGCTGGCGTTCCCGTCGGCCGAGCGATCGGTGACGGTGAACCCCTCGATCACCGGCGATCCATCGCTCGAAGTGGCAGTCGCGTTCTCGCTGGCTGTCGTGTTCTCGTCTGCCTGCGCCACCGTTTGCGTCGTGGCCGACGCTGTGGTCGCTTCTCCAGGTGTTGTCGTCGCCGACGAGGCCGCTGTCGGTGACTGACCGGACGTCACTGCCGCGGTCGTTGCAGCGCTCGGTCGATCATCGCCGGTCGTTCCAGCGGTCGTGTCGGCCGAACCGATCGGTTCACCAGCGGTCGTCGCGTTCGTCACGTTCCCCGGCTCAGACGGCGAGTCGGCCCCGAAGAGGTTCGTTGCCACCCCGGTCACGAGCGGCTGAACGACGACGACAGCGAGGACGATGATGGCGAGCGAGAGCAACAGTACGGCGGCGATCCGTCGCGTGTCCAGCTCCTCGTCGCTGCCCACTCCGTCGCTACTGCCCGATCGATCGCCACTGCTCAACCCACTGTTGCTGTTGGCGGCCTCGTCGTTCCCGAAGACGAAGTCACCACGATCGCGCTCGCTACTGTCGTCGCTATCGGACATCGTGTCGTGAGTGTGCCATCAGTCGCACCGGCTATTGATCTTGTTCATCTTCGTCTCGATCGTTTCGTCGTGGTTTCCGACAAGAAAACGCTACGGGTACGACCGCTGGAGGACGATCTCGTCGCTCGCGTCCCTGACGGTCATGGTGTCCGCGCCGTTCTCCCAGACCTCGTTCGCCTGCCCCCAGTAGCGTTCGGTGTCGGTGTCGGTGCCGCTGCCGGTGTACAGCGTGATCTCCTCGCCCGGGGCGAGTGTCGTGCCATCCGAGAAGGTGTACGTCGTTCCCGAGGAGTCCGTCACCGTCCAGCCCGAGAGGTCGAGCGAGGCGTCGCCGGTGTTCCCGTAGGTCACGAACTCGTCGGTCAGGTTCGCGATGTCGTTGCCGCCCGCGTCGGCCTGGAGTGCGGCGATCGAGAGGTTGCCGCTGCCGTCCGTTTCGCCGTCGTCCGCTCCACCGTCACCACTGCCAGTATCATCGGTGTTGCCGCCGTCAGCGCCGGCGACGAACTGCTTCGCGATCGGGAGCACCTGCTCCATCGAGCGCGCCTCGTTGAACGCGTCGGGCGAGGGGCGCTGGAGGTGGAGCAGCTGGAAGTACGTCTGGTGTTCGGCCTCCACCGAGTGGATGCTGAGGGCAGCCTTCAGCACCTCCTCGCTGTCGATCAGCGGTGCTGCGCCCGCGTACGCCGACACCCCGACGGCTTCGAGCCGATCGGCGATCGCCACGAACTCCGCGATGGAACCGTACGAGAACTCGTAGGCGGCGGGTTCGACCGGTGTCCCGCCGAGATCGGTGATCGTCTGGCGCAAGGCGTCGACGTGAGCCTCCTCGTGGTCCCGCACGTCCTGGATCTGCTGGTAGGTCGAATATTGAAGCGTCGGCCGCGCGAAGTACTCCGCCACCGCCGAGCGCTCGACCTCGCTTTCGGTGTATTCCGCGAGGAAGTCGTTGTAGTACGCTGCTTCGAGGTGTTCCAGCGCCAGCGCGTAGTTCAACACCTCCACGTCGCTCGGCGACGAATCGACGTCGCTGCTGCCGTCATTGCCCGCTGCCACGCCACTGGTGGCCGAAAGCGCGAGTGCTCCGGCACCCGCAAGCGCCGCATCACTCATGAACCCTCGCCGTGAGCGTCCGCCGTCGGTTCGTGCCGATGGATCGGTCATGTGAATGACTTCTACGGTAGCCTCCAAAAACCTATGCCAAAATCTCTTCCAAAACGACCCGATCGACTGTTGATGGTGTGCGGTTGCTGGCGTCGACATCGATCGATGTCTCGAACGGTGCTCTCACCAGTGAAGATTTATGTGCAAGTGTCCGATTGCGTAGCTATGAGCGATACAGACACGCCCTCCGAAGTGGCTGTCGCGTCGGATGGGATCACCGTCCGGAAAGCCACGGCAACCGACGAGTTTCCCGTCCCGGCAGTCACGTTCGATTTCATTTCCGAACGCGACGACACGGCGGTGGTCAGGATGGTGGATGCGGCCCCCGACGACGTCGTGCTCGACGACATCGGATTTAATCCTGACTACGGCGGGGATCACTGGTCGATCGAGGACGGCTACGCCGTGTTCGAACGACGACTCGCCCCGGGTGAGGAGTATCAAACAGTCTACGGCGTCCGCAATGCCGACCTCGATCCCGAACAGTTCGTGATCGATCCAGTGCTCGACGTCACGAGCGCCGACACTCCCGAAGCCGACCACGACGACACCGAACCGTCCGAGAAAGCGGCGACAGCAACGACAGCCGGAGCGAACGGCGTCGGCGCGGCGCTCGCGGCAGAACTCCGCAACGACGATCTCTCGTCGGCCGACCGCGAACTGCTCACCGAGGAGTTCGGCCAACAGGACAGCGAAACGGTCCGTCTCTCACATCTCCAGTCGCGGATCAGCGATCTGGAGGCTTACACCGACGCGCTCGAAGCGTTCATCGACGATCACGGGACGGGCCACGAGGCGATCGAGGACCTCTCCGACCGGCTCGATACGATCGAGACCGAGATCGACGACCTCGCCGACCGTACCGACGAGAACACGACGGAGATCGAGAGGGTCACCGAGCGCACAGCGGAGAACGCAACCGAGATCGAGAGTGTTGTCGACCATACTGATGAGAACGCGGCCGAGATCGACGGGATCGACGACCGGCTGGACGAAACGGCAGCCGATGTCGACGACCTCGCCGACCGCACCGAGGAAAACGCGACCGACATCGATGCGCTCGACAAAGGGATCGCCGATGTGCAAGCCGAAATCGAGGAGACACAGGCGTGGATCGACGACCTCCGCGACGAGATCGAGGAGATCGACGCGTGGCGCGGCCGGATTTCGAACGTTTTCGGCGAGGGATCCGTGACCGAAGCGGAGTCCGAGGACTGATTCGGCCTAACGGGGAGTCGTCCACACCTCACCGGCGAGGCTGTGAGACGTTTCTGTCGTCGTTGTGCGCTCGTTGTTTAAGTGGCTCTGGCGACAAGGTGTAGATACGAGCGAGGTGCCGCTCCGAGTTCTTCTCGCGACCGTCGTTCGAAACGGGAGCGTCGGTCAGTCCAGCCGGTACCCGTCGATGCGCCGGACCGCGACACGGTACGCGATCGGCACCGCAACCGCAACGCACCCGAGAACGATCCAGCTTCCCGTCGTCAGCGTGTCGACGCTCACGGTCAGTCCGAAGGGGAGCCACGCCGACAGTACGACCGTCCCGAGTTCGCGAACGACGTCATCGATCACGACGGCCCCTGCAACCACTGCGAGAGTAAGCGCCTGAGAGAAGACGCCGTAGGCGACTTTGCTGGGTGGGACCGCTCGCCGCGCGCCGGCGAAGTCGACCGCCGCGAACCGCGGGAACACTGCACCGATACCTGCCGCGAGAACGGCCGCGGCGACGACGGCGGCCACACTGCTGGCCGCGAGCACCGCGAGCGCCACCCCTGACTCGCCGGCGAGAACGCCGACGCCGACCGCGAGTCCGGCGATCACCGGCGCAATCGGGAGGACGGCCACGACGTGACCGTGGACGACCGATCGGCCGCCGGCCGGGGCACTCAACAGCGTCGGCAGCGTCGCGCCCTGATTGCCCAGCGGGTTCAGCGGGACGGCAGCGCCGGCGGCCCACGCGCCGTACCAGATCACGGCCCACGGGGCGTACCACGGAAGCGTGCCGGTCGCCAGCAGCGACTCGCCGAGCGGGATCGCGGCCACCAGCGGGAACGCGACGAAGACCAGCTGGAGCGGCGATCGGTAGGCCCGAACGAGCGCCGTGCTGGCGATACCGAGCGTCGCCGGTCGCCGGCAGACGGTACGGAGCAGCCGATCGATGCGGTGCTCTGGAGCGACGGCAGCCGCATCCGCGTCGTCCTCGGTCGGCCGTGCGCGATCGGCGCGCCACGCGTAGCGCGCGGCGACGACGGTCGAGCGCGTGCCGGCGACGGCGGCGACACCCCCAACGAGGATCACGGCGACGGCACCCACGCCGGACGCACCCGCGCCGACAGTCGTCGACAGCGCGAGGTCGCCGAGCCAGCCGAGCGGTGGTGCTCGCAGCACGGGTGTGATCCACTCGATGACGGTCACGACCTCGCCGGAGACCATCACGATCAGGTAGCTAACGCCGATTCCGGCTCCGAGAATCGGTTTGAACCGAGAGAGCCGTTCGGACCGATGAACAACGCCCTTCGCTGCCAGCCCGATCGGATAGCCGGCTGCGGTCGCGGTCACAATGGCGACGGCGGTGGCGGCGAACCCACCGACGAGCGGGAGCGGGGTGCCGGTACCGACGGCCAGACCGAGCGTGGCTGCGAGCGGGAGAACGAACACGAGTACCGCGAACTTGGCCGCTGCGGCGAGGAGCTTCCCGACGACGACATCGACCGCCGGTCTGATCGTGAGGTAGTGACCGTCGTTGGCGAGGCCGCCGTTCGATCCGAGAGCGTCGACGGCGAGAGTGGCGGTCAGAAACAGCCAGAGAACGCTCCACGCGATCCCGACCGTCGCCAGCGATAGCGGTGGCGACTCGCCAGCGACCAGGGCCGTCCCGATACTGCGGGTAGTGTCGAACGCCACCCAGCTCCCGAACAGGAGACCGAGTGCCGACACCGCCATGTACAAGAGCCAGAAATCCTGACCCCGGAGCCAGCGATAGCCGCGCCGCAGCTCGATCCGAGCGAGTTCGACGCCAGCGGTCAGGGTCGAGAGACCGTCAGCATGCCGACCGCTGGCGGTGGCCGGCGGTTCGGCGGTGCTCGTCTCCACATCCTGGCGACGCTCACGCGCCGGCGACGACTCCTCAGTCATCCGTGGTTCCAGTCGCGGTGGCCCTCTCGTCGGTGCCGTCGGCGTCCGCACCGTCCGCAGCGGTGATGTCGAGGAACGCGGCTTCGAGATCCGACGCCGCTCCCTTCTGAGCTCGGGCTTTCAGCTCGTCGGGCGGTCCCTCGGCGACGAGCTGGCCGTCGTCGATCACGCCGACCGTGTCGGCGAGCTCGTCGACCACCGACAGGACGTGCGTCGAGAGGAACACCGTCATCTCCCGGGTGACGAGGTCGGCGATCGTCTCTCTGACCGTGCGGGCGGCCCGCGGATCGAGCCCCGATGTGGGTTCGTCGAGCAACACGACCGCCGGATCGTGGAGCAGCGTGGCGATGATGCCGACCTTCTTTGTCATCCCCGTCGAATAGCCCTCGATCCGCCGGTCGGCGTCTGTGAGTAGGTCGAACCGATCCAGTAACTCCTCGATCCGTTCGTCGGCTTGCTGGTCGGGGATTCCGTGGAGTCTGGCGACGTGTCTGAGCTGCTCCCACCCCGTGAGCTCGTCGAACACCGGCGGCTCCGCCGGGAGATAGCCGATCCGCTCGGTGAGCGCTGGTCGATCGGTGATCGGCACACCGGCCACCGTGGCCGTCCCCGCGGTCGGCTCGGTGAGCGTCGTCAACAGCCGCATCGTAGTGGTCTTGCCGGCCCCGTTCGGGCCGAGAAAGCCGTAGACGGTTCCCGAAGGGATCGTGAGCGACAGCTCCTCGACTGCGGGGTCGTCGCCGTACCGCTTCGTGAGCCCCTTGGCGACGATGGCGGGATCGCTCATCGTCCCCTCCGTTCGAGACCTCTCGGTGGTACACTCGGCCGTCATGGTCGGTGTGGGCGTCGGGGACGGTCGTCGCGTGTCGTGTCGAAGTGAGTCTGTCGTGGCATGGCTCTGTGTCAAATGGGCTTTCCGTAAAGCATACTTTACAGTAAAGCATGTTTTACACACCCACTTGAATCTGTCGGTGGGAGACAACCATCGTCAAGAGAACACGACGACGGGTGGGACGTTACTGTTCGCTACCGTCGAGTTCGGGATCGAAGAGGTCCTCGATCCGACAGTCGAAGTGACAAGCGAGTTCGAACGCCAACTCGATCGAGGGGTCGTAGCGCTCGCGCTCGATGGCGTTGATCGTCTGGCGGCTGACGCCGACCGCCGCCGCGAGATCGGCCTGGCTCAGATCATCGACGTTGCGCCGTTGGCGGATGTCGTTTTTCATGGTCGGTACCGGACCCAGAGATAGGCGATCCCGAACAACCCGAACAGTGCCGAGTAGCCGAACAACGCTCCTTCGAGCACCGGCGGGATCGTGTAGTAGCCCGTTTCTTCGAGCACCAGCAACGCCGGCCAGCCAGCGATCCCCGTGACGGCGATCACAGTGAGCGTGATGTGGCTCGCCCGCCGCTCGTGTGCTGTATCGCGCTCGTCGAACAGCGTCACGGCGGTGCCACGCCAGACGCCGACGAACGCGAGAAATCCGAGCCAGTACAGTCCGACGCCGACCAACGGATAGCCGACGTTGGCTGCGGCGACGAACCCCAGCGTTCCAGCGATCGCACAGCCGAAGCTCAGCCGTCGGTACCGACGCCGTTTCGAGAGTCTGTCTCGCCCGGACGAGTTCGACCGTGACATGATCGATACAGAGAGGGAGAACCTTGCTGTAAAAGAAGCTTTACACTGGCTGTCGTTTCGACACCGGAACGACTGGGGAATCAGTCCGGTCTCGACCGATAGTATATCACGGCGCGGGATTTATGCCGGTCGATGACAGCGACAGCGCGACCCGAGGAAGGTGACGTCCACACGTTCGAGCGGACGTTCACCCACGAGGACGTCGAGCGCTTCGGCGAGGTCTCCGGCGATCGCCAGGCGATCCACACCGAACCCGACGACGAGGGACGACTCGTCGTCCAGGGGCTGCTCACTGCGACGCTTCCGACCAAGATCGGCGGCGATCTCGGTGTCCTCGCGCGGACGATGGAGTTCGAGTTCCGCAAACCGGTCTACACCGACGAGACGATCACCTGCGAGGTGACAGTCACAACAGTCACCGAGCGTGACGACCGCTACGAGCTCGCGTGTTCGGTAGATTGTCACGACGAGGACGGGACCACCGTGATGCGATCGGGGTTCGAGGGGCTGATCTGGAAGGACGAGCGGTAGCAATCGAGTTTCGCTGCTCGGAGCGTGCTCACCGCTCTACGCGCTTGAACGCCACAGGACCGATGTCGTCGAGAGTGTACTCGTGAACGCCGACTACTCTCGACATGGCTGTCACACGAGTCGGGCGCGAATGGTCGAACCGTCCATCATCCAAGCCGAACCGTCCGGATCGGTCGTCACCACGACTTGCACGCGTCGCAGACCAGGTTCTCACCGTCACGCCAGCGCGCCGCGATTGTCGCACCACACTCGCCGCAGGACGCGTCCGGTGACCACGCGTACGTCGACTGGAGGGCTTCCCCATCACCGCCGGGCGGGTCGGCTTCCGCGACGTCGCTCGGTTCGGTGTCATCGACCATACGCCCAGTGAGCGCGCCGACGGCTTGACTGTGGTGGACGGATACGCACAAGTACCTCCCCATCCGACGGGGCGTATGGCGAACATCGTCACACGATTGCTCGGCAACATCCCCGAACTCGTAGACAAGTTTTCACAGGTCGCGCTCGGCGATCCGCTGTCGGCGATCCTGTTGCTGTTCGGTGCGATCTTCGTGCTGTTCGCGGTCGGCGTGTTCGGCTATCTCACCGCCGGCGCACTCGTCTCGGGGATCATCCCCAAGAACTTCGGTCGCACGCCGCCCCAGCAAGGCGAATAGCCGTCTCGGGATCCGGACCAAGCGGCGCACCGATCACGATGCTGTCAGCGTGCTCTGAGACTGCGGTGAGCCGCGACTCGACCGCGCCGGGCTCGCCGGCGATACAGAACGCGTCGATCATCGCGTCGCTCACCCGGTCGAATGCGGTACCGAAATCGCCCGCCGCGATCGCGTCGCCGATCGCGTCCGCGCGGTCGGAATCGAGTCCGTGACGCTCGACGACGGGCGGTGGCGCGCCAGCAGCGATGAACGCCACCGGCGGGCGGGCGGCCTCGTGGGCCGCCGTAGCGTCTTCGGCGATGCTGACGCTCGCGTACGCCGCGAGGTCGAATTCTCCATGTTCGGCTGGGCGTTCGTCGAGCCCCTCGGCGACGCGGTCGGCGGCCCACGCGAGGTCATCGGGATGTGACCCGTTGAAGAGGAGTCCATCGGCGTGTTTTGCAGCCATCCGACACATGTGTGGTCCTTCGCCGCCGACGTACACCGGGATCTCGCCGACGTCGTAGTTCAGGCCGGCGTCCCGCGCGACGAACGTGCCGTCGTGATCGACGCGCTCGCCGTTCCAGAGTCGGCGGGCGACCTGGAACGATTCGAGCACCGATCGGAGCCCACGTTCGTCTTCGAGGCCGAGATTTCTGAGGGTCGAGGGATCGCCAGGCCCGACGCCGAACACCGCGCGGCCGTCGGCGAGCTCGTCGAGTGTCGCCACCCGCGAAGCGAGCGTCACCGGGTGAGTCTCGTAGGGATTCGTGACACCGGGTCCGAGCCGGATCTCGTCCGTTCGTTCGGCGAGCAGCGCGAGTGCGGCGAACGGATCGCGGTTGTTGTAGTGGTGGCTCGCGAACACCGTGTCGAACCCCGCCCGATCGGCCGCGATACCGAGATCGACGAGTCGCTCGGTGGGATGTTCGGGTGTGAGTTCAATCGCGCGCATACGACCACTCCCGGAGCGCCTGGCGGACGAAATCGGTCTCGACGTCCCGGAACAGCTCGTCGCTCCCCGCGAACCCGTCGAGCTCGAACTCCCGGACTACGGCGACCGGCTCGCCGCCCGACCCCTCGCCAAGCACGAGGTTCGCCGCCGCCGCGAGCTCGTCGACGATCGACTCCACCGTGACGCCGAGTTCGCGGCCGTCGCGGTCGTGCTCGCCACGCCAGTCGTGGCTCGCCGGCAGGCCCGCTTTTCCGATGGCGACTCCGCGCTGGCCGTGGCGGAACGGCCGGCCACAGGTGTCGGTCACGATCACGGGCACGGAGAGCGCGTCGTGGAGCCGGCGGGCACTCTCGTCCGGGCGTTTCGGCAAGAGGAGGATATCGCTGCCCGGCACGTTCGAGCGGTCGATTCCAGCGTTGACGCCGACGTGGCCGAACCGGGTCTCGGTCAGCAGGAACGGGGCCTCGATCAGGAGATCGGTGCTCTCCTCAAGCACCGCCTGGGCGAACCGGGGGTCCTTCTCCTCGCCCGTGATCTCGGCGAGCCGGTCGGCGATCTCGGTCGCGCGTGGGCCCGCCGGGAACGCGTCGAGGTCGTGCGCCCGGCCTTCAGCCTTCGAGACCACCGTACTCGCCACACAGACCACGTCGGCAGAATCGAGATCCGCGCGTTCGTCGATCAGCGCGGCGAGGTCGTCGCCCTCGCGGATCTCGGGGAGATCGGGGACGGGAGTGACGTTCATGACCGGCCTCCGGTGGGGGGACACTTCCGTACTTCGGGTCGGCACTACCCGGAACTGCTGGTCCGTCAGCGCTCGTGAACAGTTACGTCGAGGTCACCGTTCTCGACCGTCGCGATCATCATCGTCGCCGTCTGGGCCGGTTCAGCCCCGGTCGCGCTGCCCGGGTTCAGCAGACGGACGCCGTCGCCCTCGGTGTCGAGCACCTGATGGGTATGACCCGACACGCCGACCGTCAGCCCGTCGGCTGCCTCCTCGCGGATGATGCCTGCTACGCGCTCCTCGTACCCCTCGATGTCGCCGGTGCCATGCGCGACGACGAATTCGACGCCGCCGCGCTCGACCGTCGTCACCGACGGCAGATCGAACTGTGGGTCCATGTTTCCGGTCACAGCCGTGAGTTCCACGCCAGCGAGGTCGCGTACCTCGTCGAGCGTGTCGGCCGAATCGAAGTCGCCGACGTGGATGGTGTGGTCGGCCGCCTCGACTTCCTCCCTGACCCACCCCGGGATTCGATCCGCGCGCGAGGGGATGTGGGTGTCGCCGATGATCGCGATCCGTACCATGCGCGCCCGTTCGAGCCTCAGGCTCAAAGTTCCCCGCGCCACGTTCAAGACCGAACGCGCGGTAGCGATCCTATGGATGAAACCCACGTCGTCACCTGTTTTCTCCGGAACCGCGGCGAGGTTCTCTTGCTCCACCGCAGCGACGCCGTCGGCTCGTATTCCGGTCGGTGGGGTGCGGTCGCGGGCCACGTCGAGAGCGATCCCGACGGAGCCGCACGCGAGGAGATCGCGGAGGAGACGGGTCTCGACGATGCCGTGTCGTTCGTTCGTGCGGGCGACTCGTTCGCAGTGACGGACGGCGACCTCGATACACGGTGGACCGTTCATCCGTACTTGTTCGACTGCGAGTCACGCGCGGTCGAGCCGAATTACGAGACGACCGATGTCGAGTGGGTCGCCCCGTCCGAAATCAGGCGGCGCGAGACGGTGCCCGATCTCTGGACGTCCTACGAGCGCGTCGCGCCGACGGTCGAAGTAGTCAAAGCGGACACCGATCACGGCTCGGCATGGCTCTCGGTGCGTGCTCTGGAGGTGCTCCGTGACCGCGCTGGCGTGCTCGGAACGACCACCGAGAGCGAGGACGCGTGGGGCGAGCTTTCGACCCTCGCCGAGGACCTCCGCACAGCGCGGTCGAGCATGACGGTCGTTGGGAACCGAATCAACCGCGCGATGGCCGCGGCGAGCGACGACCGAACTCCCGAAGCGATCGAGCGCGCCGCAACTGCGGGGATCGACCGCGCGTTCGAGACCGACGAGGCGGCCGCACGCGAGGCGGCCGCACGGCTCGATGGCACGGTGCTGACGCTCTCGCGATCAGGGACGGTGCTCAACGCGCTCCGCCAAGCGTCGGTCGAGGAAGTGCTCGTCTGTGAGTCGCGACCCGCCTGTGAGGGGGTCGGCGTCGCGGAGGCACTCGCGGACGACTGTCCTGTGACGCTCGCGATCGATGCGGCGGCCGCCCACCTCCTCTGCGAGCGTGTAGTCGACGCCGTGATCGTCGGCGCGGACACCGTCTTCTCCGACGGCAGCGTCCTCAACAAGGTCGGAACCCGGGCCGTCGCGGTGGCCGCTTCCCACGAGGAAGTTTCGGTGTACGTCGTCGCCGCGAGCGACAAGATCGATCCCGATCCGGAGGCGGAGCCGGACTTCGAGGAGCGAGACCGAGGTGCGGTCTACGACGGTGACGCCAATCTCACCGTGACGAACCCGACGTTCGATCGGACGCCGGCCGAACACGTCACCGTCGTCACCGAGGAGGGCCGACTCGAACAGGACGACATCGCCGAGACGGCAGTAGAGCTGCGCGAACTCGCGGCGTGGACGTGAGCCCGGCCGGCAGAAAAACGGGAGCATCACAGGAGCCACGACGATACAGGATCGAAGGTACCTGGTGTGATATTGCCAGAGAAAACAAAAAGATCACTCGAAATATGCCCACGAATGTGGGGACGACGATTGCTTGTCATTCGATCGAGTGATTAGCGACTATATCTGTTTTCTCCCACGATATCGACACATCTAGTCGTTTTAACGGTCGGTCCGTCGGTTATATCGGTTCAGTTATCGTGGCTCACAACAGGAACGACCTCGTGCCGGTCGGAGTCGTAGTCACCCGTTCAACTGATTCAGAAATTTGCCAATCCAAAGCAGCTACCGTGGATAGATCGCCATCTCAGATTCGCCACGACCCACGCATAGTACTAGCTGTGGGAGCCTGGAAGCGATATCGATTAGAGACGGGTGGCATGCAGATAATTTTAATTCTCGGTCAGTACAGATTCGATGCGACCGGCTCAGTGGGCGTCTTCTCAAAAATACTGCGCACGCTCGGTGTGTCTAAGCAGACGGATGGATCTCCGGTATTCTTTAATAGCCGACCACCCAACCGGCGATTCGAGATGGATATCGAGGCATTCTTCGAGGGCATGCCGTTCGCCGATCTGCTCGGCGTCGAAGTGACCGAGGCGGCGGACGGCCACGCTGAAGGCCACATCGCGATGCGCGAGGAACTGTCGTGGAACCAGGATCGCATGATGGCACACGGCGGCGTTACGTTCACGCTCGCCGACACCGTCGGCGGCGCGGCGCTGGTCTCGCTCGTCGACCAACCCGTCCCGACGATCGACATGCGGATCGACTATCTCGAAGCGGGCACCGGCGATCTCTACGCCGAGGCGGACGTCGTTCGCGAGGGCGGCGACGTCGGCGTGGTAGACGTGGCCGTGACGGCGGAAGACGGAACGTCGGTGGCCGACGTTCGCGGCGTATATAAAACCGGATAGCGCATCTCCGCCTCGGTCGCGGCCGGCACTTATTTCCGTCACATAAGGTGGTGTTTTCGACAGGAATCGTCTGTATCAAACCCATACCCCAATCAGACAACGGTAGCGGCCTCTCGATCGCGCCGACGCAGCGAGTCCTTACTATCAGTATTTGATCATAGTAGTCGAAGGTTTTATTACGGAGTGCGGGTCAGTCCGCGGTGTGACTATGCAAGACAAGGACAAGGAGTCGAAATCACCGGCTATGAGGAGCGCTAGCTCACGCCGCCGTTTCCTTGCGCTCGCCGGTGCGGCAGGATTCACGGGGCTTGCCGGCTGTAGCGGGGGCGGTGGCGGGAACGACTCGAACGATAGCGGCGACTCTGGCGGCGACGCGGGGAGCGCCAATGGAAGTGGTGGCTCGGCAGGCGGGAACGGCAGCGAAGGCTCCAGCGGTGGCAACACTAGCAGCGACGCCAGCGGCGAGAACGAAACCGGTGGCAACGGGAGCGGCTCGGGTGGCGGCGGGTCGGCGGATCTCGGGAGCGTGACCGTCGGCATCCTGAACCCGATTTCGGGGGCGTACAGCTCACTCGGACCAGGCCAGCGCAGCGGCGCGGAGCTGGCGGTCGAGCAGATCAACGGGAGCGACGAGTTCGGCGTCGAGATCGAGCCGGTGTACGCGGACACCGAGACCGCCACGAGCGCCGCCCAGGGGAACGCCCAGCGGCTCGTTCAGGAGGAGGGTGCCGAGTACCTCTTCGGCGCGATCAGCAGTTCGGTCGCGCTCTCGCTCAACGAGTTCGCCGCGAGCGAGGAGTTCGTCTACTTCCCTGGCGGGGCCGCCGTTCCGATCACCGGCGAGAACTGCAACGAGTGGGTGTTCCGGTGTGAGACCAACACCGCCCAGATCGCGGAGGCGATCTCGGGATACTCGGTCAACAACCTCGGCACGAACGTCTGGTTTCACATCGCGGACTACGCCTACGGCCAGTCGGTGTACAACCGCGTCAGCTCTCGGATGGAGTCGGCGAACGACAGCTATCAGGAGGCAGGGCTCACGAAATCACAGCTCGGCTCGTCGAACTACGGCTCCTTCATCAGCCAGATCTCCAACTCGAACGCCGAGGTCGCGGTGCTCGGCATGACCGGCGGCGATCTCGTCAACTTCGTGAACCAGGCCGCCGATCAGGGGCTCACCGACCAGGTGAACCTCGTCGGGCCGACGATGAGCTTCCAGAGCGTGCGCGCCGCGACCGGCAGCAACGCCGTCGGGACGTACGGTGGCGTACGGTACGACCCGTCGGTCGATCTCGGTGACAACCAGCAGTTCGTCGAGGCATTTCAGAGCGCGAACGACGGACCACCGGGCAACTTCGCCCGGGTCGGCTACGACTCCGTCCGGCTCATCGCCCGTGGGATTCAGCAAGCCGGCAGCACGGATCCGGCCGACGTCAGAGACGCCCTCTCGGGTGGGACCTTCACGACCGTCCTTGGCGACGTCACGCTCAGAGAGTCCGACCACCAGGCCACCAACCCGACGTGGATGGGCGAGCTGGTCGAAGGCGACGGCGACATGGCCGACGTGGAGCTCATCGACAAGACCGAGGGCGAGGCAGCGCTGCCGCCGGCCTCGGAGCTCGGCTGTAGCCTGAACTGAACCCTCATGGTATCCGTATCCGCCTTCGTCGAACAGCTCGTGAACGGCGTCACCCTCGGGATGGTGTACGTCCTGCTGGCGGCGGGGCTGTCGATCATCTTCGGCGTGATGGACGTCATCAACTTCTCGCACGGCGAGCTGTTCGCGCTGGGGGCGTACTTCGCACTCAGCATCGTCACCCCGCTCGGCGCGACCGGCTTCTGGGTCGCGCTCGTGGTCGCGCCACTACTCGTGGGCGTGATCGGTGCGGCCATCGAACGGTTCACCGTCCGACCGCTGTACGGCCGGGACCCCCTCTATCACATCCTCCTCACGTTCGGGCTGGTGCTCATCATCAGTGACCTCATTCAACTCGTCTGGGGCACCTCCCAGCACCAGCTCACCGTCCCCGACGTCCTCAACCAGTCGATCGCCGTCTTCGGCGTTCGGCTCTCGGTGTACAACTACTTCATGATCCTCGTGGGAGCCGTGCTCGCGATCGGGACGTGGCTCGTCCTGAATCGAACCACGTACGGGACGATCGTGCGGGCGGGCTCGCAGGACCGCGAGATGGTGCGAAACCTCGGTATCGACATCGATCGGTACTACACCCTCGTCTTCGGCTTCGGGGCCGCGCTCGCCGCGGTCGGCGGGATCGTTCTTGGGGGATATCAGAACGTCAACCCAGGGATGGGCAACGGCGTCATCATTCCCGCGTTCATCATCGTCGTACTGGGCGGCCTCGGGAGCTTCCGCGGGGCGGTCTTCGGCGGGCTCCTCGTCGGCGTCATCCAGACGATGACCCGGACGTACGTTCCCGTGCTCGAAGGACTGACGATCTTCCTGTTGATGATCGGTGTGCTCCTCCTGAAGCCCCAGGGACTGTTCGGCAACCCCGAGTGGCAGACCACCGAGTCGGACGAAGGCGAGCTCCTGATCGGAGCGCACGGCGGGGTGTTCGCGCGGGAGACCCGCGAACGGCTCGGAATCGCGGTGGTGGCGCTACTCGCGGTGATTCCGATCGTGCTGCTGGCGACCGGCAACGACTACTACGTGACGCTGCTGAACGAGATCTTCATCTGGGCGATCTTCGCGCTCAGTCTCGACTTCGTGATGGGCTATGCCGGACTCGTCTCGCTCGGCCACACCATGTTCTACGGCATCGGTGCGTACGTTGCGGCGCTCGTCCTGCTCCACCTCGCACCCTCCTTCCTGATCGCGCTCGTCGGTGCGATGGCGATCTGTGCGGTCGTGGCGTGGGTCGTCGGTAACCTCTCGATCCGGGTGTCGGGGGTGTACTTCGCGATGATCACGCTCGCGTTCGCTCAGTTGTTCTACAACGCGGTGTTCAAGCTCGACTGGACCGGCGGGAGCGACGGGCTGCTCGGGTTCGACGCGTTCCTCGGGATCGGTGGTGTCGGAGCCCCGATCTCCGAAGTCGAGTTCACGCTCGCGGGGTTGACGATCACACCGGCGGCGGTGTTCTACTACCTCGCGCTCGTCCTCGCGGTCGCCGCGCTGCTGTTCGCACGGCGGTTCATGAACGCACCCTTCGGCAGCGTGCTCCAGTCGATCAGCGAGAGCGAGGAGCGAACGGAGTTCATCGGGTACGACGTCACGAAATACAAGCGCCGCGCGTTCGTCATCAGCGGCGCGCTCGCGGGGCTCGCCGGCGGGCTGCTCGCGGTGAACCCCGACACGTTCGTGATCTCGCCGGATCAGACACTCTACTGGATCAACTCCGGCGAGGTTATCGTGATGACGCTGCTCGGGGGGATGGGAACCCTGTTCGGACCGATGATCGGTGCCGGGGTGTTCATCGGTGCCGAAGACGTTCTCGCGACCTACACCGAGCAGTGGCGCATGGTGATCGGGGCGGTGTTCGTGCTGTTCGTGCTGTTCGTCCCCCGTGGCCTGGTCTCGATCCCGTCGCTCGTGGCGCGGTGGCGGGATAGCCAGGAGGGTGACCCACCCGCCGGGCTCGACGATACGGAGGTGAGCCCGGATGACTGATGCCGTGCTCGAAACCGAGGGGATCACGAAGCGCTTCGGCGAACTGACCGCGGTTGATCGCGTCGATTTGACAGTGGAGGCCGGCGAGTTCCGGAGCGTCATCGGGCCGAACGGTGCGGGCAAGACCACGCTGTTCAACTGCATCACCGGCGCGCTTTCGCCCACCGAGGGCACGGTGTGGTTCCGCGGCGAAGACATCACAAACCTTCCTTCCCACGATCGGGTGCGGCGCGGGCTCGGCCGATCGTTCCAGATCACGAACGTCTTCGGCGGCCTCGCGGTCCGAGAGAACGTCCGACTCGCGGCTCAGTCGATTTTCGACGACGATATCTCCGGCCGCGACGCGATGTTCCGTGACAAGAACTCGTTCGGGGACGTTGCCGCACACACCGACGAGGTGCTCGACCGGATCGGCCTCGCGAGCCACGCCGACGAGCGCGCCGAGACGCTCGCGTACGGCGACCAGCGCCGGCTGGAGATCGGGATCGTGCTCGCGACCGATCCCGACCTCGTGCTGCTGGACGAACCCACCGCCGGGATGAGCAGCGAGGAGACCCGGGCGACGATGGACCTGATCGAGGACGTGCTCGCCGATCGAAGTTTGCTCCTGATCGAGCACGACATCGACCTCGTGATGCGAGTCTCGGATCGGATCACGGTCCTCACCCGCGGCGAGGTGCTCGCGGAGGGATCGCCGGAATCGATCGCCGGGGACGACGACGTGCGCGACGCGTATCTCGGGGGTGTCCGTCAGTGAGCGACCCGCTGCTTGCGGTCGAGGACGTCCACGCGGGCTACGGGCTGACCGAGGTGCTCCAGGGCGTGAGCTTCGACGTCGACCGCGGGTCGGTGGTCGCGCTGGTGGGTCGCAACGGGGTCGGCAAGACCACGACGCTCCGGTCGATCGTCGGCAACCTCAGTCCCACGAGCGGCCGGATCACCTTCGACGGCGAGGAGATCACGGGGCTCGCGACCGAGAACACAGTTCGGAAAGGAATCACGTTCGTCCCGGAAGATCGGCGGGTTTTCCCCGGACTCACCGTACGGGAGAACATCGAGATGGGGCAGCACGGCGTGCCGACCGAGGGTGGTCCCTCAGTCGACGCGGTACTCGACCGATTCGAGAACCTCCGAGAGCGTGAGGGGAGTTACGGCTCGGTGCTCTCGGGCGGTGAGCAGCAGATGCTCGCGATCGCACGGGCACTCGTCGCCGATCCCGATCTCCTGTTGCTCGACGAACCCACCGAGGGGCTCGCACCCTTCATCGTCCGGGAGATCGAGGCCATCATCCGGGAGTTGAACGACGACGGGATCACCGTCCTGCTGGTCGAGCAGAACATCCCGGTTGCGCTCGACGTCGCGGACCACGCGCATATCCTCGCCCACGGCGAGATCGTCCACAGCGGTCCCGCTGCGGCGGTGCGAGACGACGACGAGCTCCTCGATCGCCACCTCGGCGTGGGAGCGATCGAATAGCACATCGACTGCCAGATCCAATTCGACACCAATGACGACCGAACCACGACCCCAGACGGACGAACTGTCGCACGATCCAGCCGGGCGATCCCGAGCCGCGAACCGCACTACTGAGCACGCGAACGGGGAGAGGCGGGTGAATCGATGACCCACGAGACCCCGATCCGGATCGATCACATTGGGATCGCGGTCGAGGAGTTCGAAGCGGCCGAGGCCGTCCTCCACGCGCTCGGCGCGGAGAAGTACGTCGACGACACCGGTCCGGGCGAGGAGTTCCGGTGGGTCGGCTACATCCTCGGCGACGCCTCGCGACTCGAACTCATCACGCCGCTCGCCGAGGGAAGCTTTCTGGAGGAGTTCCTCGATGCGAACGGGCCCGGCCTGCATCACGTCACGTGCGAAGTCGCCGACATCGACGCCGTGGCCGCGGCGCTGACCGACGCCGGCGTCACCGTGGTCGATCGGGCGGAACACGAGGTTTACACCGAACTGTTCGTCTCGCCGCGCAACCCTACCGGGACCCTGTTTCAGCTGATGGAGTACCACGACACCTACGAGGAACGCTACGACCCAGATCAGTCGTTCGTCGGCGGCCGCCGGGTCGAGGCGGCGTGGCCGACGTTCGAATCGGCCGAGAAGTGAACGGACGGGCTGCCAGCTTCAGCCGTCTTTATCCATACCCGCAGACGAGTGATCGATCCACGACCGTACATCGAGCCGCCAACACGTTGCTGACGGAAAACACGGTCTCGGCTGTACCGGGAAACGGGAAGGCTTTTGATGGCAGTACCTCTCGCTTGGGGTAACATGACACGCGACACCTGGGCAACGCGGGTCGGCTTCATTCTCGCGGCAGTCGGCAGTGCCGTGGGACTCGGTAACATCTGGCGATTTCCGTGGATGACGGCCGAAAACGGCGGGAGCGCGTTTCTGGTTACGTATCTGTTCATCGTGCTCGGCGTCGGCGTTCCCGGCCTCCTCGCGGCGTTCGTGATCGGCCGGCGTGCGAACCGCAACCCGGTCGGTGCGTTCGAGTCGCTCCGCGGTGGCCGTGGCTGGACCGCGCTCGGCGGGCTCTGTATCGTGACCTCGCTCGTGCTGGTTTCGTTTTACAGCGTCGTCGGCGGCTGGGTGCTCCGGTACTTCCTCGAGAGTTTCACCGGCGCGTACTTCGCCCAGCCCGAAGCCCACTTCAGCAGTATCGACTTCGGTCTCCAGGCGTTCGGCTTTCAGGTGGTCTTTCTCGTCTTGACCGCACTGGTCGTCATCGCCGGCATCCGCAAGGGGATCGAGGCCACCACGAAGGTCATGATGCCCGCGGTCGTGGTGTTGCTGGCCGCCCTCGCGGTGTGGGCGTTCCAGCAGCCGAACGCAGCCGCGGGCTACGACTTCTTCCTCTCCTTTGACGGCGGGTATCTCGCCGACAACTTCGTGGCGGTGCTCGGCGCGGCGGCCGGTCAGGCGCTGTTCACGCTCTCGATCGGCGGTGGAACGATGCTGACCTACGCGTCGTATCTCGGCGAGGATCGCTCGCTCCCGGCCGACGGCTCGATCATCGCAGTCTTGAACCTCGGGATCGGCGTGCTCGCCGGTCTCGTGGTGTTCCCGCTGCTGTTCTCGGTCGTCGGCGGGCCGACCGGCGGCGGGACGGGCGCGCTGTTCGTGAGTATCGCCGGGGCGTTCGCCGAGCTTCCCGCGGGACGGTTCATCGGCGCGACGTTCTTCCTCGTGGTGTTGTTCGCGGCGCTGTCGAGTTCGATCAGCATGCTCGAGATCCCGGTGTCGTACGTCGTCGACGAGTTCGGGTACGACCGCACGCCGGTCACCCTCGGTCTGTTCGTGCTCGTCCTCGGAACCGGCGCGATCAACGCGTTCAACGGAGGGATTTTCGCGTTCGTCGCCGGCCCGCTCGTGAGTCAGCTCATGACCCTCGGACTGATCGGATTCATGATCTACGCCGCGTGGGTGCTCGGCGACGAGGCTGTTGCGGAGTTCACGAAGGGTGCGGGATCGATCGCACGAGCGCTCGCCACCCCGTGGCGGTACGCGATCGGCACGGTGTTCCCGCTCTTCCTCCTGTTCTCGTTTTACTCGTCGATCGTCGACTTCGCCGGGCTCTCGCTTTCGACGATGGCGATCGCGGGACTCGCGCTCCTCACCGGGATCCCGTTCGTCGGCCTCGTTCGCTGGGTCGAGGGAAGCGGTCGGACCGGGACGGCTGAAGCGGCCGACTGACGCCATCGCGCCCCCGTTTCGCGGCTGCGGTTCGGTTGGGGTGTCTCGCATCGTCGTGGTCCACAAAGCCCAATACGGGCAGCTACATACCCCTCGGCATGTCCGGCAACGAACGGTCGAATCGTCCGGTAACCACCACCGAAACCTCCATCCGGATCCTCGAACTCCTGAAGGCCAACGGACGGCTGAGTCTCGCGGGACTCGCCGACGAGTTCGAGATGGCCCGAAGCACCATCCATCGCCACCTCCTGACCCTCGAAGACAACGACCTCGTCCGTCGGACGGACGGCGAGTACCACCTCGGACTCCGGTTGCTCGATTTCGGGATGCGCGCGCGCGACCGGATCGACTTCTATCACGCCGCCCGCCCGCTCGTCGATCGGTTGGCGTCCGAGACCGACGAGAAGGTCTGGCTGGTCGCGAAGGACGGCCGTTTCAGCGTCCACCTCTACAAGTCCTACGGCGACAACCCGCTCGAAACCTCCGCACGGGTCGGCCAGCGACGATATCTCCACCAGCTCGCCGCCGGGAAGGCGATCCTCTCACAGCTCCCCGATGAAGAAGTTCGGGACGTTCTCGATCACTGTGGCCTCCCCGAACAGACCGAGCACACGATCACCGAGCGCGACGAGCTGCTCGGCGAACTCGACGGGATCGACGAGCGCGGCTACGCGTTCAATCGTGGGGAGTCGATCACGGGGCTGAACGCGGTCGGCGCGCCGATCCGCGACGCCGACGGCTATCCGGTGGGCGCGATCAGCATCTCCGGTCCCGCGAATCGGGTGAAAGGCGACCTCCTCCGAGAGGAGCTGCCCGACAAACTGCTCGCCGCGATCGACGAGATCCACATCCACCTCCGGTACGCCTCGAACGAGGAGGGCGGCCGACCCGAGTAACGCCGCACGACCGCCGACGACCTTGTCTCAGCGGAGTTTCGGTGCGACTTCGGTGCCGAGTCGCTCGATACACTCGGCCATCGCGTCGGTGCCGACACCCGGGTGGTACGTACGGAACACGCAGTGAACGTCGTCGCCAGCGGCCTCGCGGTAGCGGTCGAGCTCGTCGGCGACCTGGTCGGGCGTGCCGAAGATCGCCTGGTCTTTCAATTCCTGTTTGCGTTCGTCGGGGAGCTCATCGACCGGCTCGCCCGAGAAGATCTCGGCGTAGCGGCGCTGTATGTAGAAGTAGCCTGGTTTCATCGTCTCCCACGCCTCTTCGCGCGAGTCGCCGACCCAGCCGTGCTGGAGCGCATAGACTGTGAACTCGCCGTCGATGTCCTCCTCGGCGCGAACATCACGAATGTCCTCGACGCGCTTTTCCAGCCCGGTGAGCGAGAGCTTCGAGGGCGCACACCACGCGTCGGCGGTCCGGGCGGCCCGCCTGACAGCCGGCTTCGCCGCGCCGCCGAGCATCAGCGGAACCTCACGATCGGGTTTCGGGGTCACGGTGACGTCGGGCGCGACGTCGTGGAACTCGGCGTCGTAATCGAGTGGACCGTCGGACCACGCCGCCCGGAGAAGGTTCACTTGGTCCGCAAGCCGCTCGGCGCGCTCCTCGATCGGAACGCCGAACTGCTCGAACTCGTCGGGGTTCGACCCGATCGCGAGACCGAGTGTGAGCCGCTCATCGGAAAGGAGGTCGACCGTCGCGGCGTCCTCGGCGAGACGGACGCCATCATAGAGCGGCGCGAGCGCGATGCACGTCCCGATCTCGATGTCGGAGGTGGCGGCCGCGAGCGCCCCGAGAACGGGCATCGTCCCCGAGAGATAGCCGTCCTCGGCGAAGTGGTGCTCGGAGACCCACGCGCTGTCGAGTCCGGCGTCGTCGATCGCGCGCCCGAGCGTGAGCATCTCGTCGTAGAGCTCGCTCATCGATCGGTCGTCGTCGGGGCGGCGCTGGCCGGTGAACAGTCCGGTACCGAGTTGCATTTGTCGTCAATGGCGGGCGCAGCCTGCTAAACGTTTCTATGCTGTCGGTGGAGCTTTCCTCACATTGAGGCGCGGTGGCGCGTGGGAGCGGAGCGCGGCGCGACCGAAGAGAGGGCCGCGGACGTGAACGGGGAGCGAAAGCGACCCGTGAGCGCGTCGAAGACGCGCGACTCGCACGAGGGATGAGCACCACAGCGAGCGAAGCGAGCGAGGAGCGCAGTCGGTTGGGGAGGGTGTGGCCTGCGGTCTCTCATTTGCATCGGGATCGTCCAGACGCACCAGTTCTCGACTGCGGATTCTGCAGCGGATCACTCGAAGTGGATTCCGTGTTTCTTCTCAGTAGTCGATTCGGGTGATCTCCTCGACTGGCCATTGACTCAAGATTTCGACGCCGTTCTCGCGGACGACGACCATCTCCTCGACCCGGACGCCCTGACGATCGGCCGGCTCCATCGTCTCGACCGCCATCGTCATCCCCTCCTCGATCTCGATCGGGTGCTCCGGCGAGAGCCCCCGCCAGATCAGCGGGACCTCGTAGAGCTGAAGGCCGAGGCCGTGCGCCCAGTGATTCGTCGTCATCTGCCAGTGCTCGTCGGCGTCGTACCAGTCGGCGTGCTCGCCTTCCATGTCCGGGAACCCCTGCGCGATCTCGTCGGTGGTCGCGCCTGGCTCGATGCGTTCGAGGACGTCGTAGAGGTTGTCGCGGGCGGTCTCGTAGGCGTCTTGCTGGGCCTGCGTGGGTTCACCCATCGAGAACGTGCGGTAGTAGCAGGACCGATACCCCAGATAGCCGATGTTGTAGAAGTCGGCGTAGACGATGTCGCCCGGTCGCATCATCCGGTCGGTGGTGTTCGCTTGGTGTTTCGGCCACGTGTTCGGCCCGCTGGTGACGTACCCGCCCTGGGCCATCGCGCCGTGTCGCCAGAGTTCGCCCACCGCGTCGCCCCAGACCTCGGATTCGCGCTTGCCTGGCCGGGCGGATTCGGTGATCTTCTGGAACCCCGCCTCGCAGATCGCCGCGACCATTCGGAGACACTCGATCTCGTCTTTGGTCTTGATCTTTCGTGCGTCGTGCATCAGGTCGACGCACTCCTTCGTCCGAACGTCGACGCCGTCCGACTCGAAGGCGTCGACTAGTCCTGTGCTCCCGACGTCGAGCCCCATCGGTTCCTTGGCGACGCCGTACTCCGCCATCGCCTCCTCGACGAGACTCGCCATCTTCTGGGTCAGGAAGCCGCGCGCGGAGTCGCGGCCCGACGCGCGCGGGACGTTCCCGAGACCAGGGGCAGCGTACCGGATGTCGTCGAGCCACGGGCAGTTGAATCGCTGGTTCGAGGCGTGATCCGCGGTGTCCCAGTGGACCACGTCACCGTTCTCGGTGAGCAGCGTGTAGTGGTCCGCCCCGCTTCCGCCAGTCATCGCGAGTCCGGTGACGTACCGGATGTTGGGGTCCGAGACCAGGAGCATCGAGCCGAGCTCCGAGTCCTGGAGTCGTTCCAGGGCCTTCTCGTAGCGCTCCTCGCGCATGCGCTTGACGTCGATGCGCTCCTCCCAGTCCACAGCTTGAGTTCCCCGCGTTCCCTCCATGAAGCTTCGTTCGTACATCGTTCGTCTGGATGGTTCGCCAGATCGTACATAAATCCCACCACCTCGGCAAAGCCGAGCGGATCGAGCCGGACGACTGAACGGTCGGCCGCTCCAGGATTCGACCGACCCCGGTGATTTTATCACACGAGCCGCCGAACGCCCGGATGAGATGTTCAAGCACGTCGCGTTGCTGGTCCGGCAGGAGGGGATGAGTCACGAGGAGTTTCGCGAGTACTGGGAGGGAAACCATTCTCCGCTCGCGAAGGACATCGAGGGTGTCGTCCGTTATCAGACCGTCTATCCAAACGACCCCGAAAACGCCGAATTCGATGGACTCGCGGAGCTGTACTTCGAGACACTCGACGATCTCCACGAGGCGCTCGGCAGCGAAGGCAGTCGGGATTACGATCCGACTCGGGAGGTGGCTGCGGAGGCCCGTGAGGACGTCAACAACTTCCTCGACGTCGAACGCCGCCCCCGATTCATCGGCGAAGAGAAGGTCTGGAAGGACGAAGTGGACGGCGAGACCGACGGGCTCTACAAGCACTCGGCGTTTCTCGT
Source organism: Halococcus sp. PRR34 (assembly GCF_028617175.1). NCBI lineage: Archaea > Methanobacteriati > Methanobacteriota > Halobacteria > Halobacteriales > Halococcaceae > Halococcus > Halococcus sp. PRR34. Next base: position 188,179 of record NZ_JAQJDA010000002.1, on the reverse strand, counting down.
TCGACAGGAAGGAATGAGTCACGAGGAGTTCCGCGAGTACTGGGAGGGCAATCACTCCCCGCTCGCGAAGGACATCGAGGGTGTCGTCCGCTATCAAACTGTGTACCCCACCGACCCCGAAAACGCCGAGTTCGACGGGGTCGCGGAGCTGTACTTCGAGACGCTCGACGATCTCCACGAGGCCCTCGGCAGCGAGGGCAGCCGGGATTACGATCCGACTCGAGAGGTGGCTGCGGAGGCCCGTGAGGACGTCAACAACTTCCTCGACGTCGAACGCCGCCCCCGCTTCATCGGCGAGGAGAAAGTCTGGAAGAACGAGACCGAGGACGTCGAGGGGTACTGAGATGGGGACACCGGACTACGAGAACCAGGTCCGGGAGGCCTACCCCGAACTCGATCGGATCGAGAGCGCCGACCTCAGGGAAGCGGTCGTCGAGGCGTGGACGCTCGGGCTCGACCGTGGCGGCTGGCAGGACATCGAAGACATCCCGTACGCGTGGAACATCCACGAGATCACGAACGTCGAGCACGTCCGCGGTGTGACGAAGATCGCGCTCGAATCGGCACGGGTCCAGCGCGAGTTCCACGACGCCGATCCCGATGTCGACGTCCTCGTCGCGGCCTGCCTGCTCCACGACGTCGGGAAGTGCTACGAGTACGTCGATCACGTCGACGCCGAACGCCTCTCGGGGACCGACCGTGAACGCTACGCCTCCGAGGAGATCCCACACTCGCTCTCGGGCTACGCGCTCGCCCACGAGGTCGGCGTTCCCCTTACTGTGCAGCGCGCGATCCCCCACTTCCTTGGGGAAGTACCGAAACGCACGCTGGAGGCCGAACTCCTCAAAAGCGCCAACTCGGCGTCGTCGAACGCCATCACCCAGTCCGCGATGGGGATCACCCTGAACGAGTGGGTCGACGAGTACAGCCAGACGACCGACTGAGGTTTTAGTCTGTTTGCTGTGAAACGAACCGAACGCGATCAGAGCGGGTCGAGTCCGTTCTCCTCGCGGAGCACGTCGATGTACTTCCGGAAGCCGGCTTCGAGGTCGTACTGTACCTCGTAGCCCGTGTCCTCCTGGAACGCGGTCATGTCGAGGCGTTGGGTCCACGGCAGCTCGCCCTCGCCGCTCACTTCGAGGTCGGCGTCGGGGACGATCCCCCGAACGGTGTCGGCGGCTTCCTGGATGGATGCGAGTTCGCCGCGGACGTTGTAGATCCGCTGGGAGAGGTCGTCTTCGGAAGTGAACGCCGCGAGGCGGAACGCCTGGGCGATGTCCTCGACGTGCTGCCAGTCGATCTCCTGGTCGCCGTACTCCACGGAGAAGGAGTCACCGAGCGCGGGTTTCTCGATGATGTTCGCGAGAAAGGCCGACCCGCCGGTCTCGCGGTAGGGACCGTATGCGACGGTCGGCCGGATGGCGACGTGGTCGACGCCGTACTCCTCGTTGTAGACGCGCGCCTGGTGTTCGTTGTACCCCTTCGTCGCGCCGTAGAGCGTATCGGGATAGACGAGATCGTCCTCGGTGACCCACCAGTCGCCGCCGTCGTCGTAGTTGTGCGGCGGGGCGTAGATCGCCGCCGAAGACGCCCACGCGACGCGCTCGATCTGATCGTCGAGAGTGCGCGCCGCCTCGAAGACGTTGCTCGTCCCCTGGACGTTGACGTCGAGGGCGGCGCGGGGGTTCGACTCGGCGGTGTTCGTCAACAGCGCCGCGAGATGGACGATGTGGGTCGCACCGGTCTCGGCGACCGCGTTCACGACGTCCGTCGCCTCGCTCACGTCACCGCGCCGGATCGTGACGTCGTCCGCAACGCCGAGCTTCGAGAGAATTCGATCGTCGGTCGAGAGGTCGTACGCGACCACGTCGTGGCCGGCGTCGATGAGGTCCTTCGCGACGTAGGAGCCGATGAACCCGGTGCCACCAGTCACGAGGACGGTTTCGTTGGTTGCCATCGATTCGGGAATCGGCGGAAATCGGCAAAAAGGTTGTGCTGTTCCGGTGAAGCGGGTGAGGCCCTCGGCTACTCGTGGAGCCCGCCGACCTCTTCGTAAAAGGACGACTGGAGCGCGTCGACCATCTCCTCGTCGCGGTCGATCCGGACATCGACCACGGTGGGCACGTCGGCCGCCTTTGCCTCCTTGAGCCGATCCGCGAGGTCATCGGGCGAGCGGACGCGGAGTCCCTCGGCCCCGAACCCCTCGGCGACCTGAACGAAGTCGGTGTCGTGGAAGTCGACGCCAGGAATCTCGTCGTCCATCTGGCGCACCATCCCCAAACTGGTGTCGTTGAGCACCACGAACGTCGGCGCGACGCCGTACTCGACCGCGGTCTCGACGCAGGTCATCGTCATCGTGAAGCCGCCGTCGCCCGCGACCGAGACCACGTCCCTGTCGGTGGTGATCGCCGCCGAGACCGCTGCGGGGCCGGCCCACCCCATTCCGCCGACGCCGCCGCTGCCGAAGTAGGTCCGCCGGGCGGGCGTTTGGAGGTAGTTGAGCAACCAAAACCGGTTGTTGCCCGAGTCCGCGGTCACGAGGGTATCCTCGTCCACGATCCCGTCGATCGCCGCGACCGCGCGCTGGGGCAGGATCGGCTCGTCGTCCGATTCGCATTCGGGGACCCGGAACGACTCGCGGGCGTCGCTGGCCCGGTCGCGCGCCCAGTCGTTGCCTGGCGCGAACGCCGCGGCGGCCTCTCCGAGCGCGTTCAGACTGTGCTTCGCGTCGCCGATCAGCCCGACGTCGGCAGGGTAGACCCAGCCCGCGTTCCGGGTGTCGATATCGGCGTGGAGGATGGTCTGCTCGTCGGGACGGATGAACGATGCTGCCTGCCAATTGGTGTCCATCGGGTTCAGCCGGCAGCCGGCCACGAGCAGCGTGTCGGCCTCGCTCACCGCCTGATTCGCGCCCTCGTGGCCAAAGGAGCCGATGACGCCCGCCGCGAGGTCGTGGGTTTCGGCGATGGTCGATTTGCCGAGATACGAGGTCGTCACCACGGCGTCGTAGGTCTCGGCGACCGCTTCGAGTTCGTCGTAGGCCCCCGCGGCGTGAACGCCGTTGCCCGCGATGATGACTGGGCGGTCGGCGTTCGCGAGATGGTCGGCCGCGCGTTCGACGTCGGTCGCTGTGGGGCTCGATTCCCAGTTTTTCGTCTGTTCTTCGGGCGACCAGAGCGTGGGCGGGTCATCGTTCTCGGAGACTTCGGCGGTGACGGCGTCGCCGTCGAGAATCACCGCTGTCGGGCCCGGCCGGCCGGCGGTGGCGTGTTTGAACGCGAGCTGCGTGGATCGGAGGGTCTCGTTCGCCGTCCGCGGGAACCACCACTCCTTGGTGATGCCGTCGAGGATCTTCGGGAGCGCGAACCCTCCATAGTCGCCGCGGGCCTGCTGGTAGGGCGCGAGCGTCGAGTAGTCGCCGCGCTCTGAGGCCTCGGTAATGGCCACCATCGGCGACGAGCCGAGCCTGGCTTCCATCTGGCCGATCGCACCGATGGAGCCGATCCACGGCCCCTGGCCGGTGAGAACACCAGGTTTCCGATGGAATCGGCCGTACATCTCGGCCATCACGCTCGCCTCGCGCTCGTCGCGAGGCCTGACGACCTCGATGTCCGATCCGGCGAGTGCTTCGAGGAGTTCGATGGCCCGCCCACCGGGATAGCCGAACAGGTACTCAACGTCGAGACGTTCCAGAGTTCGAACGATCTCCGTGCTAACTTTCGTCATGGTTGTGTGGTGAACTGGTTGGCCGCACACGACGGGCGGAGAGAGGGCCGGTGGCGGATCGTGTTCTCGGTGTCAAGACCGAAATCGGGTTCGTGTGTGGCAATACACCTGCGTTTCGATCCGGGGAACTTCGTTCTGTCGGTCGCTTCGGGAACGCGGCGGCCGACCCGAACGTTCTCGCAGAATGGACGGTCCTCACAGCGTGGTTTCGCCGTCGTGATCAGTAGATACTTGTGGTGGCGCTCGGTCGGCTGGCGTATGGCAACAAGCATCGATGACGCGACGACGGAGGAGGAACGAGTCGGCGAGGAGCTGAACTACCCCGCCGAGAGCTGGGGCGGGTTCTTCCGGAACCACTTCGGGCCCTCGTTGCTGTGGGCGCTGACCGCGATCGGATCGAGCCATATCGTGCTCGCACCGACGCTCAGCGGGCTCTACGGCGTTTTCGCCATCTGGATCGCGGCGGCGGTGTTCCTCGTGAAATACGGCGGCTGGGAGCTCGGCGTCAGGTACAACTACGGCGTCGGACGCAACCCCGTCGAGGGGTACGGCGACTTACCGGGACCAAATCACTGGGCGCAGTGGGTGACGCTGCTCATCGTCGTCGTTCCCCAGACGATCATTGCCGGCTCGGTCGGGGTCGCGGCGGCCAGTTTCCTCTCGGCGGTCGTCCCCGGCCTCGGGCGGCTTCCGGCGTACGCTCTCCTCCTCGTTGTCGCGACCGTCCTCGTCGTCTCCTCGCGGTACAGCCTGCTCGAAACGGTTCTCAAACTGTTCGTCGTGTTGCTCGGCGTCCTGTTAGTGCTCGGCATCTTCGTCGCGCCGCCCTCGGCCGAGGTGATCGCCGAGACCGCATTCGCCGTGCCCGAGCTCCGGTCGGCGGTGTTCCTCGGGCTGTTCGCCTCGATGGCGGGGTTCGCGCCGACCGGCCTCGGCACCACGATCAACCTCGCGAGCTGGTCGATGGCGAAAGAGCAGGGCGCACGCGCACTCCGCGAGCGGGACCTCGATCCCCACGACGAGCGCTTCCACGACTACATCGCGGCGTGGATCAAGACTGGTCGCCGCGATTTCAACCTCGCGTACGCGTTCACGTTCGTCCTCATCGTCGCGATGATCCTGCTCGGGGCGAACGTGCTCTACCCGAACCCGCCGACCGACCAGAACCTCGCCATCGCGCTCGGCTCCATTCTGGAGGCATCGTTCGGGCCGTGGGCCTACTGGGCGATGATCATCGGCGCGTTCGCCGCGCTCTACTCGACGGTCATCACCCTTCTCGATGGCGCACCCCGAGTCGCGAGCGACATCCTGCCCCTAGTGCTCGAACGCGAGATGGACACCGAGCGGGTCCGCAAGACGCTCGTCGTTCTGATGGCCGTGATCAGCTTCGTTCCCCTGCTCGTCATCGGCTCGCTACCGGTCACGCTCGTCGTGGGGGCGGCGATCATGGTCTCGGTCTTCCAGTTTTTCTACTACATCGCCAACTACTACATCGTTCGTGAGCACCTCCCCGCCCAGTTCCAGCCCGGCTCTGGGGCGAAAGCGTACTACGCCGTCGCCACACTGCTCGTGATCGTCTTCGGGCTGCTCGGCGCGAGTGCCCAGCTCGGGCTCGTGGGCTGAGAAAACTGGCTTTCGTCGACTCACTGTCGATCCGCACGTGACCGTCCCGATCGGCGTGAACCTACACTGAGAGCGTCATTCCGTCCTCGGCGACGACGATCTCGCCCCCGAAGGCCGATGCCGCCTCCTCGACCATCGCGTCCGTGTCCCGGTAGGGGAGCAGATGGGTCAGGACGAGCGTTTCGACGCCGGCTTCGGCCGCGATTTCGCCGGCCTCGGCGGGCGAGCAGTGGGTCCGCGAGAGACGGTCGGCCTGCGCATCCGACATCGGCTCGGTAAGCCGCTCCCAGACGAGGCCCTGCTGATCTCGTGGTGGCGTCGTCTCGCGGGCGACACAGGCATCTTGTAAGAGGACGTCCGCACCAGCTGCGAACTCCGAAAGCGACGAGATGGGCGTCGTGTCGGCCGAGAACACGAACGATCCCGCGTCGGTGTCGAACCGGTACGCGTAGGTCTCGATCGAGTGGTCCACCCGGAGCGCGCTCGCGCGCCAGTCCTCGCCCTCGACGACGAGATCGTCGTCGGTCTCGATCCACTCGATGTCCTCGATACCGGTGTTGTCGTAGAACCGCTTCCGATAGGCGATGTCCTCCCGATAGACGTCGGTGAGCGCCGCGAGCAGCCGATCGGTTCCCGGTGGGCCGTATACGGTGAGCGACTCGCGGCCGAGCGACCAGCTCGCGATGACGAAGTGGAAGAAGTCGGCGTTGTGGTCCATGTGCTGATGAGTGAAAAACAGCGTCTCGATTGCGGCCGGATGGACGCCGTGCTCGATACACCGGTGGGTGGTGCCGGGCCCGCAGTCGACCAACAGCGTCTCGTCGTCGATCTCGATCGCGATGCTCGTTCCTGCGCGTTCGAGTGTCGGGACCGGACTCCCCGTGCCGAGAACTGTTATTTCCATGATGATCTTACTGGCAGGAACGGAATAAAATCTTGCGCCGGAAAACGGACGAGCAGGAGCGCTGTTTTCCGGCACACGTAACAGTCGATAGCCAGTGACACTACCACCGCCACCACAACAGCAGTCGTCGTTCGCGTGTCGTGCTATTCGAAATTATCGCCAGAGTGGGACGGTATCGGCGGAGAAACTCCGCGATTTCCGGGTGGTATCTCCGTGTGAACTGGAGTCACGAAACTATTATGTTCTATCCCCCACGATTGGAGTGTATGGTTTCCGCCAGCGAACCATCGATTCGCGCTGCTATCCAGCCATCGTGGCGCTCTAGCGCCGCCCTTAGCGCGATTGGGAAATTTACAGTTATGCTGGCGGATCTCCGAACACGCGCCATCCCGGTACATCGTGACCGCGACGCGGCGTTCGTTCGCCGGTCGCAGCCGGATGGATCGGGCTCACCGTGACGGTCCACCGTTCGAGCGAGCGTCGATGACGACGTCTGGCCCACTCGACCGTCCTCACCGATGTCGCACCGAACGAGCAGCCAACAGCCAGCCGACCGAACCAGACCACCAATGAGCACCCAAGACGACGCCGACTACCAGCACAGCATCGGAGCCGCCCAGTCAGGCGACGAGCCCATTCGCGTCCTCGACGACGACGGCCACCTCCTGTCGAGCGCCGAGCCGCCGGCGCTGTCCGAGGCGGAACTCCTCGAGATGTACGCGGACATCAAGCTCGCGCGCCACTTCGATCAGCGGGCGGTGAGCTTCCAGCGCCAGGGGCGGATCGCGACCTACGCACCGATGACCGGTCAGGAGGGATCCCAGGTCGCCACCAGTCACGCGCTCGACGACGAGGACTGGCTGTTCCCCACGTATCGGGACCACGCCGCGAAGTACGTCCACGGAGCCGATCTCGCGACGCTACTGAAAACGCTCCGAGGCTACCGTGAGGGGTACTCCGTGCCGGAGGACGTCAACCTCATGCCGGAGTACATCCCGATCGCGACTCAGGTCCCCCAGGCGATGGGGATGGCGTGGGGACAGCTCCTTCAGGGCAACGACGACACGGCCGTCCTGTGTCACCTCGGCGACGGCGCGACCAGCGAGGGTGACTTCCACGAGGGGCTCAACTTCGCGGGCGTGTTCGACGTGCCCGCGGTGTTCGTCTGCAACAACAACCAGTGGGCGATCTCCATGCCCCGCGAGCGCCAGACCGCGAGCGGGACCATCGCGGAGAAGGCCCACGCGTACGGCGTCGAGGGCGTCCGGGTCGACGGGATGGACCCGCTCGCGGTGTACGCGGTCACCCGCGCGGCGATCAAGAAGGCGAAGGCCCCCACCGACGACGAGCGCCGACCGACGCTCATCGAGTCGGTCCAGTACCGCTACGGTGCCCATACCACCTCCGACGATCCCTCGGTCTACCGCGACGAGACCGAGAGCGAGACGTGGCGCGACCGCGACCCGCTCGATCGCCTCGAAACCTACCTCTATCAGACCGACGTCCTCGACGCGGAGCGCGAGGCCGTGATCGAGGCCCGGGTCGAGGACGAGGTCAGCGCGGCGATCGAGACTGCCGAGAGAGCCGAGACGTCCCCCGAGCGGATGGTCGAGCACGTCTACGAGGAGACGCCCGATCGGCTCCAAGAACAGCTCGACGAGCTGAACGCGCTCCGTGAGAAGTACGGCGACGACGCGTTCGCGGAGGTGTTGGGATGAGTTCGGCGGCGGCCACGGAGGCGGGATCGCCGACCGAGCGCCTGACACTCGTTGAGGGGGTTCGAGAGGGGCTCCACACCGAGATGGAGCGCGACGACCGAGTGATGGTGCTCGGCGAGGACGTCGGCAAAAATGGAGGGGTGTTCCGCGCGACCGAGGGGCTCATGGAGGAGTTCGGCGGCGGGCGCGTGGTCGACACGCCGCTCGCCGAATCGGGGATCGTGGGCTCGGCGATCGGGCTCGCGCTCTCGGGGCTGCGGCCGGTCGCGGAGATGCAGTTCATGGGATTCATGTACCCCGCATTCGACCAGCTCGTGAGTCACGCAGCGCGACTTCGGAGCCGGAGCCACGGCCAGTACACCTGCCCGATGGTGGTCCGCGCGCCCTACGGCGGCGGGATCCGCGCGCCCGAACACCACTCCGAGTCGAAGGAGGCCTTCTTCGTTCACGAACCGGGCCTCAAAGTAGTGATTCCGAGCACGCCCGCCGACGCCAAGGGACTGCTGACCGCGGCGATCCGGGACCCCGATCCCGTCGTGTTCCTCGAACCCAAGCTCATCTACCGCGCGTTCCGCGAGGACGTTCCCCAGAACTCCTACGAGGTGTCGCTGGGCGAGGCTTCGGTCCGCCGCGAGGGATCCGATATCTCGGTGTACACGTGGGGCGCGATGACCCGCCCGACGCTGATCGCCGCCGACAACCTCGCCGACGAGCACGGCGTGGACTGCGAGGTGGTCGATCTTCGGACGCTGTCGCCGCTCGACGTCGGGACCGTCGTGGCGTCGTTCGAGAAGACCGGTCGTGCGGCGGTGGTCCACGAGGCACCGAAAACTGCGGGCGTCGGTGCGGAGATCGCTACGACGATTCAGGAAGAGGCGCTCATGTACCAAAAGGCCCCGATAAAGCGGATTGCAGGCCTCGACGCGCCGATGCCACTCCACGCGCTCGAAGACTACTATCTGCCTCAAGCGGTGCGGATTCAGGACGGCATCCTCGAAACCGTCGAGTTCTGAGGCGATCGCGGCGCAGCGTGCCGAACACGCGGTGAAGGCAATTTTCGAGATTCTCCACGATCCGATAGCGAACGGCACGAACAGCACGTTTTAAGCGACCGGAGAACGAAGTTGGTATCGATGGCAGCAGCGCCAGAAAGCCGACTCTCCACGAGTCATCCACGCGTCGAGCAGGTCTCGACACGGGTGGTCTTCGTGGGGTGTCCGGCCACATGTGCGAGCTGCGGCGACGAGATCGAGACCGGGAGCCGCCACAAGCGGCTACTGTTCCGGACCGACGCCAGCACGACATCGACCTTCGAGGAGTTCGCCACGTGTGACACAGCCTGTCTCGAATCGTTCGTGGCTACCCGGTGAACGTCCAGAGCGGGTAGCGCCGCCACAACGGCCATCCGAGGTGAAGGACGCCGAACGACGGGGTTCGTCCGAACTTCTCTCGAATAGCGAGGTCGAAATCGGCCGGTAATCGTACTGCCAGCAGCGACGATCCCAACAGAGGCGTTCCGCCAACCAATGGATCGTGGATCAGAACGTTCGAATAGCTTGGACAGTGTTCGTGGGCCGTCGTTGGATCGCAATTGCGATCTTTATCCTTATCGCGCCGAGATTAGGCGTTTTCGAATTTTATGGCGATCTAAACTGTGTACGTTTTCGAACAACGTGCGAGATGTTTCAGGAGGTGACAAGAGAGGACGATCGACATCATGTCCGACCAAGCTCACGGCGCAGTCGTGGAGGCGAACGCTGGATCGGCGTTTCCGATGCTCAGGGTGCTCCCGTAGATCCGCGTTATCCGAATAGCTCGGATCAACCGATCCCGACGATGGCGTTTCTAGAACAGCACTACGGTTGTTACAAGCTCGAACGGGTCGCGCTTTGAGAAGTAATAGATCAGAATAGATTGCACACTAATTTTCGTTTCTGTATCGAGTCATATATCGAATAACATAGTATATTTCGCTACTTTTATTCTATACCTGACCATACTCCTCGTTCTATGCGAACTTATCTGTAAATTCCCCCAAATACTGTAATACCTGCTTCTCTGTTTTCTACACCAGGTATGGGTCGGTAATCGTCGCTTATTCTCCTATATTTCGTTCAAGTGGCCGCTACAGTCCGATTAGCATCGAATCGATCGAGTATTGGTGACGAAAATTGATCTCATATAGTGTCGGAAGTGCTCAGCATAGGTGGGTAGAGTATTATAACATTATTCAGTACATCTGGTCTGTGGCGATACTGACGGTGAGCTGAGACGACCGGTGGTCGAATCGGAAGAAATCTTGGAGGATCGACACCCAGAGGCGTATCGACGGGTATGGAACGGACGAATGCAGCGTGTCGCCGTCGAGCCGCGACGGGTGGCGGTTATTCGAACTTCTCGAACGGCTGCTCGCAGTCGTGACAGTAGTGCATCGAGCGACAGAGCGACGGCCCTTTCGGGTGCTCGCGCTCCGTCTCGGTCGATCCGCAGTACGGGCACTCGGCGTGATCGTGCTTGCCGGTCGTATCGACGCTCGGATCGAGGTTTCTGGATGGCATGGTCAGATACTCAGTCCGAACTCGCGAAGGTCCTCCTCGCCCTGGTCGGTCACCATCTCGATCGACCATTCGGGACTCCAGACCAGCCGGAGGTCCACCGATTCGATCCCCGACACGCTGGCGACGGCCTCACGAATCTCGTCGCGGAGCATGTCGCGGGCGGGACACCCGGTGTAGGTCAGCGTCATGTCGATCGCGGCACGGCCTTCGTCGACGGCGACGCCGTAGATCAGCCCGAGATCGACGATACTGATCGGCATCTCGGGGTCTTGGACGTCGTAGAGCGCATCCCACACGTCGCGCTCGGTGCCCTCCGTGCCTTCACCGGTTGCGGGTAGTCCTTCGATCTCCTCGCCGTCGGTGTAGTCGGTGTACGCACAGTACTCGGCGTCCGGATCGGGGACGGCGTCGATCTCGCTACTCATCGTCGGGGTCCTCCATCAACCGGGTGGCGTCGTGGCGATCGAGTTCGCGGTACGTGTTGGTGATCTCGTCGAAGTGCGTGCGCCAGTGCTCGGTGTGGTCGCCGTCGCGGCCAACGTGCTCAGGCAGGTCCTCCTCGGCGACGCGGCCGTCCTTGACGCGGGGGCGCTCGACATCGATCCCGATCCCGGTCAGCGTGTCGGTGACGGTCTCGATCCACTCCGCCCGCATGTCTTCGAGGGTTCGAGTCCGGAGCCCGAGATCGTCGATGTCGTCCTCGATTTCACCGACGGGTTCGAAAAGCGACAGCGCGTGCGGAAACAGCCGATCGACGGCATCCTGAACACGCTCGCGACCCTCGTCGCCGCCCGCGAGCCGGCGGAGCCAGTTTTCGGCGTGCTCGCGGTGGTAGTCCTCCTCGCTCGTGACTTTTCCAATGCGATCGCGGATGCGGGGCGAGGACGAGTCTTCGAGCGCTTCCAATCGAAGGTGCTCGGCCTCGTCGTAGAGGTATGACCGAACGATCGCGTCGGCCCAGTCACCCTCGGCGAACGGGAGCTCACAGAGCGTGCTGTGCCGGAAGGTGTCGGGATCGCGCTCCCAGATCAGGTCGGGCTCCGTATAGCCGAAATCCTCCAGCAGGTCGTACCAGAGCCGCGCGTGACCCAGCTCGTCCTGGGCGATGTTCGCGATCGCGATGTCGGACTCGATCGTGGGTGCGTGGACCTGCCAGTCGGTGTACCGGTCCGCGATCACGAACTCGTCGTCGGCGAGCCGGTAGAGCAGCGCCTCGATCGCCTCGCGCTCACGGTCCGAGAGCTCTCCGGGGGCCGAGAGATCGGCGGTAGCGGCCATCAGTTCTCACCTCGGACACGCTCGGCTTCGGCCTGTTCGCTCTCGGAGTCGGCGACCTCCTCGGCGACCGGCTCGATGTTGTAGCTCGTCGCCCACCGGTAGGCTTTGTTGGTCGCCCCACCGAACGCCGCCTCGCTCTCGTCGACCTCGCTGATTTCATCAGAGGGGGCGACCCAGAGGCTATGGGTCGGCTTGCGTCTGGCGTGCTGGATCTGGGCGAACATCAACGCCATGTCGCGATCGGGCGCGTGGACGTTCCCGCAGTGGGTGTGGTACTCGCCCTGCTTCTCCTGGCGAAAGACTTCCCAGATCATGATCAGTCGGCCGCCTGCGGCGCGTGGCCGCCGGTGGCGGTCTCGTACTCGTCGAGGCTCTCACGGACCCACGCCACGGCGTCCTGGGCCTCTTTGCGGGCGTTGATCTGCTGCTTGCCACCCTCGTACTCGTTTTTCGAGACCGTGAAGAACTCGTCCCAGTCGAGTTCGTCCTCGGCGATCTCGTAGGTGTTCGAGTCCTCGTCGTGCTCGATCGTGGGCGTGTCGGGGATCTCGAGGCCGTACTCCTTCGCCTTCGGGACGTAGGAGTTCAGGAACGCCTGGCGGAGCCCGTCGTTCGTCATCTGCTTCAGCCCGACCTCGGCGGCGAAGTCGTGGTGGGTCGATTTGTCGTCGGTCGGCCCGAAGAACTGGATGATACGGGGCCACCACGTCTCGAAGGCGTCTTGGACCATCTCCTGCTCTTTTTGTGAGCCGCTCGCGAGTTCGGCGAGGATGCTCTCGCCGTGTTTGATGTGGAACCCCTCCTCGAAGCAGACCTTGTCCATCGCGTGGGCATAGGGCTCCCAGCTCGACCGCCGGAGGGTGGCCTGGCGGCGCATCGCGGCTCCGTCGACGAAGAAGGCGATCATCGGCACTTCGACCCACGAGTCCATCGGATAGTGGAAGCAGTTCAGGAACTTCCCCTCGCCGTTGGCGAGCTCGTCGAGCATCTGATCCCTACTTTTGATCCCGAGCGATTCGGCGGCCCGATAGAGGAGCTGGCCGTGGCCGAGCTCGTCCTGGACCTTCGCCGAGTACGCGAGTTTGCGCTCCAGACTCGGAGCCTCCCGGATGAACGGCCGTTCGAGGTACGCCCCCATGATCTCGGAGTTCGCGTGGAACTGGATCATCCGGGTCGCGGCCTTGCGGTACTCCTCGGGCATGTCGTCTTTCGGGCTGAACTCCCGCGGTCCAGCGCGTTCCTTTACGGTGTCGAGATCCATCGTTCTGTCACCATCTTGTAGGCGGGACCGGATAGACCTTGACCCGTTCATGAACGGGGTTTATATTGGTCTGCACGGTACCGTCCCCATGATCGACGAGTGCCTCGTGGTCGAATTCCAGGTCAAGGACGACGACTGTCCGCTGGCCGATGCGACGCGCACAGCGGGCGTGACCGTCGACGCGCGGCCGCCCCAGCTCCGGGCCGACGGCTACGCACTTCTCCGGTTCACCGCACCCGACTCCACGGAGTTCGTGACGACACTCGACGCCGACGACCGGATCCGATATCTCCACGTCTCGTCGGTCGACGGCCGGCGGAACGGACGGTGTCTCTCGAAACACCTCTGCGTGGTCCACGACCTCGTGAGCGCGGGGTTCATGGTCGAATCACTCCGGTATCGCGACGGCAGCGCGACGCTCACCGGTGCGGTGGTGGGGCAAGAGGTGCTCCGCGGGGTGCTCGACACGGCCGGCGAGACCGTCGGCGTCACGCTCGAACGCACCTACCCGCTGGGTGCGGATGAGGAGAGCACGGTGGTCCAGCAGTGGGACCTCACGCCGCGCCAGGAGGAGGCACTTCGAACCGCCGTCGGGATGGACTACTTCGCCGTGCCGCGCGGGGCGACCGCCGCGGAGGTAGCGGCGGAACTCGACATCAGCAAGTCAGCGTTCTTAGAACGGCTCCACCGTGGCCAGAGCGCGTTGTTCGGCCAGGTGTTCGCGTAGCAGCACTCGTTCGAACCACCCGACCCGAGCCGAGCCGCACGACAGGGAGTTTTTGTTCCCCGCTGTGTTACGGTCGGTTGGTGGTGATGACGAGCAGTTACCCCCACCGAGCCCCGTGTGACGAGGGACTTTCGCCGAACCACCATCTCGTTCCCACTACTGGATGAGGATGATACTGTTTGTTGGGAGAATGTGCAAATCCGTCGTAGATTTGGTGACGGTATCGTTTCGACGACGACGACCACGATGCAAATGAGAGACCGCAGCCACACTCCTCCCCAGCCGACTCCTTCGCACACTCCCGCTGGTCGTTCACTCAGTCATCCACCGTCAGAGCTTCGCTCTGACGAGCCTGCACTCGTTTCGCTCACGGGTCGTGCTCTGCTCGCGGGCGGCGCGAGGCGACGGAGCCGCCTCGAATCGCGGCGCGTAGCGCCGCGCATGGCCCGTTCGCACGGTCAGCGAGACGGCTCGCCGTCTCGCTCGACTCGCGCCGCCCACCGCTCGCGCAGACCTCCGCACGAGAATTGCGCGCCAATAAACGGCGTGCTCCCGCGCGCCACTGCCCGACCGCAACCCACGAGACACATCGACGGGTGTCCCGGTCTTTCACACAAACTATTAGTCGCCATCGCGGGTGGTTCACGTATGCTCGCACTCGACGACTCGGCGATCGCGCGCGACGGCAAGATCCTGATCCTCGCCTACGATCACGGTCTCGAACACGGCCCGACCGACTTCGAAGGGCTCGAAGAGCGGATGGACCCCCAGACCGTCTTCGACGTCGCGACCCACGACGCGGTCACCTCGATCGCGGTCCAGAAGGGGATCGCGGAGGGGTACTACCCCTCCTACGAGGATGACGTCGCCCTGCTGGCGAAGCTGAACGGCACTTCGAACCTCTGGATGGGCGAGCCCGATTCGGCGGTCAACTGCTCGGTCGAGTACGCCGCCGAGCTGGGCGCGGACGCGATCGGATTCACCCTCTACGGGGGATCGAACCACGAGATCGAGATGGCCGAGGAGTTCCGCGACGCCCACGAGGCCGCCCGCGAGTACGATCTCCCCTCCGTGATGTGGTCGTACCCCCGCGGCCAGGGACTCAAGGACGACACCGATCCAGGGACCATCGCCTACGCCGCGCGCCAGGCGCTCGAACTCGGGGCCGACGTCGCGAAGGTCAAATACCCCGGCAGCCGCGACGCGATGGAACACGCCGTTCGGGCCGCGGGCGGACCCAACGGCACCAGCGTCATCATGTCCGGCGGGTCGAAAGTCTCCGACGAGGCGTTCCTCAAGAACGTGAAGGCCGTGATCGACGCCGGTGGTGCGGGGCTCGCAGTCGGCCGGAACATCTGGCAGCGCGAGAACCCGACCGAGCTCCTCGACGCACTCGAAGCAGTCATCTTCGAGGAGGCGTCAGTCGACGCCGCGCTCGACTGAGCCAATGAGTCACGCATCGACGATCGGGGCGATCCTCGACACCGTCGCCGGGACGGCCCCCGAGATCCGCGAGGGGCTCGTCGGCCGGCGCGAGTACGTCGAGGGCGAGAACCCCAGCGGCGAAGACCAGCTCGCGGCGGACGTTCACGCCGACCAGCTCCTCGAAGAACGACTGCTCGCGATCGACGGCGTCGACAGCTACGCGAGCGAGGAACGCGAGGCGGTCGTCGAGAGCGACGACGAAGCGGCGGACGGCAGTAGCGGTGGCGGTGAACTGTCGGTCGCGGTCGATCCACTCGACGGTTCCTCGAATCTCAAACCGAACAACGCAATGGGAACGATCGTCGCGGTGTACGACGCTCCGCTCCCCGCAAGCGGTCGCGACCTCGTCGCCGCCGCCTACGTCCTCCTCGGCCCGATCACGACGATGGTGGCTGCCGTCGACGGAAGTGTGACGGAGTACGTGGTAGACGACGGCGAACGACACACCGCTCGCGAGGACGTCGTCCTGCCGGACGATCCGACGGTGTACGGGTTCGGCGGGCGAGTGCCCGACTGGACCGGGGAGTTCACCGAGTACGCGCGCGAGGTCGAGTCGGACGCCTCGCTGAAGCTCCGCTACGGCGGTGCGATGATCGGCGATGTGAACCAGGTGATGACCTACGGCGGCGTGTTCGCCTATCCGGCGCTCGACTCCGCGCCCGAAGGAAAACTCCGGCTCCAGTTCGAGGGCAACCCGATGGCGTACATTGTGGAGTCGGCTGACGGGAAGTCCTCGGACGGCGAGCGCTCGCTACTCGACGTCGAGCCCGACGACCTCCACGATCGGGTCCCGGTCCACCTCGGCGACGCTGACCTGATCGATCGCCTGGAGGCGGCGATCGGCGGCGACGAGTGAGATGGCCGATCGTTCGGATGCCGATGACGATGATGCGTGGGAACCACGAGGGCCGTGGGTGCTGGCGATCGGTACTGCAGTCATCGGTGCCGTCGCCGTTCTCGTGACCGGCGTCCGTGCGGTTCGAAAGCGACTCCAGCAGGACGAAAGAGAAATAGTCACTGAGGTGGATTGATCGCCACGAGACTATATTGAGGGAAATACTGCTATACCGACACTTCAATAATTCGGCAGTCTCTTGATTCAATGAAAAGCCGCACATATACAATGTTGCAAACGATAACCACAAGCAATGTCAAAGATAGAGATTCATGAAGAGGAAGGGGAACGACAATTTGCCTACGATGCAACGGACGGTCTGGTTTTTCCAATAGTTGATACAGATTTAGAAGATGAGGAATTAAAAGGCATAATTGAGTACGTGTTGAATATTGGAGAGACTGAAAATGATGTTTGGTCCCCACCAAAGCCATCATCTGATGCGTTTATCTGGCGCTACCTGAATTTTACACAGTTACTGTCCATTCTAGAGCGTGATAAAATATGGTTCAATAACGTCAATAAATTCAATGATCCGTACGAAGGTACGACTCCAGAAGCTAACTTAGAGTCCGAAATAGAGGATTTAGTCGATAATTTTGAGGTATCGCGCGAAACCGCTCTGAAATTTTCGAAAACGCGCGTGGTTGGCGAAACATTTCGGTGACAGGTGCTTACGTGAATTGTTGGAATGTCAACGAACACCAGTCTGCAGCTCTCTGGGAACAATATGTGGACGCACGGGAAGGAGTTGCAGTTCGAACGACCGTAGATAGATTACACCAAGCCTTGGAACCATCCCAGCGAGAGTTCGTGCTTGGCAGAGTAGATTACATTGACTACGATGAAGATATGATACCTCAAGGTAATTTGCCAGCAATATATCACAAACGTGAAAGCTTTGAACACGAAAATGAATTCAGAGCTTCGTACTTTTCTGAAGAAGACGATGATGAAGACTTAGGATCTGGATTTTATGTAGATGTCGACAAGGACACGTTGATTGAAAGAGTTGTTATCTCTCCTATTGCGCCAGATTGGTTTTCCGACCTCGTAGAAAGGGTACTTCGTCGCTACGATTTAGACTGTGAACTGATCGAATCAAAGCTGTATTCCGCTCCAGAAATCAGCATAAAATGAGGTGATCCAACCATCATATTCGAACCCAAT
Source organism: Halococcus sp. PRR34 (assembly GCF_028617175.1). NCBI lineage: Archaea > Methanobacteriati > Methanobacteriota > Halobacteria > Halobacteriales > Halococcaceae > Halococcus > Halococcus sp. PRR34. The sequence goes on along the minus strand of NZ_JAQJDA010000002.1, from coordinate 170,834 downwards.
TCGAGGAACAGGAACTGTGAATTGATCTGCTTCTATTCATACCGGAGTGCGTCGATGGGATCGACGCGGGCCGCGCGCCACGCCGGGTAGAGGCCGGCGACGACGCCGACCAGCACGCCGACGCCGACCGCGATGGCGAACCAGACGTACGCCGGTGTGAACGCCACCTCGGCGTACGCCGTCGCGCCGTAGGCCACCGCGAGACCCAATGGAAGACCGACGATCGCTCCGGCCCCGCCCAAAACTGTGGCCTCGGCGAGGAACAGCCCCATCACGTCGCGGTTGCGCGCGCCGACGGCCTTCATGATCCCGATCTCGCGGGTGCGTTCGGTGACGCTCACCAGCATGATGTTCGCGATCCCGATCGCCCCCACGATGAGCGCGATCACCGCGATCCCCGTGACGAAGCGCGTGACCTGATTGATGATCTCCTGGATGTCCTCGACGAAGTCACCGCTGGTCTGAGCCGACAGCTCGACCGACTCGGGCTTCAGCTCCGCGGCGTCCGAGTCCCCGAGGAATGCTTGAACGTCGTTCTTGACCGTGTTGATCCGTGCCGGCTCCGCGACGACCGTCACCTGTGGGTAAGCGCGCTGGTTCACCCCGAGTGAGGGGCTCTCGACCGTCCGCTGGTAGAACGGCTCGATCGGGACGTAAAATCGGGGCTGGCCACCGAAGGAGGCAAAGGAGAACTGGCCGGCCGTCCGGTTTGCGATCCCGACGACCGCGACACTGGCCTGCTCGCCGTTCGCGCGGGTGATCGAGAGACTGTCACCGACCGAGAGGTTCGTCTCGAAGGCCTGGGTGGCGGCCTCACTCACGACCACCTCCTGCTCGCCCGATTCGAACGCCCGGCCCTCGACGATGGCGTCCGCCGGGAAGGAAGCGGGCGTGGTCGCGGTGATCTGATTCCGCGAGACGGTGTCGTTCGCGTAGCTGAGCGAGTTCACCCGGACGTTGCCCCGTGGCAGCGTCTGGCGGACGCCGTCGATCTCGCGCAACTGCGTGACGTCATTGTCCGTAAACACCGGCTGGGCGAGTCCCCCGATCCCCGGGCCGGGGCCACCGCCGCCATCGTCCTCGCCGCCCGGCGTCGGCAGAACGTAGACGTTGCTCGCGGACGTGCTCCCGATGTCGCCGACGATGTCGGCCTCAACGCTCGCCCCGAACGTGGCGAACGTGACCACCGACGCGATCCCGATCACGACACCGATCACGGTCAGCACCGAGCGGAGCTTGTGCGACCGGATGGATCGGCTCGCGATCCGCAGGGTTTCCCTGAAATCCATCGTCACTCGCCCCGCCCAGCCGAACCGTCTGCCGACTCGCGTTCCTCGGATCGATCGCGCGCCGACTCGTCGCCGCGCCCGCTGGACTCGGCCTCGAAACCATCGACGCCGTCGCTGCCGTGTCGATCGGTGGGATCGCGTTCATCGGTGCCATCGAGTGACTCGATGGATTCGATCACGCCGTCGCGGATATGGACGATCCGATCGGCGTGCTCGGCGATCCGGCGCTCGTGGGTCACGAGCAGGACGGTGTTCCCGCGGGCGTGTACCTCGCCGAGCAGCGCCATGATCTCGCTGCCGGTCTCGGTGTCGATGTTGCCCGTGGGTTCGTCGGCGAGCACGACCGAAGGATCGGGCGCGAGTGCGCGCGCGATCGCGACCCGCTGGCGCTGTCCCCCCGAAAGCTCGGTCGGACGGTGGTCGAGTCGGTCGCCGAGCCCGACCCGTTTCAGTACTTCCTGTGCGCGCTCGCGCCGCCGATCGCGCGACCAGTCGTCGAACACGAGCGGAAGCGTGACGTTCTCGACGGCGTTCGATCGTGGCATCAGGTTAAAGGTTTGAAAGACGAACCCGATCTCGGTCCCACGGATCGCGGCACGGTCGTCCTCGGAATCGGTATCGATGTCGTGGCCCGCGACCTCGACACTGCCCTCGTCGGGCGTGTCGAGCGCACCCACGAGATTCAAAAGGGTGCTCTTGCCCGACCCGCTCGGTCCCATCACGGCGGTGTACGATCCCTCGTCGAGCGTCAGCGAGACGCCGGCGAGCGCCTCGACGGTGCCGCCGAGATCGTAGGTCTTCCGGACGTCCGCGAGGCGAACCACGGCTGTGTCCTCGGCCGATGTCGTCGTGGAGGCAGGCTGGCTCACTGGGAGTCGCTACGGGACTCAGAACCATGAAGATTGTCGGGGTTCGCGCCGCCGCGGCGGTGCGGGATTCTTTCACGACGATCCATCGGGACAACCGACGGTGAGTATTTACCCGCCAAGTTCCAACGTGTTTCAATGGCTGACCAAGAGGACAGTCGCGGGAACCGCGGGCGCGTCTCGCCCGCCATCGCCCTCGCGCTGGTGCTCGTGGTGGGGGCCGTCGGCGGCGTGGCGTTCGCCCAGTCGACCACCGACGGACCGTCCGGGGAGACGGTTCTGGAGAACGCCCACGACCAGTATCGGAGCGCGGAAACCCTGACCGGCAGCGCCGATGTCACCGTCTCGAACGCGACCGACGAACGCTCGGCAACCGTCGAGTACGCGCTCGCCGAGGAGGGCGCACGCATGAGCGCGACGTACAACGGCACAACGATGACCGCCGGAACGAACGACAGCGTCGCGTGGGTCTCCGCTCCCGCGGTCGGCGTCCAGCGCGCGTGGAACGTCGAGAACGCGTCGTCGTGGGACGCAAGCGAGGTCTGTGAAGCCGTCCAGAGCAAGGCGGGCGAGGCAGAGCCGCCGAATCGGTCCGCTCTTCCGGACGACGTGAACGCCTCGGCGGTGCAGGCGAACGTCTCGGCGATCCGTGAGAACGTCTCCGCGGTCGACTGCGAGTCGCTGACGACGGAGTGGACGGACGCGAAGCGATCGATGCCCGCGAACTGGTCCGAAACGAACTTCACTGCGACCCAGACTGGGACCGAGACAGTCGACGGGACCGAGGCCTACGTCGTCGAAATCGAGCACGAAAACGAGAGTGTCGACGCCACCGGGACGGTCTGGGTCGCGACCGAGGATGACCGGGTACTCAAACAGCGCGTGAGCGACGGCACGAACGCGACCGTCGTGCGCTACGACGACCAGCGGTTCAACGTCAGTATCGACGAGAGCACGTTCGCGCCGCCCGCGGCCCGCGATAGCGCGGTCGGATCGACGACCTATGATGAATTCGAGGCGGCACAGGACGCGACCGACCGCGACCTGCCGACGCTCAATGCCGACGCGTTCGCGTTCGAGGGGGCCGCCGTCACCAACGCCGGCGGCGGGACGACCGTCGCCCAGCAGTACGTCGACGGGGCGTCGAACGCCACGCTCCTCACGACCGACGCCGAGAGCCTCCCCTACGACGAACTGAACGGGACTGCCGTCTCGGTGAACGGCGACGACGCCACCGCGGCCACGCTCGAAGGACGGACAGTCGTCGTCTGGACGGAAGGTGACATCACCCACGCAGTCGTGAGCGAGGAGACGACCGACGAGACGGTCGCGCTCGCGGAAGCGGTCTCGGGGTGAGGCGTTTCGGGTAGCAACGGTTTCGCATCCGCCTGGCGCGGGCCAGCATGGAAAACCCTTTCCGCAATTCTTGCGCATCGAAGAACATGGACATCCGCATCGGTGGGGACGCGAGCGACGAGGAGGCACGTGTCGTCGGCAGTGCGCTGGCAGAACACGTCGGCGAGAGCGTCACGGTCTACGTCGGTGACGCCGAAGAATCCACGGCGAACGTTGAGCCACCCGAGTCCGAGTCATCCGAACCACGCGACTCTGGTGGGTCGGGTGGGGCGTCGGATCACGGCCCGACCGAACGCGAGGAACGCCTGCGCGAGGAGATCGCGGACATCGAACTCGGCGGTCCCGAGAAGTACAAGGAGCGTCTCGACGACCAGGGCAAACTGTTCGTCCGCGACCGGCTCGACCTCTGGTTCGGCGACGGCGGATTCAGCTTCGAGGACGGCCGGTTCGCGGGTTTCGACGACTGGCATCCCGACAGTCCCGAAGTCGAGGAATCGGACCCGAACACGAGGCTACCGGGGGACGGCCTCCTGACCGGCGCGGCAGAGTTCGAGGGCCGGGACATCCACGCGATGGCGAACGACTTCACCGTCAAGGCGGGCTCGATGGCCGGAAAGGGCGTCGAGAAGTTCCTCCGGATGCAACAGCGCGCGCTCAAGACCGGCAAGCCAGTCCTCTATCTGATGGACTCCTCCGGAGGGCGGATCGACCAGCAGACCGGGTTCTTCGCCAACCGCGAGGGGATCGGGAAATACTACTACAACCACTCGATGCTCTCGGGGCGCGTCCCACAGATCTGTGTGCTCTACGGCCCCTGTATCGCCGGTGCAGCCTACACGCCCGTCTTTGCGGATTTCACGGTGATGGTCGAGGGGATGTCCGCGATGGCGATCGCCTCCCCCCGAATGGTCGAGATGGTGACCGGCGAGGAGATCAGCATGGAGGATCTCGGCGGCGCGCAGGTCCACGCCGCAGAGTCGGGCAGCGCCGACCTCGTCGCCGAGGACGAAGAGCACGCCCGCGAGCTCGTCGCCCAACTCATCACCTACCTGCCGGACAACTCGGACGAAAAACCACCCCACTCCGACAGTGCTCCGCCCGCACGATCGCCCGACGGGATCGATTCGGTGATTCCCGAACGACCGAACAAGGGGTACGACGTCCACGACGTGATCGATCGCGTCGCCGATCAGGGCTCGGTGCTCGAACTCCGTGAGCAGTACGGCCCGGAGATCGTCACCGCGTTCTGTCGGATCGACGGCCGGCCCGTCGGCGTGGTCGCGAACCAGCCCGCCCACCGCGCGGGCGCGATCTTCCCCGACGCGGCCGAGAAGGCCGCGGAGTTCGTCTGGACCTGTGACGCCTACAACGTTCCGCTACTGTATCTCTGTGACACGCCGGGGTTCATGGCGGGCTCGCAGGTCGAGAAGGACGGCATCCTCGAACAGGGCAAGAAGATGATCTACGCCACGTCGTCGGCGACGGTCCCGAAGCAGTGTGTCGTCCTCCGGAAGGCCTACGGCGCGGGGATCTACGCGATGAGTGGGCCGGCCTACGATCCCGAGGCGACGCTCGGCCTTCCGTCGGGCGAGATCGCCATCATGGGTCCCGAGGCAGCGATCAACGCGGTCTACCGCAACCGGCTCGACGACATCGAGGACGACGACGAGCGCGCCGAGCGCGAGGCCGAACTCCGCGAGGAGTACCGCGAGGACATCGACATCCACCGGATGGCGAACGAGGTGGTGATCGACGAGATCGTGCCGCCGAGCGACCTCCGCGAGGAGCTCGCCGCACGCTTCGCGTTCTACGAGGACGTCGAGAAATCGCTGCCCGACAAGAAACACGGCACCGTCCTCTAACCGCACCCATCGAAGACGGGAAGTGGCTTCTCGCGAGCGTCGAGAGAAGCGTTTAGGTCGACACCGTTCCATCGAAGAGTGTGCGCATCGAGAACAGCTTCATTCCCGTCCATGGCGTGGGCGAGGCGACCGAACGCCGGCTCTGGAACGACGGCGTCACCCACTGGGACGCGTTCGACGGCTCGACCGTCGGCACGACGACCGAGCGCCGCATCCACGAGTTCATCGCGACCGCACGTGACCGCCTCGACGCGGGCGACGCGGCCTTCTTCGACGAAGCGTTTCCCTCGGCCAGCCGGTGGCGGCTCTACGAGAACTTCCGCGACGCGACCTGTTTTTTCGACATCGAGACCACGGGACTCGACGCACGTCACAGCGACGTGACGACCGTGAGCTTTCACCGTGCCGGCGAGACGACGACGCTGGTTCGCGGAGAGGATCTCACCCGGACAGCGGTCGAAGAACAGCTCGCCGACGCCAGCCTCCTCGTGACGTTCAACGGCAAGCGCTTCGACGTCCCGTTCCTGGAACAGTCGTTCGATCTCGACATCGATCGTCCACATATCGATCTCATGTACCCATGTCGGCAGCTTGACCTCACAGGCGGCCTAAAGAACATCGAGCGCACGGTCGGGATCGATCGCGATCAGCCGGAGCTCTCGGGTCGGGACGCGGTCCGACTGTGGCACCAGTACGAACGTGGCGACGAGCAGGCGCTCTCGACGCTGGTGTCGTACAACCGTGCCGATACGGCAAACCTCGAATCGCTGCTGGATATCGTCGCCGATCGGCTCCACGACGAGATCTTCACCGCACACGACGGCGTGTAAGCAGACCGACCGGCTCGACACCAACCACACTGCAGTACTCCGAGACAGCAATATGCCAGTGATCCAGTAGCCGGCGCTACGCTCGTGTTCGTTACGGCGTGGGGTGAGATCCGTCGCCGTGGCACTCAGTCCATCCGAACGCCATCCCGAAAAGCCGCAAAAAAGTCGTTGAACGATGCGTCGAGCGGGTTCAGTCGCGGCGTGCGGCCACGAGTGCGGCCGCGAGCAGCGCCACCACACCGGCGACCAGTGTGAAGCCCGGACCGTTGCCGCTAGTCGTCTCTTCGCCACCGCTGGCGTTTGCGTCGGTCTCGTTCTCACCGCCACTTTCAGTGGTTTCGGCCCCACTCTCAGTGGTTTCAGCTCCACCCTCAGTGGCTTCAGTCATTTCGGTACCATCCTCGGTGGATTCAGTCATCTCGGTACCGTTCTCGGTGGTTTCGGTGCCACCGGTGGTGGTCATCATCGACTCGTTGGCCTCGCCGACGTCGAGGGTGGTGTTCGCGAACGTGCCGTTGTTGACCGCGACACCGACCGTGTAGTTACCCATCTCGGTGGGGTTCGTCACGCCACCGTAGGTCATCGTGAGCTCGTCGCCCTCGCTGACCTCCATCGTCTCGTCGAACCCGATCGTCAGGTTCTGGCCGTCCGGGCCGTACGTCGCTGCGGTCGCGTTCGCCGTGATGTCCTCACCGCTCGCGTTCACCGAGTACAGCGAGTTCAACACCAGCCCGAAGCTCACGTTCGCCTCGCCGTAGTTCACCGTGACCTCCGTCAGGTTCCCGGTCGCGTTCTCGCCCGTCACGACCGCCGACACCGTGTGGTTCGCGCTCGCGTTCGCCGAGTTCGGCTCCGCCATGATCGAGACGTTCTCGCTCGTTCCGTTCGTCATCGTCTCGTTCGCCATGGTTTCGTTGGCCATGGTTTCGTTGGCCATGGTCTCGTTCGCCATCGTCGTCTCGTTTCCAGTCTCGTTGCCAGCGTCTTGTGCGCCGACCGTTCCGACCGCGGCGACAGTGCCGACTGCGGCTGCCAGCACTACCAGCCCGGCGAGGAACAGGCTCCGACGTGTATCATGCGTTCGTGTCATGTTTCGTATATTGTCGTGTCATGGAAGCGATGGACGTTCCGAGCCGGATCGCCCGAAACGATCGCCGGCGATAGAGGCCGCCACCACCCATGAGTGACTTCGATGACTGAGATACACCGACCTCGTAAAATCCTTTTGGTATTATGTACCAGCCCACGAGACGAACGATCGGCAACCGGTATCGGTGGCCGTTCATTCATCGGATAGCCGGACGTTCGTCCGACGGTACAGCCACGAGAAACGGAAAGTCAAGGAAAACCCATCGCGAATCGGTCGACGATCAGTCGCGGCGTGCAGCCACGAGTGCGGCCGCGAGCAGCGCCACCACACCGGCGACCAGCGTGAAGCCGGGCCCACCTGCTGCCGTCGTCTCCGCGCCACCGCTGCCGTTCGTTCCGTTCGCAGCGGTCTCATCGTCAGCAGCGGTGTCGTCGTTGTCGGCAGTCGTTGCTTCACCCTGGGTCGCTTGTGTCTCGTTCACAGTGGCCCCCATCTCGGCCTCAGTCGTCCCCATCGTTCCGGTCGTTTCGTTCGTCTCGGTACCGTTCTCGGTGGTTTCGGTGCCACCGGTGGTGGTCATCATCGACTCGTTGGCCTCGCCGACGTCGAGGGTGGTGTTCGCGAACGAGCCGTTGTTGACCGCGACACCGACCGTGTAGTTACCCATCTCGGTGGGGTTCGTCACGCCGCCGTAGGTCATCGTGAGCTCGTCGCCCTCGCTGACCTCCATCGTCTCGTCGAACCCGATCGTCAGGTTCTGGCCGTCCGGCCCATAGGTCGCTGCGGTCGCGTTCGCCGTGATGTCCTCACCGCTCACGTTCACCGAGTACAGCGAGTTCAACACCAGCCCGAAGCTCACGTTCGCCTCGCCGTAGTTCACCGTGACCTCCGTCAGGTTCCCGGTCGCGTTCTCGCCCGTCACGACCGCCGACACCGTGTGGTTCGCGCTCGCGTTCGCCGAGTCTGACTCCGCCATCACCGACACGTTCGCGCTCGTCCCGTTCGTCATCGTTCCGTTCTCGACACCCATCTCGGTCTCGTTTCCAGTCTCGTTGGTCGTCGCGTCGGTCGTCGTCCCGTTGGTCGGGGTGTCAGTCGTCGTTTCGTTGGCCATCGTCGTCGCGTTGCTCGCCTCGGTTTCGTTGGCCGACGTGTCGTTCGCTGCCGTGGTTTCCTCGGCAGTCGTCGTTTCGTCGGGTGCCGATTGGTTCGACGTATCTTCGGTCGCCGACTCGCCGGTGACTTCGAGTGGGACGGTGGTCTCGGCGTCCTCACCGACGACGGTCACGGTGAACTCGTACTCGCCGGCCGGGACGTCAGTGAAGTCCATGCCGATGATGTCGGTCCGTTCGAGGTCAGCGGGCGAGAGGTCCGTGTCGTTGCCGTACGTGATCGCGTCGACCTGCTCGTCGCTGAGGTTCGAGGCGGAGACTTCGACGTCGTAGGACTCCTGTGCCGGCCCGTAGACGATGTTGAGGTTGAGCACGTCGCCGTCGGTCGAGTCGACGGTGTTCGCACAACAGTCCCTGAATCGGGCGTTCAGCGGATCGTCAGCCGAGGGGCTGTAGAAGTCCTCCTCGCTCGCGTTCTCGTCGGTCTCGTTGCCGGCGTCCTGTGCGCCGACCGTCCCGACCGCGCCGACGGTACCGACGGCGGCCGCCACGACGATCAGGCCGGCGAGAAGCAAACTTCGGTGTCGTTCGTTCGTTCGTGTCATTGTTCGATTTTTTCCTCCCAGCGACGATGGACGATCGACGTGTCCGGATCCCCAGCAGTCGAGATTCCATCACGCTGCCATCCTGCTGTTGGAGGTTGCTGTCTTCCACACGCTATCGTAATAAATCCCTTTTGGTGACACCCATCCGCGCTGCTGGCCCGTGGCTCGTTTCCGGGAGTCCAGTGGAGTCCGGGGAGATCGATCGACGGGTCGAATCGGCCGATCACTCGACGTGTTCGCGTTTCAGCGAGAGCGTGGTTCGATCGAACTCGCAGACGAGGTCGTCGTCCTGGTTGAACGCCTCGACATGCATCGTGACGACGCCGCGCTCGCCGTCGCTGGTCTCGCGTTTCTCGACGACGGTCGAATGCGCACGGATGGTGTCGCCGTGGAAAACCGGGGCCGGGTGTTCGACGTCGTCGTACGAGAGGTTGGCGACGATGGTGCCGTCGCTCGTGTCGGGGATCGTGAGGCCGACCGCGAGACTCATCGTGTAGAGCCCGTTGACGAGGCGCTCGCCGAACTGGCTCTCCCCGGCGAACTCGGTGTCGAGGTGGAGCGGCTGCTGGTTCATCGTCATATCACAGAACTGTTGGTTATCGGCCTCGCTCACCGTCCGGCGTTTGTCGTGCTCGATGGTTTCGCCTTCGTCGTAGTCCTCGTAGTAGCGTCCGACCATACGGATCCGCTCGCACGCTCGGCCCGAAAAGCCACCGGTGGGCCGCCGCCACAGCGCCGCCGCCGTCGACGGTGCGTCGGACACATCGTTGAAACCCCCTGCCGCCCCAGCCTCCGTATGGCTCGCAGAAGCGTGCTGTTCTCGCCCGGCGATCGACCCGAGATGTGCCGAAAGGCTCCCGAAACCGGCGCGGACGTCGTGGTGTTCGACCTCGAAGACGCGGTCGCACCCGCCCGGAAATCCGAGGCCCGCGCGGCGGTCGCCGACGTGCTGGCGTCCGGGTTCGATCCCGACTGTGAGGTCTGTGTTCGGGTCAGTGCCACCGATCCGACCGCCGATCTCGACGTCCTCCTCGACGACACACCCGACGAGCACCGTCTCGATGCACTCATGCTACCGAAAGCCGAAACGCGCGAGGACGTTCGCGCGCTCGCCGAGGAGGCCACCGAGCGCGGTCGAGATCTCCCCGTGTTCGCATTAGTCGAGACCGCCCGTGGAATCCTCCACGCCGAGGCGATTGCCGACGCCGAGCCCACCACCGCGGTGTGTTTCGGCGCGGAGGATCTCGCGGCCGACATCGGCGCGAGCCGAACTGGCGAAGGGACGGAAGTGCTCTACGCCCGCGAACACGCCGTCCTCGCGTCGAGCGCGGCCGGCGTCGACGCCATCGATACGGTGTTCACCGATATCGAAAACGAGGAAGGACTCCGGACCGCAACCGAGTTCGCCGTCGACCTCGGCTACGACGGCAAGATGGCGATCCATCCAGCGCAGGTGGGGCCGATCAACGACGCCTACACCCCGAATCCGGAGCGTGTCGAGTGGGCCGAGCACGTGCTCGACGCGCGAGCCGAAGCCGACGCCGACGGTCGAGGCGTCTTCCGGGTCGACGGTGAGATGATCGACGCACCGTTGATCACCCAGGCCGAACGGGTGATCGAACGGGCGGACGCCACCGATCGTTGACAACCTTACACATATCAATATTGCACGTTCGATATGTATCTCGACACGCTTAACAGGCGGCTCGGCGACATGGGACCATGTCCGAGCAGGTGAACCCGTTCGAGAGTCTCCAAGAACAGGTCGACGACGCCGCAGCCCACCTCGACGTGTCCGACGATCAGCTCGAACGGCTCAAACACCCCGAGCGCGTGCTCGAAACCACCCTCTCGATCGAGGACGACGACGGATCGCTGGCGACGTTCAAAGCCTTCCGGTCGCAGTTCAACGGCGACCGCGGTCCCTACAAGGGGGGCATCCGCTATCACCCGAACGTCTCCCGCGACGAGGTCAAGGCACTCTCGGGCTGGATGGCGTACAAGTGCGCGGTGGTCGACATTCCCTACGGCGGTGGGAAGGGCGGTATCATTATCGATCCGAAAGAGTACTCCACAGCGGAGCTCGAACGCATCACCCGTTCGTTCGCGACCGAGCTCCGACCGCTGATCGGACCGGATCGGGACATCCCCGCACCCGACGTCAACACCGGCCAGCGCGAGATGAACTGGATCAAGGACACCTACGAGACCCTCGAAAACACGACTGCACCGGGCACCGTCACCGGCAAGGCGATCGCGTCGGGCGGCAGCGAGGGCCGCGTCGAGGCCACAGGTCGATCGGTGATGCTCACCGCGCGCGAGGCGTTCGACTATCTGGGCACCGATGTCGCGGACGCGACGGTCGCCGTGCAGGGCTACGGCAACGCCGGCGCGATCGCCGCCCGCCTCCTCGACGAGCGCGGTGCGACCGTCGTCGCGGTCTCGGATTCGAGCGGTGCAGTGTACAACGACGAGGGGCTCGACGCCGCAGCGGTCAAGGACCACAAAAACGAGACCGGTAGCGTCGCCGAGTACGCCGACGCCGACGAGGAACTCTCGAACCGAGAGCTTCTCACCCTCGACGTCGATCTCCTGATTCCCGCAGCGCTCGAAAACGCCATCGATGCCGACATTGCGGCAGACGTCGCCGCCGACGTGATCGTCGAGGCTGCGAACGGGCCGCTGACCCCCGAGGCCGACGAGGTCCTGGCCGACCGTGACGTCTACGTCCTCCCCGACGTGCTCGCCAACGCCGGCGGTGTCACGGTCTCCTATTTCGAGTGGGTCCAGAACCGCCGGCGGTTCTACTGGTCCGAGGAACGCGTCAACGACGAGCTCGAAACGGTGATCGTGAACGCCTTCGACGGGCTCGTCGCAACGTTCGAGAACCGCGATCTGCCGACGTTCCGGATGGCAGCCTACGTCGTCGCCATCCGACGCATCCTCGACGCCCACGAAGAGGGCGGTACGTTCCCCTGAAAGCCCTCGGCGTCTCACGCGAGCAAAGCGAGCGTGAGGCTCGTCGTGGAGTAGCGAGGGACCTCCGGTCCCTCGGACCATGCGAGCGGGCCTTCGGCCCGCGAGCAGACGAAGCGGAACGACGGCGCGCCTTGGCGGCGCGCCTCGCCCTTTTCATGTTGCTCAAAAACGCCGCAGAGCGGCGTTTTTGGCATGCGAAAATCGGAGATTTTTCAGCACCACCAGGCAGCACAGCACCGCGATTGCGCGCGCCGGGCGCGTAGCCTGGCTCATGGCTGCGCCGTTCGCCCGTTTCGTCCGCTCGCTATCGCTCGCGGACGCTCGGCACGCGCTCAAGCCCCCTCCCTCCCCGTGCGGCCGCGATAAACGCGGCCGCGTGGCTTCCTTCCGCCTCCGCACCGCCACCACACAGCTTCTGCATCGCCACCACACAGCTTCCGCACAGCCACCGCTACCGCACAGCACCGCCACTCAGGATGGCTGTTCGAGCGCTCATCGCCAATACGGATCGACTGCACGCTCTGCGGACGAGCATCGATAGCAGTCGCTATCGAACTGACGACTCTCAATCAGTGAATCGCGAAAATGACGTTTCGTCCGTCGCTGAAAAACTCGATGACAGAACGTCAGGAGAACAGCGCGGCGGCAGCGTCGATGGCCGGATCGGTGACGAGCCCGAACGCAGGGATCAGGAGCACCGTCACCAGACCGGCGGCGACCACCGCGGTGTACAGCCCGATCGGATAGCTACCGAGGGAAAGATCGCTGGACGGATCGTTGAGCCACATCGCCTTCACGACCCGGCTGTAGTAGTACAGCGACAGCACGCTGTTGACGACGCCGACGGCGGCGAGCCACCAGAATCCCGCACCGACCGCTTCGTAGAACAGCAGGTACTTCGAGAGGAACCCACCGCCGAGCGGGATTCCCGCGAGGCTGAACATGAACACCGTCATCGCGACGCACGCGATCGGTGCTTCACGCCCGAGGCCGTTGTAGTCCTCGAACGTCCTGCCCACGGAGCCCCAGTGTTCGACCAGCGCGACGAACAGGAAGGCACCGGTGTTCATGAACCCGTAGACGAACAGGTGGACCATGCTCATCCCGAGCACCGACGGGTTGTTCCCGCCGCCGAGCGCCGCCAGCCCGATCAGGACGTAGCCCGCCTGACCGATCGACGAGTACGCCAACATCCGCTTCACGTTGTCCTGGGTCGCGGCCGCGAAGTTGCCGAGCGTCATCGTCACGACGGCGAGGATCTGGAAGGCGAGCACCCAGTCCACACTGGAGGTGATGTCGAGCCCGAACGCCACCGTGAAGACCCGGAACGCCACCACGAACCCGGCGGCCTTCGAGGCCGAGGAGAGGAACGCCGAAACCGGAGCCGGCGCACCCTCGTACGCTTCCGGTGCCCAGAAGTGGAACGGGACGCTCGCGGTCTTGAACGCGAACCCGCCGAGCACCATCAGCACGCCGATCCCGAGCACGCCCGTGAGATCGGTTTCAGCAGCAGCCTCGGCGACGTCGCTGAACAGCAGACTTCCCGTGGCGGCGTAGACGAGGCTGATCCCGTAGGCGAAGATCGCCGACGAGAGCGCGCCGATCAGGAAGTACTTCAGTCCTGCTTCGACGCTGCCACGGTTGTCCTTCAGGAAGGCAACGAGAGCGTACGTCGGCAGCGAGACGAGTTCGAGGCTCACGAACGCGACCGCGAGGCTCCCCGCGGAGGCGAGCAGCGTCATCCCGGTCGCGGCGAGCATCACGAGCGTGTAGTAATCAGCCTGCTCGGTCTCGCCCGCGAGATAGTCGTAGCTCGCGACCGTCACGAGCGTCGCGACGCTCGTGAAGATGATCGTGAAGAAGAGACTCATCCCGTCGACGACGAGTTGACCGCCGTAGAACTGGACGCCACCGTTGGTTCCCGTCCCGGTGACCAGCAGCGCGCCGGCGGCGACGAGCGCGGCCAGCGAGCCGACCGTCGCGGTTCCCGAGAACAGCGTACGGTTCTTCGAGTGCGGGGCGATACTGTCGATGACGAACAGCGCGAGCGCGGTCAGAGCGAGCAGCAGCGTCGGCGCGAGCGCGGTCAGGGGTGCCATTCAGGCACCACCCCCCAGCAGTGGACCGACCGCGTCCTGGATCATCCCGAAGAACACGTCGGGCGCGGTGCCGAGTCCGATGATACAGATCACGAGCACCGCGAGGGGCACCACGTCGTGGAAGGCAGCCCGGCCGATCGTGTAGTCGGTGTCGAGTCGGAACTCACCGAACAGCGTGCGCTGCATCGCGTACAGCAGGTAGCCCGCCACGATCACGATGCCGAACATCGCGATCGCGGTGAACACCATCGAGCCCGCGAAGTCGGCGGCGAACGAGCCCTGGAAGATGAAGTACTCGCCCATGAAGCCCGCCATGAACGGCAGCCCCATGTAGGCGAAACAGCCCGCGACGAACATGGCGGTGGTGACCGGCATCCGGTCGGCGAGCCCCGCCATGTCGCCCACCATCCGGCTGTGGGTCGTGTTGTAGATCACGCCGACACACGCGAACAGCAGCCCGGAGATCAGGCCGTGCGAGAGCATCTGGAAGGTCGCCCCGCCCAGACCGAACTCGGTGTACGCCACGAGACCTAGAATGACGAACCCCATCGACGAGATCGACGAGTACGCCACGATCCGTTTGAGGTCCTGCTGGGCGAGTGCGAGCATCGCGCCGTAGATCACGCTCACCACCGCGAGGATCGCGATGTAGGGCGCGAGCTGTGAGGCCGTATCGGGCAGCATCGTGAAGTTGAATCGGAGCAGCGCATAGGTCCCCATCTTCAGGAGGACGCCCGCCAGCAACACCGATGCAGGCGTCGGGGCCTCGACGTGAGCGTCGGGCAGCCACGTGTGGACCGGCACGATCGGCACTTTGACCGCGAAGCCGGCGAACATCGCGACGAACGCGATCAGTTTGAGCGTGTCCGGTCCGACGCCGCCGAGCGAGCCGAGCTCGCCAGCCCGGAGCGCCTGGGCGATCGCGGGCATGTCGAGGCTCGTGACCGCATCGCCGAGCCCGAACACCAGCGCGGCGAAGCCGAGGAACATCACGAGCGTCGCGACGTTGGTGTAGACGAAGAACTTGATCGCGGCGTACTTCCGGCGAGGGCCGCCCCAGACCCCGATCAGCATGTACATCGGGATCAGCACGATCTCCCAGAAGACGAGCCACGCAAAGAAGTCGAGCGCGACGAACACGCCGAGCAGGCCGGTTTCGAGGAACAGAACGAGGCCGTAGAACTGCGAACGGCGCTCGTCGATCGGCGTCCACGCCGTCAGGATCGCGAGCGTCGTCAGCACGGTCGTCATGACGACGAGCGGCATGCTGATCCCGTCGACACCGACGTGCCAGTTGATCGCGTACGGACCCACCGAAATCCACTGGGCCATCGTCTCGTACGCCAGCGTGCCACCTTCGAGGAAGGCGTTGCCCGAGCCGTCGAACCCGAACCACATCAGGAAACTCGTCACCAGTGGGAAGAGGCTCGCGACCAGCGCGCCGACAGGTGCGTAGTCGTCCGGGAGGACGAACACGACCAGCGCGCCGAGCAGACAGAGCGCGAGCAGGATCTCGATCAGCATTCAGAACCACCCCCCGATCAGGCCGAAGATCACCAGCAGCGCGACCAGCCCGAGCGAGAGAAGCGCAGCGTAGTTCGTCACGATCCCAGTTTGAATCCGTTTGATCCGGCTGCCCGAAAACAGGCTCACGCTCGACACGCCGTTGACGGTGCCGTCGATGATACCCTGGTCGAACGTGTCGGCCGCGCGGGCGACCCGCGCGGTCGCGTCGGCCAGCCAGACCTGATACTCGTCTTGGTAGTAGTTGCTCATGAGAACCGTCTTCGCGTTACCGAGTCGATCGGTGTGGTGGTCGGGATCGGGGCCGCGGTAGAGGGTGTAGGCCAGACCCGCGCCGGCGAGCGCCAGCCCGAGCGAGACGACCACGCCGAGCAGCACAGTTATGGACTCGCTGCCGATGTAGCCGCTCGTGTAGCCAGTGAGGTCACCGTAGTGGTGGGCAGTCAGCCCCTCGAACCCGCCGTCGAGCCACTGGTGGAGGAAGTCGATCCCCTCGATCCCGAGAACTTTCTGTACTGGCAGCATGTTGATGAAGCCGGCGACGACCGCCAGCACCCCGAGCACGACGAGGGGAGCTTTGACGTTCCAGCCGACTCCGTGTGGATTTCTAGCCGTCTCACTGCGTGGTTCGCCGTGGAAGGTGAGCAGCACCATCCGGAAGGTGTAGAAGGCGGTGATCGGCACCGCGAGCAGCCCCATGGCGTACGCACCGAGCAAGAGCGGGCTCGATCCGAGCCCGTGGATCAGCGCCTCGTAGAGCACCTCGTCTTTCGACCAGAAGCCCGCGAACGGGAAGATTCCGGCGAGCGCGAGCGAGCCCGCGAGGAAGGTGTAGTACGTCACGGGCATCCGATCCTTCAGCCCACCCATCTTCCACATGTTCTCGTTGTGGTGCATCGCGATGATGACCGAGCCGGCACCGAGGAACAGCAGCGCCTTGAAGAAGGCGTGGGTCATCAGGTGGAAGGTCGCGGCGACGTACCCACCGGCACCGAGTGCGAGCATCATGTACCCGTACTGTGAGATGGTCGAGTACGCGAGCACCTGCTTGATCTCACGCTTGACGACCGCCATCGTCGCCGCAAAGAGGGCGGTGAACCCGCCGATGAACGCGATGATCGCGAGCACGGTGGGCAGCAGGGCGTAGAAGCCGTACATCCGGGCGACGAGATACACACCGGCGGCGACCATCGTCGCGGCGTGGATCAGTGCCGAAACAGGCGTCGGGCCCTCCATCGCGTCGGGGAGCCAGGTGTGGAGCGGGAACTGCGCCGACTTCCCGATCACGCCACCGAGGACGAGGAGACCAAGGATCGTGAACCACGTTTCGGGGGCGAACCCGAAGGTCGAGACCGCGCCCGCACTCCCCCCGCCGAGTACCGCCTCGGCCAGCCCAGGGAAGCTCTCCTCACCGGCGAAGTTCGCGGTACTGAACGTCGCGAGGATCCCGACGACGCCGACGAGGAAGAAGTAGTCCCCGAAGCGAGTCACCAGAAACGCCTTCTTCGCCGCGCTCGGCGGGGCGTCGTCGCGGTACCAGTGACCGATCAGCAGCCACGAGCACAGACCGACCATCTCGAAGAACATGAACGCCATGAACAGGTTGTCGGCGATCACGAACCCGAGCATGCTCGCCGTGAAGAGGCCGAGCCCGGCGTAGTACCGGGGCAGTCCCGGCTCGCCCTCGTCGTTCATGTAGCCGAGACTGAACACGTGAACGAGGAGGGCGACCAGCGAGACGATGATCAGCATGAGCGCCGCGAGCGGATCGATCAGCACCCCGAGATGGAGTTCGATCTCCCCGGCGGCGACGAACGTGTATAGTTCCTGGTTGTACGTGTTGCCGCCGGCGACAGTGAGCGCCATCCAGATCGAGAGCACGAGCGAGCCGGCCGTCGCGAGAATACCCGCGAACGCGCCCTTCTTCGGCAGGAATCGGCCGCCAAAGAGTGCAATCACGAACGATGCAAAGGGCAGGAGTGCAATCGCGGGTGCGTAGTCGAATGCCACCATCTTACCACCTCATAGTCGTCGCTTTCGTTACGTCCACGCCGCGGAAGTTGCGGTAGAGGACGAGGATGATACCGATACCGACCGCGACTTCCGCCGCGGCGAGCGCGATCGTGAACAGGCTGAACACCTGTCCGGTGAGGTTCCCGTACTGAAGCGAGAACGCGACGAAGTTGATGTTGCCGGCGGTGAGCATGATCTCGACGCTCATCAGGAACACCAACGCGTTCCGCCGCGTCAAGATGCCGAACAGCCCGATGCAGAACATCGCGGCCGAGAGCACGAGATAGTACTGAGCGGGGACCATCAGCGTCCCTCCTCGCTGCGGGTCCGATCACGACCGCCGTCGGTGCGGGCGGAACTGTCGTCAGCTCGGGCGTCGTCGGTGCCGTTCGATCCGAATCGGAGCGCGCCGCCGATCCGGCCGTCTTCCTCGGTCTTCGCGAGCATCACCGACGCATCGAGTGCGGCGTCGAGGACGACCGCGATGACGATGAACGCGACGAGAAAGCCCTCGCTCGGGTGGACGCCGCCGGGGAGGTTGAACATCGCGTAGCCGATCGAGGCGGTGATCGACCCGTCGCCGGCGAAGCCGGCCGGGTCCGGGAACGAGGCCGTCAGAAAGACAGCCGCGAGCACGCCGAACAGCGCGACCGCGATCAGCCCGGGCAGAAAGTTCCCATCGGTCTTCAGTTCGGGGCGAGTCGTCACGAGACCGCCTCCTTCGGATCATCGGTTCGGGTGAGCATCACGGCGAAGGTGATCAGGATGAGCACCCCGCCGACGTAGACGAGGATCTGCATCGCCGCGAGGAACTCCGCGTTGAGCATCACGTAGTGGACGGCGACGCTCAACAGCGACACCCCGAGCAGCAGCGCGGAGTGCCACACGTCCTCCACGAGGACCACCCCGAGACTGCTCGCCACGGTGACGAGTGCGAACAGCGCGAACGCAATCGCCTCGTACGGTAAGGCTGCCATTGGCTTCACTCGTGTGGGATGGTGTTTGAAGGTTTCGAGACCCGCGCGAGCGCTCGCCCGCGTTGGCAGCGGCGGCGTCGCGCCGACACCGGTTCCGCCATCCGCGATCGTTTCGCTCGCCCTTCGATCGACGGAGCCGCTGGCGCTACTGTCCAATAGCGATCGATCGGAGCGCGTTCTCGATCGTCGCCAGGCGCTCGTTCTGGCCGGTGATTCCATGACGCTCGGCGACGTACTGCGGATCGTTGTATCCCACCCTGACCGCCCCGCTGTCGTCCTCGTAGACGAGCAGCTTCTGTGGCAGGTCGATCCCCGCCGTTTGGCTCGCCTGCATCAGCGGCGTGCCGAGTTTCGGATTGCCGAACAGGACGGCCGTGGTCGGCCGGAGCTCCATCCCGACCGAGTCAGCGTTCGCGGCGTGGTCGACGGTCGCCACGATCGAGATTCCGTCGGCCGATTGGAGTGTGCTCTGGATGCGATCGGCGGTCGCATCCACGCTCTCGCCGCCCGCAGCGGTCACGACCCCGTTGCCGCCGTCGAGGAGTGCGCTCGGGTCCGCCTTCGATCGGTTCACGTCACCACCGGCGAGCGCTTCGAGCACGCTGTCGATCGTGTCGAGGCGTTCGTCCTGGCCGGTGATGTCGTGTCGTGCCGCGAGATACGCCGGACTGTTGTAGACCACGTTCGTCCTACGGTCTTCGTCCTCGTAGACCAGCATCTTCTGAGGCAGATCGATAGCGGTGGTTTGACTCGCCTGCATCAGCGGCGTGCCGGCGTTCGGGTTGCCGAAGACCAGCAGCGTCGTCGGTCGAAGCTCCATCCCGACCGAAGCGGCGTTCACGGCGTGGTCGAGGGTCGTCACGAGGGTCAGCCCGTTCTCCCTGATTCGCCCTTTGATCCGCTCGACGGTCGCCGGAACGCTCTCGTCGCTTTCGGCGGTCACGAGCCCGTTGCCGACAGCATCTCCACCGTCAGCGCCGGCGACGAACTGCTTCGCGATCGGGAGCACCTGCTCCATCGAGCGCGCCTCGTTGAACGCGTCGGGCGAGGGGCGCTGGAGGTGGAGCAGCTGGAAGTACGTCTGGTGTTCGGCCTCCACCGAGTGGATGCTGAGGGCAGCCTTCAGCACCTCCTCGCTGTCGATCAGCGGTGCTGCGCCCGCGTACGCCGACACCCCGACGGCTTCGAGCCGATCGGCGATCGCCACGAACTCCGCGATGGAATCGTACGAGAACTCGTAGTCGGCAGGTTCGACCGGCGTTCCTCCAAGGTCCTCGATCGTCCCAGTCAGCGCCTCGACGTGAGCCTCCTCGTGGTCCCGCACGTCCTGAATCTGCTGGTACGTCGAGTATTGAAGCGTCGGCCGCGCGAAGTACTCCGCCACCGCCGAGCGCTCGACCTCGCTTTCGGTGTACTCCGCGAGGAAGTCGTTGTAGTACGCCGCTTCGAGGTGTTCCAGCGCCAGCGCGTAGTTCAACACCTCCACGTCGCTCGGCGACGAATCGGCGTCGCTGCTGCCGTCATTGCCCGCTGCCACGCCGCTGGTGGCCGAAAGCGCGAGTGCTCCAGCACCCGCGAGCGCCGCATCGCTCATGAACCCTCGCCGTGAGCGTCCGCCGCTGGTGTTCGCCCGTCCATCTGCTCTGTGATCCATACAGGTCGATCGTCCATTTGCACCAAAAAACTATGCCAGAATTGCGGTCGGTTTCGTCGACTGACCGAATCGATCGTTCGACTGAATCGCCGCCCTGGCTGTCGAAGACTCGCCAGCGGTGCTCGGTCGATCGACCAGAAGACCGAAAGACCGAGACGAGGGTTCTCGGGTCGTTACCCGTCGACTAGCGAGTGAAAATCCGAGAAGTTACTGATAGTCGACTTCGCCTTCGCCTTCCCCGATCCACGCACCGCGATCGGGCTCTCTGGACTCAAGCGGGTCGATGTCCTCGCGACCCCACCTTTTTCTCGTTCGGGATTTCTCGCTCGCATTCGCTCGCTTCGAAACCACTCACGACAAAAACGTGGATGAAAAAGCGCCCTCGCTACGCTCGGGCGGTGAAACGGCTCGCTACGCTCGCCGTACGTTTACTGATAGTCGACTTCGCCTTCGCCCTCCCCGATCCACGCACCGCGATCGGGCTCTCTGGACTCAAGCGGGTCGATGTCCTTGTACCACGGGACGTTCTTCAGCTGTTCTTTGTTGTACGCGAGGTCGTCCTTGGTGTCGCCAGTGAACTCGAAGTTCTGGGTCAGGAGGATGGCGTCCACAGGGCAAACCTCCTCACACAGCCGGCAGTAGATGCACTGGCCGATGTGGAGGTTGTACTGCTCGCCATTCCGTTGTTCGTCCATCACGATCTGGATCGTGTCGTTCGGACAGACGTTCTCACACTGGCGACACCAGATGCAGCGCTCCTGGCTGAACTTGTGGACGCCCCGGAAACGGGGGCTGACCTCGGGTGCGACATCGGGGTACTCGACAGTAAAGGTCGAGCCGTCGAGCGCGTGTTTCATCGTCGTTGCCATCGATTTGAGGATTCCGATCATGGGTTGGTGGGTGTGTGGTGGATGGTTGTGAGAGCGATCAGGCGATGAAGCCCACGATGATCGCCGTGAGCACGAGGTTGGCGAAACTCATCACGAGCAGCCCCTTCCAGCCGATCTCGATGAGCTGATCGATCCGGACCCGTGGGATCGCCGACCGCGCCCACTGGGTGAACAGGTAGACCGCGAGGATCTTGAGCAGCATCCAGACGATTCCCGGGAGCACCGGCCCGGCCGGACCGCCCAAGAAGAGCGTCGCGATGATCGCGCCGCCAAGGAAGATGTGGAGGAACTCACCGAGGTAGAGCAGCACGAAGTACGCACCGGAGTACTCGGTCATGTACCCTGCGACGAGTTCGCCGGGCGCTTCGGGCGTGTCGAACGGGTTCCGTCCGACCTCCGCGAGGTTCGCGATCAGGAACAGCACGAACGCGAACGGGTTGACGAACGCGAACCACGATGGGATCGAGACGCCAGCGATCGTGATGAGCGCCTCGCTCTGCATCGCGACGATCTCACTCATTCGGAGCGTTCCGGCAAAGACGACGACCGAGGCCGCAGTCACGATGAGCGGGATCTCGTAGGCGATGTTCTGGGCGAGCGCGCGCAGCCCGCCGAGGAACGAGTACTTGTTGTTCGATGCGTAGCCCGACATCAACAGGCCGAGCGACGCGATCGACGACGCGGCGAACACGAACACGAACCCGGTCTCGGGGTCGGCGAGCTGGAGGCCGGTTCCCAGCGGGATCACCGCGAAGCCAAGCAGCGCCGAGAACGGCACGAGGAACGGTGCGATGTCGAACGCTGGCCGATCGGCGCTGTCGGGGATGATGACCTCCTTCGAGAGGAGCCGGACGGCGTCGGCCACGATGATCAGCAGGCCGAACGGGCCGACCCGGTTGACCGCGATCCGGTCGGTAAAGGCCGCCGTGATCTTTCGCTTGCCCCAGATCCCTCCGACCGCCGCGAACGTGAGGAAGATCACCGCGATCAACGACGCGCCGATCAACCCGAAGACGAACTGGAGCCCCGGATCGGGGTTCGCACCGAATCCGAGGAGCTGGCTCAGCGTCTCCGGAAACGTCGATCCACCCCCGACCGCGCCGCCCGCAGAGGCGTTCGTGGCGTTGGCTGCGCCGGTCGCGTTCGTCGCGTTCGCCCCAGCGGTGCCGTTCGTTGCGTTGGTGGCGTTCGAGGCGTTCGCCGCCTGAAACAGGACCTCACTCGGGCTCATCTATCGACCTCACCGAGCACGATGTCGAGACTCGCGAGGGAGGCGATCAGGTCGGGGATGTACTCGCCCTCGGCCATCTCGGGGAGGACCTGAAGATTCGAGAAACACGGGCTTCGGATCTTGAACCGCGCGGGCTTGTCGGTGCCATCGCTCCGGATGTAGATCCCGAGCTCGCCCTTCGCGCCCTCGACCGCCCGGTAGATTTCGGCATCCTCGTCCGGCCGAAGGGTCCGGGGAACGTTCGACTGGATCTCGCGATCGTCCTCGGGCCAGTCTTCGAGCAGGTCGACACACTGCTCGATGATCCGTGCGGACTGCTCGACCTCCTGCATCCGACAGAGCACGCGAGCGTAGTTGTCGCCCTCCTCGGCAGTCACGACGTCCCAGTCGAGCTCGTCGTAGTAGCCGTAGGGATCGTCGCGTCGGAGGTCGTAGTCGACGCCCGAGGCGCGGGCGACCGGTCCCGTCGTTCCGTACTGTTTGGCGGTTTCGGCGTCGAGCACGCCCGTGTCGACACACCGGAGCTGGAAGATCTCGTTCGAGGTGATCAGGTCGTGGTACTCGTCGAGCTTCTCGGGGAGGCCGTCGAGGAAGTCCCGGATCTTCTCGAAGAAGTCCTCGCGCGGTTCGGGCAGATCCCACGCCACCCCACCGAGCCGCATGTAGTTGAACATCAGGCGCTGGCCCGTGAGGTCTTCGAGAATGTCCTCGACGACCTCGCGGTCCCGGAACGTGTACATGAACGTCGCGGTGAACTCGCCGTAGACATCGAGCGCGAACGTACCGAGCGCGAGCATATGAGCCGCGATCCGGCAGAACTCCGCCGACATCGTCCGGATGACCTGAGCGTATTCAGGGACGTCGAGGCCCGCGAGGTCCTCGGCAGTCCGGGCGTACGCCCACTCGTTCAGGATACCCGCCGAGACGTAGTCCCACCGATCGGGGTAGGGCATGATTTCGTGGCGGTATTTCCCGTTCTGGGCCATCTGCTCCTCACACCGGTGGAGGTAGCCGATGTCGGGATCGACGTGGACGACCTGCTCGCCGGAGAGCACCGTCTCGACGTGGAGCACGCCGTGGGTCGCAGGGTGGTGGGGCCCGATGTTGAGGAACATCGTGTCCGAACCGTCCTCCCTGTGGTCGTCGGCGATCGGGTTGGCGTGTGATTCGAGGGTGACGACCTGGGGCTTTTCCTGATTGTAGTCGAGCCCCATCGGGTGGCCCTGCCACGTCTCGGGCAGCAAGATCCGCCGGAGGTCAGGGTGGTCGTCGTACTCGATTCCCACGAGGTCGTACGCCTCGCGCTCGTGCCAGTCCGCCGTCCGGTAGACCGGTTCCGCGCTCTGGCTCACGGGGTTCTCCCGGGAGGTCGGCACGACGACCGAGACCTCCTGAGTGGGGTCTTCGTACTTCTTCAGGTGGTAGATCGACTCGAAGCGGTCCTCGTACTCCTGGGCGGTGACGTTCGAACAGTGGTCGAACCCCGCCTCGTCGCGCAGCGCGAACAGCGCGTCCTGAACCTCGTCCGGGCGCACCACGAACGCCTCGGCGTTGCGGTGGGTCTCTCGGTCGATGACGGTGTCACCGAGCAGGTCGGCAAGCGCGTCGTAGTCGAGGCCGTCGTCGGTGACGCCAACCGCTTGGGTCCTGTCGCGTGGTCGTTCAAGGCTCATGGCGAATCGTTCCAGTTGTACCGCATCACGAGCGTGTCCTCGTCGATGTCGTCGGCGAGCTTGGTGACCAGCTCGTCGCGTTCGAGGTCGCCGAACTCTTCGAGCTCGTAGGGTTTCACGGTCACGGGGGCAGTCTCGCCCTCGCCGATACGCTCCTGGAGCTTGGCGACGCCGTAGACCAGCGCCTCGGGCCGGGGTGGACACCCCGGAACGTGGATGTCGACCGGGATGATCTCTTCTGCGCCCTTCACGACGTTGTATCCCTGCTGGAACGGACCTCCAGAGATGGTACACGACCCCATCGAGACCACGAACTTCGGCTCGGGCATCTGGTCGTACACCCGCTTCATCCGCGGGCCGAACTTCGAGACGATCGTTCCGGGAACGATGATCACGTCGGCCTGCCGGGGCGAGGCGCGCGGCACGCCCGCACCGAAGCGGTCGAGGTCGTGTTTCACCGCGTAGGTGTGCATCATCTCGATGCTACAGCACGCGATCCCGAACTGGAGCATGAACATCGAGGAGCTCCGGACCCAGTTCATGAACGAATCGAACTTCGTGAGGACGAACGGCGAGGAGCCGAACGCCTCCCGGAGTTTGGAGTTGAATCGGTTGTCAGCGCCCTCACCCATCCGGGACTCCTGGGTGGTCTGTGCGTCCGCCTCCGCGTTCGTGAGTGTGTCGCTGCTCATTATCGTGCTCGGGTGCCGCTCGACTGTTCGTTCCGAATCCACTGTACCGCGCCGTTACGCCACGCCCACGCGAGGCCGACGACGAGGATACCGATGAACACCAGCATGGGGACGAGCGCCGGCACCAACCCGATCTCCGGGTTCGCGACGGCGTCGCGGTAGATGACCGTCCACGGGAAGATCAGGACGGTCTCGATGTCGAAGATCACGAACAGCAGCGCGACCATGTAGTACTGGATGTTGAACCGGATGCGGGTGTTGCCCGTCGGAACCTCGCCGCTCTCGTACACGGCGGATTTCCCCTGCTCGGGCACGCTGGGTCGCAGCAGGCTCGATACGACGATCATCGTCAGCGGGACGGCGACCCCGACGACCGCCAGCGCGCCGATAGCTATCCACGGATTCATGTGATTTCTGGCTCGTGTTCGGGCTTTGGAGCGCACTCACATAAGGGTTGATTCTTCCCACCCGGTAGTCCGGTACCGGACGCTGGCGCTCCACGGCCCAACCCATCGACTCGGCTCATTCGTCCTCCCGAAACGCCTCGACACCTCGATCGTGGAGATCACGCGAGACGCGCGCGACGTCGGCCGTGAGGTCCTCGTGGTAGTCGATCAGTCGGTCTTCCAGTTCGTCGTGCTCGCGCGCGAGGGTCTGGACCGCCGACAGTCCGGCGTTGAACGACTTGCCCGCGTCGACCGCGACGATCGGCGCGCCGGTCGGCATCCCGATGACCGAGTCGACCGACTTCTCTTGGACCGGGACACCGATCACCGGAATCGGGTACGCGATCGAGGCGACCATGTTCGGGAGATCGGCCGACTTCCCGCCTGCGCCCGCGATGATGACGTCAAGCCCCCGGTCGCGGGCGGTCTCGGCGTAGGTGTACATCAGTCCGGGTGTCCGGTGGGCCGAGACCACGTAGCTCTCGAACGTGAATCGGTTTTCGGGCGGGTCGTCGACATCCGTGACTTCGGCGAAGCCGAGCTCGAAGAGCGCCTCGTACGCGCCGTACATCGTGTCGAGATCCGAGTCCGACCCCATCACGATCCCTACGTCCGGGGTGGTCTCGGCGGGACGGTCACGGTCGGCCTCGCGTTCAAGCGAAGCGACGAGATCGTCGAGTTCGGTGGCGGCAGTCGTCTCGGTTGCGGTCGTCTCCGGTGTCTCAGTCATGGATCGAAGGTACAGCCGTCGCGGAGTTCGCGGGCGCGTGCGAGCAGGTCGTTCGTGTCGGTCTCCTCTCCACCAGAGAGCGTGACGTGGCCGAGCTTCCGGAGCGGCCGCGCCTCGTGTTTGCCGTACCAGTGAAGGTTCGCGCCCGGTTCGGCGAGCACGTCGTCGATACCCACGAGTTCGGCAGGCTCCGGTTCCTCGACATCACCGAGGAGATTGGTCATCACTGTCCGGCCACGGCGATCGGTCGCGCCGAGCGGCCAGCCGAGCACCGCGCGGACGTGCTGTTCGAACTGGGAGGTCAGCGCACCCTCGATGGTCCAGTGGCCGGAGTTGTGCGGCCGTGGGGCGATCTCGTTGACCGAGATCTCGCCATTCGATTCAAATAATTCGATCCCGAACACGCCCCGGCCATCCATCAGGTCGAGCACGTCCCGCGCGATCGCTTTCGCGCGCTCGCGGACGTCGTCGGAAACGCGCGCCGGGACGATCGTCTCGCGCAAGATCTCCTCTTCGTGGACGTTCTCGCCGGGCGTGAACGCCCGTCGGTCGTCCGCACCGCGAACGCCGATGACCGAAAGCTCCCGATCGAAGGGAACGAAGGCCTCGACCATCGCGTCGCCGTCGATCGCCTCGAACGCGGTTTCGACGCCGCCCGGCGATTCGATCGGGACGTTCCCGCGGCCGTCGTAGCCGCCGCGGCGTGCCTTCAACATCGCGGGATAGCCGAGGTCGTCGAGCGCGTCGTGAAGCTCGGCAACGTTCTCGACCGCCCGGAACGGCGGGACGGGAACGCCGGCATCTTCCAATCGACGCTTCTGGACGAGTTTGTCTTGGATCGTCCGGAGCGTGTCGGGAGCGGGATGCACAGGTGTGCCGAACTCCTCGCTCACTCGTTCGAGCAGGTCAGGATCGGCGAGTTCGATCTCGTAGGTCAGGACGTCGGCGCGCTCTGCGAGTGCGGCAACGGCATCCGGATCGTCGAAATCGCCGTGGAGTGTGTCGCGGACGACGGGTGCGGCCGGCGGGTCGGGCGTCGGATCGCTCACGACGACGTCGACCCCGAGCGGCGCGGCGGCCTCACCGAGCATCCGGCCGAGCTGGCCGCCGCCGACCACCCCCAGCGTCGGGCCTGGTGCAGTCGGTTGCATGGTGGCTCGGTTTTCGACTCGTGGGGTTAAGGATTCCCTTCGGTTCCGCCAGTCGCGTTCGCCGGCAGCCGGCTCGTGTCCACGAAGAAGGTCGTGTTGGTTTTCCCGGTATCCCGCGTCCGCAGCACGTAGCTCCGGGCGTCGTACCCGTCGAGGCGGTCCGCGAGGAACGCTCGATCGGTGGTCAGCCCGATCACGATCGGTGGTGGGTTCCCCGCCGTCTGCCGTTCGAACGCCGAGACGTTTCGCGCACACGAGACGGTCGCGTCGGTGCTCTCGGTGTACCACGGGATCGGGAGGAGGTTGAACCACTTGGTGCAGCCCGGCTCCCTCGCGCCCGATCGCTCGGCGACGAGGAACTCACCGTACACCAACACGTCGGTCCCCTCGTTGGTCGCGCTCACGGCAGCCATGTCGTCGATCGCGGGGTGGAAGTCGTCAGCGGGCTGGGCGTACTGGACGAGTTCGTTCCCGTCGGACTGCGAATCGAGGTAGACGTCGTTGGTCGCAACGATCCCGATCTGTGCGACGACGAGGAGGAGGGCGATCGCCACCGCAGCGACAGCGGCCCGGTTGTCATCGGCGAGCGCCGCGCGACCGCGCGCGAAGAGGACACCGACGCCGACTGCCGCCGGCACCGCAAGCGGAACGATCGCGTGGATCGTCGCCCACGGAGCCATGATGTCGGTCACGATGGGGTAACCGAGAACGCTGACCGCGCCCCAGTAGAAACAGAACGCGACGAGATCACGCGGCCGGTCGCCGGCGTACCGATCCGCGAGGAAGCCGACCACCGCAAGCACGATCAGCGCCCCTGACCCCGTGGAAAGGGTTTCGAGGTAGTCCGCGAGGTAGGGCAGATAGGAGTGGTCTTGGTGGCCCCCCTTGACCCATAGCGAGTAGAAGGCGTTCCACGAGCCGAGCGTCGCCTCGCCCACCACCGCCGGGAGCGTCGTGGGATCGGTGAGGAGGTCGTCGAACCCCGGCGCGTCGGTCCGACGTGGCGCGTAAAAGTACACGACGATCGCGAGGAATTCGAACGCGCCAACGAGGAGGTGTGGCGTCCATCGCCGGACGGTGCGACGAATCCACGTGGCACGCCGCCGGAGCGCCGTCCGCCAGCCCCGATCGAAACCGCGATCGAGGAACAGTCGGTGGTCGGCGAGCAGGACGAGCGCGCCGAGCCACGTCACGAGCGTGATGAGGACGTTCTCCTTCGTCGTGAACGCGAGCGCAAGCGAGAGCACGCTCGCGTGGAACCAGCGCGCACGACGGGTGTCGATCGCCCGGACGAAGAAGCCGACCGCGAACAGCGAGAAGACCGCGAGCGGGAGGTCGCTCCGCATGAACCGCGAGTAGTAGAGCAGAACCGGATCGGCGGCGAGGAAAACGGCGAGCGCGATCGTTTCGGTCGATCGAAGGCGATCACGGAAGAGCAGCGCGGCGAGCGGGAGCGCAGCCCCGAGGACAGCAACCACGAGCCGCATCGTGAAATCGTTCGGGCCGAGCAGGGAGAAGAGAGGGGCGTTCACCTGATGGAGGAAGGGCCCGTGGATCATCGGTCGATACATGAAGCTGCCCGTCTCGGCGTAGTTCAGGATCCAGTACCCGACACGGGCCTCGTCCCAGTGGGCGATCCGGTCGCCGAGGAAGGCGAGCCGGGCGAGCAGCCCCAGCACGGCGATAGCGACGACGGCGAGCGTGACTCGACGGCTCCGGTGGGCCGCGACGCCGTCTGGCGCTCTCATGTCCCATTCACGCTCGGGCATCCCATAGGAGCGTTTCGGTTGGCCGTTCGGCAGGGCTGGCACCGAACGGTAGGTCTTTGAGGGGCGCTCGCCACCCGCCGCACATGCACAGTCTCGGACTGGTCGTCGCCCAGTTCTACGACGACCTCACGACGGAGATGGAAGAGCACGCACACGAGGCCGCGGCGGAGTGCGGGGCCGAGATCACCGACACGATCCCAGTCCCCGGTGCGTACGACGCGCCGCTCGCGGCCGACCGGCTCGCACGGCGAGACGAGATCGCGGCGGTCGCGGTGCTCGGCGCGATCGTCTCGGGCGACACCGACCACGACCAGGTCATCGCTCGGTCGGCGGCAAAGGGTCTGACCGACGTGAGCCTCGATCGGGACAAACCCGTGACCTTCGGCGTGGTCGGTCCCGGAATGAGCGGTGCGGAGGCACGCGAGCGCGCCGACAAAGGTGCAGAGGCCGTTACAACCGCCGTCGACATGGTGGAGGCGCTCGCATGAGCGAGTTCGCCGCCCGCGTCGAGCGCGTCGAGCCGAGCGCGACGCTCGCGATCAGCAACCTTGCCGGCGAACTCGAAGCCGACGGCGTCGACGTCGTCGACCTCAGCGTGGGCGAGCCCGACTTCCCGACCCCGGAGAACATCGTGGAGGCGGGAAAGGACGCGATGGACGCCGGCCACACCGGCTACACGTCCTCGAACGGCATCCCCGATCTCAAGGAGGCGATCGCCGACAAGCTCCAGGATGATGGGCTCGATTACACCACCGACGAGATCATCGTCACGCCGGGCGGCAAGCAGGCGCTCTACGAGACGTTCCAGACCCTGATCGACGAGGGGAGCGAGGTCTGTCTGCTCGACCCGGCGTGGGTCTCCTACGAGGCGATGGTGAAACTCGCCGGCGGCTCGCTCTCGCGGGTCGACCTCACGCCGTACGATCTCCAGCTCGAACCCGCGCTCGACGACCTCGGTGCGGCGGTCTCGGACGACACCGAGCTTCTCGTGGTGAACTCGCCGTCGAACCCCACTGGCTCCGTGTTCACCGACGCGGCACTCCGCGGCGTCCGCGACCTTGCGGTCGAGCATGATATCACCGTGATCTCCGACGAGATCTACAAGGAGATCACCTACGGCGTCGAACCGACGAGCCTCGGTACTCTGGAGGGGATGGCCGATCGGACGGTCACGATCAACGGCTTCTCGAAGGCCTACTCGATGACGGGCTGGCGGCTCGGCTATCTCGCTGCGCCCGAAGCGTTCATCGATCAGGCCGCCAAACTCCACTCGCACTCGGTCTCGTGTGCGACCAACTTCGTCCAGCACGCGGGCGTCGAGGCGCTCGAAAACACCGATCAGGCGGTCGCCCAGATGACCGAAGCGTTCGAGGAGCGTCGCGACCTCGTGGTCGATCTGCTCGCCGAGCACGGCGTTGACGTGTCCGTGCCCGACGGCGCGTTCTATCTGATGGTGCCCGTCGACGAGGACGATCAGCAGTGGTGCGAGGACGCGATCCAGAACGCCCACGTCGCCACCGTCCCGGGAAGCGCGTTCGGCGCGCCAGGCTACGCCCGCTTCTCGTACGCCAACAGCCAGGAACGGCTGCGTGAGGCGGTCGACCGGCTGGCTGCCGAAGAGCTGCTCTGAACCGACGCGGAGCCACAAGAGAACCGAGTCTCTCGCGAACCGATTCACGGCTTGGGAAGCGGAAGCCGATCAGTCGGCTTCGGCACCGTCGTCCTCGCTCTCCGGGAACGAGGGTGTGATCGGGCGACCGATGTGATTCTCAAAGAGCCATTCCGACCAGCCGAGTTCGAGCACGCGACAGTCCCGGTTCTGAATCCGGCGGTCGCGGGTCTGGCTGTAGTTCAGGAGCGCGACGAACACGACGCCGCCGACGGTGTTGCCGAGAGTTGCAGGCACGAGGAAGTGACTGAAGAACGACCACAGCGACTCCTCGCCGTTGAACACGACGTACAGGGTTTCGGCCGACCCCACGATGCAGTGGGCGAGCTCAGCGGCCCCCACGGCGTAGGCGAGCGCGAAGACGATCAGTACCCGGGCCGCGGTGTCGCGAGCGGCGTGGATCAGCCACACCATCCCGGCGATCAGCACGCCCGCGAACACGCCCTTCCAGAAGATGTCGGCCCACGACAGCTCGAAGAAGTGGTGGCCGATCTCGCTCGCGGCCGCTGCCGCTTCGGGCGAGAGCACGCCTGTGTTGGCGAGGACGTACGCGCTCGCCGCCACTCCCAAGACATTTGCCGCGAGTACCACGCCCCAGACTCGGAGGAGTGCGGGGATCGAGGCGATCCGCGTCAGGACCAGCGTGACGGGCGTGAGCGTGTTCTCGGTGAACAGCTGGTAGCTCCCGAGGACGACGAACAGGAAGCCCAGCGGATAGAGGAGATAGCCCGCCGCCGACGCCGAGCCGTCACCGCCGAGCAGCGCGGTCAGCGCGGCGACCCCCACAAAGGAGAGGCTCATCGCGAACCCAGCCGCGAGCCCGCTCAGAAAGAGCAGTCGAAAGCTCCGGTCGAACTCCTCGTCGGCGGTCGCCACCACCCGCTGGAAGATCTCGTCGGCCGAGAACCGATCTCGGACCGCGGAGCCGGCCGCCGGCGCACCGTGTTCGGACTCGTCGAGCGTCTCGCGCAGGTCGCCCCGGGAGGCCTCGCCGCCGTCGGGCGTCGCGCGCGAGACATCGGTGAGATCGCCAGCGTCGACGATCGCATCGAGCAGCGCGTCGAAGCTGTAGCGCCCCTCGTAGCGCTCGCCGTCGATGAAGAAGGTCGGGGCGCTGTTGACGTCGCTCTCGATCCCGCTCTCGAAGTCCTCACGAACCCGGTCCTCGTGATCGTTGTCGTCGAGTTCCTGGGCGAACCGCTCAGTGTCGAGGTCGAGCGCGTCGGCGTGTGCTTCGAGGTCCTCGGCGGCGAGTGCGTCCTGGTGTTCGTAGAGCCGGTCGTACATCGGCCAGAACGCACCCTGCGCACCGGCTGCCTCCGCGGCCTCGGCGGCCTGTTTCGCGTTGGGTCGCACCTCGGTCAACGGGAAGTGGCGATAGACGTACCGGAGCTCGTCGTCGAGGTGATCAAGCAGTCGCTCGATGATCGAATGGACGGTGCCACAGTTCGGGCACTCGAAGTCGCCGTACTGGACGAGCGTGACGCTGGCGTCGTCCGGTCCCCGCGTGTGGTCGTCTTCGGACACCGGCTCGGCGAGTTCCCGCCCCGAAGCGGACCCGTTCGTGCCTCGTCGGCTCATCGGCCGTAATCGTCGATAGCGGCCGGAGCGATGGAGTAGACACTATAAATCACTTTCCTGACTTTCCATTTCCGGATCGGTATGTGAATTTCGGTCAGCCCCGCTCTTCGCGGATCCGATCGATGATCTGCCCGGTCGAGAGGAGCTCTCCCTCGTAGTTCGGCTCGCGTCCCGCTGCGCGCTTCACGTCGCAGTCGATCCCGCGGTCGCCGAGCGCCGCCGCGATCGCGGCCTCGTCGTGGTGCTGGTCGTGACCGAGCACGATCACGTCGGGATCGAGCGCCTCGATCGGGACGAAGATGTCCTCGCGGTCGCCGAGCACCGCGTCGTCGACCGGATCGAGCGCAGCGACCATCTCCCGGCGCTGGCGATCCGCCAGAACCGGTTTAGCCTTGTGGGTGACGTTCTCCCGGCGGGCGAGGATCACGGCGAGTTCGTCGCCCATCGCCGCCGCCTCGCGGAGGTACTCCAGATGACCGGGATGGAGGATGTCGAACGTTCCCTGGGCGACGACCGTCGTCGGATCGTCGCTCGTTTCGGGCAAGTCGGCTCCCGATCGGGTTCGGTCGTCGCTCGGCTCGTCGTCGCTTCGCTCTCCCTCGCTCCCCTCCGAGCCACTTCGCTCCACCCCACGACGCTCCTCGGTCATCGTAACTCCTCGTCGATGTCGGCCTGAGTGAAGTCGAAAAAGTCCTCGTCGTCGGGGAGATCGACGTCGAGCACCGGGAGGTCGCGCCGTTTCCCTTCGCGGTCGAACGCCTGCCAGTCGTGGTCGCGGTAGGGCGCGCCGAGGATGATGTGGACATCTCCTTTCCCGAACGTCGCCAGATCGGCGTCGCTCGGGCGGAGTACACCGTTTGGATGGGAGTGGATCGACCCCGCGGCGCGCATGTCGTTCGGGACGAGGCTCGTTTTCACTGTGGCGCTCACCGGGTTCGACTCGGTCGCGGGTACCACGAGCACGTCGGTCACGACGGTCCCCGATCTGTCGAGCCCGAGATCGGTCGCGTCCTCACTGCGGAGCAGTCCCATATACTCGTTCGGGTGGCTCTCTTCGGCGGCCGAGCGGGCGAACGCGAGGGTGTCGGCGGCGATCCCGACGACCTCGCTCGACCCGAAAAAGCCCATGTCCGAACACCGGCCGGCGACCATCTAAGCGTTCCGGCTGGGGAGTGTGATTTGCCAATTCTTAAACCCGGCCGCGGCAAACGCCGGTCAAGAATGTCTACACCCGCCGAATCCGACGATCGAACGGACGACGGGGCGAGCGAGCTCCCGACCGTCTACGATCTCGCGCCCGAACACACGACCGAGGCCGTCGAGGCCGGCGAACGCTACCACGCGACCGTCAACGGCGTCGTGGAGTACGGCGTCTTCGTCGACATCGCCGACGACATCTCGGGGCTGGTCCACGAATCGAACCTCGACAGCGAGTACGCGGTCGGCGACGATCTGATCGTCCGCCTCGACGAGATCAGACCGAACGGCGATCTCGGTTTCGACGAAGCCACGATCGACGATTACGAGACGGTCGCCGTCGAGTACGAACCCGATATCACGGCCGCCGACGATCTCGAAGCGACGATCGGCGAAAGCGTGACACTCGACGGCGAGATCGTCGGAATCGAGCAAACGGGAGGGCCGACGGTGTTCGCGCTCCGCGACGCGTCGGGCGTCGTCGACTGTGCGGCGTTCGAGGCCGCCGGGGTCCGGGCGTACCCCGACATCGAAGTCGGCGACCTCGTGCGAATCGAGGGAGCACCGGAGCGCCGCGAGGGCGCGATCCAGGTCGAGGTCGACGGACTCGCCCGTCTCGATGATGCCGTCGAGCTCCGTGAACGACTCGACAGCGCACTCGACGAGCGCGCGGCAGCCCGCGACGTCACGCCGCTGATCGAGTGGGACGCGCTCGAAAAGTTATGGAACGACCTAGAGGGCGTCGCGACGCGGCTGCGTCGCGCAGTCCTCGAAAACCGACCGATCCGGATCCGCCATCACGCCGACGGCGACGGGATGTGTGCGTCGATCCCCGTCCAGCTCGCGCTCTCGCGGTTCATCGAGGACGTCCACGGCGACGCTTCGGCCCCGCGCCACCTCGTGAAGCGATCGCCGAGCAAGGCTCCCTTCTACGAGATGGAGGACGTCGCGCGCGATCTCAACTTCGCGCTCGGCGACCGCGACCGTCACGGCCAGCGCCTCCCGCTCGTGGCGATGCTCGACAACGGCAGCACCGAGGAGGACGTGCCGGCCTACGAGGCACTCGCCCAGTACGACATCCCGATCGTGGCCGTCGATCATCACCATCCCGATCCCGACGCCGTCGAGGGGCTGCTCGACGAGCACGTCAACCCCTACCTCCGTGGTGAGGACTACGGCGTGACGACCGGAATGTTGTGTGTCGAGGTCGCGCGGATGATCCACCCCGAGATCACCGACGAGCTCCGCCACGTGCCGGCGGTCGCGGGCCTCACCGACCGCTCGGAGGCCGACGCGATGGCCGACTACCTCGCGCTCGCCGAGGAGGAAGGCTACGACGAGTCGGACCTCCAGGCGACCGGTGACGCACTCGATTACGCCGCTCACTGGCTGCGCTACAGTTCGGGCGACGCGCTGATGACCGACGTGCTCGGTGTCGACGCCGCCGACGAAGAGCGCCATCGCGATCTCGTCGACCATCTCTCCGAGCGCGCCGACCGCGACACCGACCGCCAGCTCGACGCCGCGATGCCCCACGTCGAGACCGAATCGCTCGACAACGGCGCACAGTTGAACCGGCTCGACGTCGAGCGCTACGCCAGGCGCTTCACCTACCCCGCACCGGGCAAGACGACGGGTGCGATCCACGATCGGAAGGTCGCCGAAACCGACAGCCCCGTCATCACGGTGGGCTACGGCCCCGACTTCGCCGTCCTCCGGAGCGACGGCGTGCGCCTCGATATCCCACAGATGGTCGAGGAGCTCGAAGAGGAGGTCACGGGCGGCGGCGTGAGCGGCGGCGGCCACCTCGTCGTCGGCTCGATCAAGTTCGTGAAAGGAATGCGCGAAGAAGTGCTCGACGCGCTCGAAGCCAAGATGGGCGACGCCGAGATCGACGAGGAGCTCGGCAGCGCGTCGGTCGCTGGCTTCGAGGACTGAAACCACCGAACGTCCGCCGTTACTGAGGCTATTCGAACTCGATCCGGCGGGCGACGACGACCGCGAGCACCACAATCCCCGCAACCGCGGCGACGATCCCGACGGGCAGCGGTGAATCGTCGCCGATCCCGGACCCGCCGTCGCCACCCTCCCAGTCGGCGTCGAAGACCTTCCCGTAGTACTCTCCGGCTTCCGTCCCTTCGAGCACGACCGCGATCTCGCGGTTCTCGTCGGCGGAGTTGTTGTTCCAGTTGAGACTCCCAACGACGGCAGCCTCGCGGTCGATGACGACGCCCTTGGCGTGGATCTTCTCGAAACGATCGCCAGGGTCGGCCACTTTGGCGTCGAGTGAGAGGTTCTCGTCCTCTGCTTTCCGGTTCAGCCAGTCGGCGAGTTCCGAGTTCTCCTCCTCGGAGTACCACTGGCTACTCAGCAGGATGCGGACGTCGACACCGCGCTCGGCCGCACGGATCGCTGCTTCGAGCAGCGGCTGGCGACGGCTCCCGATCGACGCCTGGACGATTTCGACCGATTCGTCGGCCCGGTCGATCCGATCGACGAGCACCCGCTCGGCGTTGTCGGGTGCGGTGAGAAGCTGCACGCCCTGGGTCTCGATTTCTTTCGGCTCGAAGCTCGTCGGATAGCTCCCGTTCGCCGCCGCCTCGGTCTCGAACGTCTCGTTCGCGCGGAATTCGCCCCACGAAACGGTGTCGCGCCAGCCGATATCCGCCCGGAAGATTTCGGCGAGTTCCGCGGCAGTTTCGCTGCTCCGGACCACCGCTCCCCACCCGCGGCTCGACCGACCACCGGTTCCCGACGGTTTCCAGTTCTCGGTCATCACGAGCGCGCGATCGTCGATCACGGCGTATTTGGGGTGATGGTAGTCATACCGTGCGCGCTCGCCGCCGATGACCTCGACCGCGACGCCCGCGCTCGTGAGACGATCGAGGAGTTTCGCCTGACGCGTCGTCATCCCGCCCACGGGCGCGTCGTCGACGAGCACGCGGACCTCGACGCCGCGTTCGGCCGCGCGTTCGAGCGCCGCTGTGGCACGCTCGGAGCTGAAGGTGTACCCAGCGAGCAATATTCGGCGCTCGGCCGATTCGAGGACGTCGATCGGCACCGCTGGCGCATCGGGCAGGACGAACGCCCGGGTCGTTGCGGGACCCGTCCGCACCGCCGAGAAGTTCGTCGCACCGAGATGCTCCCACGCCCATCCATCGGCAGTCCGGTTGTAGCGTTCGGCCTCGGGCGCGTCCTCGTACGCCATCTCGTCGACGACACGCTCGCCGTCGTGGAGCGTGATCTCGTCGCCACCGTTGGCGAGACTCACCGACTCGTTCACGCTCACGATCGACGCCGTCGTGAGGTTCGTGGTTGCGTTCGGTGTGGCGGTGACCGCGATCCGGCCCTCCATCGTGGCGTTCGGCAGCGAGACGTTCGTCTCGCCGTCACTCAGCGTCCAGCCGGAGAGATTCGTCGCCTCAGGGAACGTGAGCACGACGTACTCGCCCGCGTCCTCCGCGGCGAGCGGGTTCGGGTACACTGCCGCGACGTGCGGGCCGTCGGGCTGGGCTCCGTCGGCAGTCACGCCAGGCGTCGCTACCGCGAACCCGACCGGCGACGCGACGAGTGCGACGGCCACGAACGCCAGCACGACCACCCGGAGAGACACACCCGCCGGTGGTCACGTTCTCCGATTTAAGAGTTCGTGTCAAGCCGATCGGAGTCGAAGGAGAGTTCGTCTCAGGCCGGGGTTTCGGTCGCGTCGCCGTCGTCGGCCATCGCGTGTTCGGCCTTCTCGGCCTCGCTTTGGACGAGATACGATCGGTCGTCGGCGTGGTCGCGGGCGGCGTCGAGCGCGCTTTCGGTCCCGATCTGATTGAGCGCCCACGCCGCGCTCGCGCGAACGGAATTCGAGTCGTCCTCGTCGATCACGTCCGCGAGCGGGTCGATCGCGCGCGCGTCGCCGATCAGCCCGAGGGCACGCGCCGCGTTCGAGCGCACGGTTTCGTTGTCGGCGACGAGGCGATCGGCGACCGGCTGTGTCGAATCCTCGCTCCCAATCTCGCCGAGCGCCTTGAGCGTGACCTTCTGGAGACCGGGATCGCTATCGCCCTCGATGTACTCGTGGAGCGTGTCGAGCGCGCGATCGTCGCCGATCTTTCCGAGCGCCGCGATCGGGGCCTTGTCGCGTTTCTGGGCGCGCTGCTCCATCGCGTCGAACGCCGCCGGCGCACCCAGACGTTTCAGCGACTCGATGCAGTGCTCCTCCATGAACTCCGAGCCGAACATCTCCAATCCCCGGAGGATCGGCTCGGGTTCGCCACGTTTCTCGTAGATCTTGATCGCGTTCCACTCCGGTGGGAAGTCCTTGCGGTTCTCCGATTCGAGCACGTCGTAGAAGCCCTCGACGGTGAGTTTCTCGCGGACCGTGAGATCGTCCCACTCCTCGGCGTCGTCGAGGTCGTCGGCGAGCCCCTCGGCGTCGTCAAGCAGGTCGGCGACGGTCTCCTCGTCCTCGTCGGGATCGAGGTCGTGCGTTTCGATCGACTCGATCACGTCGTCGAGCGCTGCGACGAGTTCGGCGTGTTCGTCGGCGTCTTCCCCGTCGTCGGCGTCTTCCTCGCCGTCGCCGGCGTCAGTTGCGGTCTCGTTCTCCGTCTCGGAGTCAGCTCCGTCGCTCTCCACGGCGAACGTTTCGTCGAGCGCGTCGCCAGCGCCGTCGAGGAAGCGCTCGACCGCTTCGGCCACCTCGCGCTCGCCCTCGTCGGTCCAGCGCGTCTCGGTGATCGTCGTTTTTGCGCCTTCGACCGTCTCGACGACGTCTTCGGCGTACGGACCGCGCTGGGACTCGATCGCCTCGCGGAGCTCCGTGACGCGTGATTCGAGTTCCTCGCGGGTGCGTTCGCTCTCCTCGTCGTCGTCCCCGTCATCCGCCTCGTCCTCATCGGATTCGGGGAGATCGGCCGCCTCGATGTCCGTCTCCACATCGTCGAGATCGGATTCGACAGCGTCGAGATCGGACTCGGTGTCGGCCTCGTCGACCG
Organism: Halococcus sp. PRR34; assembly: GCF_028617175.1. Classification (NCBI taxonomy): domain Archaea; kingdom Methanobacteriati; phylum Methanobacteriota; class Halobacteria; order Halobacteriales; family Halococcaceae; genus Halococcus; species Halococcus sp. PRR34. The sequence continues at coordinate 132,561 of NZ_JAQJDA010000002.1, read as the reverse complement.
CGGTCTCGATCTCGTCGAGTCGTTCGTCGAGGGACTCGGGGGTGTGCTTCGTTTCGATGGCGTCGGTTTCGGCTTCCCCGTCGTCCCCATCCGCAGGCTGGTCCGTGGCCCCCGCTGACCCCTCGCCGGTGTCGGCGTCGGGCTCGTCGTCCCCGTTGCTCATGGAGAAAACTGTGGCACAAGCTACTAAGTGCGTTTCCCTTCGGGAGTCCCACGGCGATACAGCCGTGGCGCGAGCGCGAGGTACGCGAGTGCGGCGGCGAGCAACAATCGGGGAAACAGCCGACCGAACGCTCCCGGAGCGAGGATCGACAGCGCCTGAACGACACCCATCGCCAGCGCGTCCCGAATCCGGAGGTCGGGGTACCGAAACGGTGCGACCATCAGCCCAACGAAGGCGAGGGTCGCGCCGAGGAGCACCGCCGGCGACCGCACCCCGGCGAGATAGGCGACCGCGAGCACCGTCGCCGCCAGCGTGGTCTGTGCGCCCTCGGTCGCCTCGCGTCCGATATCGTAGGCGGTGTAGAGCCCGAGCCTGACGACCGCCGTCACGACGAACAGCCCGGTCACGAGCAGTGTGAGTGTCACCGACGGAGAGGGTTCGGCGAGCGAGAGGTCCCACGCGGTGCGCGCGGTGGCGAAGACGAACAGTGCGGGCGCGACGCCGAACGAGGCGACATCCGCGAGCGAGTCGAGGAACTCCCCGACCGGCGTGCTCCCGACGTGCTGGGCGATCGCGCCGTCGAGGCCGTCGGCGATCGCCGCCAGCAGGATCAGCCGGGCGGCGAGTCCGGGATCGACCATCGCAGCGGCCGCTGCGAGGAAGCCGAGACCGGCGTTTGTCGCCGTGACGGCGTCGGCGAGCCCGAGCCGTGCGACGAAACGGGGCTGCATACCACCGGACTCGCCGACCCGCGGTTTAGGGGTTTATCTTCGGCGCGCCGACTGGCCCCGCGACCTCGTCCAGCGGCTACCGAGGGGTCTAAATCGCGCGGCGTGTGATGATTAGGTATGAACCGACGCGCGTTTCTCGGGGCTGCTGCGGGCGTCACCGCCGTTTTCGCGGGCTGTACTGGACAGTCGCGTCAGGAGGGCGACGACGAGATCGGAATGAGTTCGAGCGCGTTCCTCCAGCCAGAGAACTTCGAGCCACGCGTCGGCGAGGCGGTCGTCTGGCGCAACACCGGCTCGCGAACTCACACCGTGACCGCGTACGAATCGGGAATTCCGGACGGAGCGACGTTTTTCGCCTCCGGCGGGTTCGAGAGCACCAAGGCGGCCCGTGACGCGTGGCTCCAGCGGGGTGGTGGCGGGATCGCCAGCGGCGAGACGTTCGAAGTGACGTTCGAGGTTCCCGGGACGTATAACTATTTCTGCATTCCACACGAACGCGGTGGGATGGTCGCGCAGTTCACCGTCGTCGAGTAGCGACGAAGATCCGCGATTCAGACCTCGACGTCTTCTTCGTCGACGTCGACCGCGGTCTCTTCCTCTTCGGCGACTTCGTCGGGATGGGCGTCGAGCGCGAGCTTGCCGACCTCGACCCGCCGGAGCGGGTAGATGGTGCGCGCCTCGCCGTAGATCGCACTCGACAGCCGACCCTGGGTCACGCTGTCGACGAGCTCCTCGAAGGTCCGCTCGCTGGCGGCTTCCTCGACGAGTTCGGTCATCCGCCGACGGATCGCGCGCTCCTGGCTGTCGTCGGCCTTCTGGGTCGTGAACGCGACCGGCTGGATCCGAACACGATACTCGTCGCTGGTCATCACCGTGAGGTAGGCCTCGACCTTCGAGGCCCCGCGGCGCACGAGACTGTCGAGGTAGTCCCGAGTGAGCTCGTGTTTGATGAACTCGGTGTAGGCCGCGTCGCTGCCCACGTCCCGGACTCGGAACGTGAGCTTGACGTTGTTCGCGCCGGCGTCGTCGGTCAGATCGCCGAGCGTGGTCTCGATGGTGCGATCGAGCACCTGGTTCGGTTCGTTCGCGGGGGTCTCGCCGAGTTCGGCCCGATCGAACTCCTCGGGCGCGAACACGGTGTACCACCGTTTCTCCTGTTGCTGTCGTGAAACTGATCGTTCGCTCATGGGTTCGTGTCGTTCGTGGTCTGGGTGTCGTCCACGTCGTCCGTGGATCGCGGTTGGTCAGTCGCTCGATGCTCCGTCGCTCGATCCGCCTCGTGGTCGATTCCTCGATCGGCTGCGCGCTGCTCGGCTGCCTGCGCGACGCGTTCGGCCACCGAGAGATTGACCACGTAGTCGTCGACCGTGGTCCGGAGTCCACCGGTCGTCTCGCGCGCGATCGTGGTCTCGATGGCGTCGTCCGCCACGACCGTCTCCATCTCCGGCGTGTTGTCCGGAACGAGCGCCGCAGCGACGACGCCGGCGTGAGTCGACTCGGTCCGGAGTCGGGCGCGTCGGCTCACGCCATCGCCTCCCGGAACGCCGCGACGAACGCCTCGTCGTCGGTGAACGTCGCGCGGCCGCGGCGTTCGCTGCCCGCTCCGTTGCCGTCGGCAGCCGCTGCGGCCTGGCGCATCCGCGTACCGAGATTTCGATCGTCGGTCGCGGCGGCCGCGGCCTCGGTTTCGCCGACCGCCACCACGACCGGTTCCGGCGATCGAAAGTCACAGAAGAGCCGCGCGGTCGTCGCAAGCGGCGCGTCCGTGTCGACGCGGGCGACAACGAGATTCCGGTGTCGTGCCGTCGTCGCCGTTCTGACCGCGGCGTGGGCCCGCTCCGCGTGTGCGCGCCACGCCGATAGCGCCGCGTTGCGGACATCGTGGCCGATCGCCAGCGCGAGCCCGGTGCCTGGTCGTTCGTGGGCACACGCACGCAGCACGTCCGCGTACCCGCCGACGGTCGCGAACTCGGGAGCTGTGGCCGACTCGTCGTTGGAGCGTTCAGCGATCGTGTACGGCCGGAGCACGTGCTCGACCGTCTCGGCGGCGCGCGATGTCGCGTCCTCCGCGCCGGCGGCCGTGAGCGCGACGATCGAGGCGACCTCGCGTCGTTCCTCGTCGGTGTCAGCGGTCTCGCGGCCGTCGAGCGTCTCGCGCACCGCATCGGAATCGCCCGAAAACCCGGCGTGGGCGAGCGTCGTGTGTGCGAGCCCATCGGCGAGGTCCGTGACCGGGATCGCGACTCCAGGCCGCTGTTCGATGAGGTCGTGGTCGCGTGCGGCCTCGAACGCGGCGCTCCCTTCGAGCGCGGCGTCGGGAGGGGTGAACGCGCCGGCGAGCGCGAGGATCGGGTCGGGATCGCTCCCGAGTTCGCGTGCAGCCTCGAACGCTGCCTCGCTCGCCGATCCGGGCGGGTCGAGCGTGACGTCGGCGGGCTCCGTGCCGCCGATACACACGGTGGTCGTGTCGTCGGTGCCTGCAGTGTCGGTCGTTCCCGGTCGTCCGCTGCGGACGACGCTCGCCTGGAACGGGGTGTCCCGCTCGGCGAGCGCCCGGGCGAGGAGCCCGGCAGTCGCCAGCGCGTCGCCGTCGGGCGCGACGTGAAACCGGACGAACCCGGCCTCACGGAGCGCAGCGGCGGCGCTGTCGGCAGTCGATCCGTCCTCGGAACGACCGGCGACGGCCATCTACAGGAGTTCCCGTGCGTGCTCGTAGGTGTACTTGAAGTCCTCGTCGAGCTCGTCGCCGCGGTAGTAGTCGGCGAGCCGGCGGACCTTCGCCTCGGCGTTCTGGAGCGCGCGCTTGTTCTGGGCGTCGCCCGGGTTGTCGGCCATGTGCTCGCGGAGCCGAACCGCGCGTTCGAGCAGGTTCCGAAGATCTTCCGGAAGGTCGCCACTGGCGTCGTGGTCGTCCAAGATCTCGGTCACTTTCTTGTCGGTGGCGAGCTGGACGTCCGGGATCGGCGTGCCCTGGACGCCCTCGTCGCGCAGTTTGAGACCGATCTGGCTCGGGCCGTAGCCCTCTTCTGCCAGTTCGACGACGCGCGCTTCGATGGCGTCGGTGTCGACGTCGCTCCACTCCGGCGGATCGTCCGCCACGGGCGTGTCCGAACTGGACGACCCGCGGCGTCGTGTATGCATTCGTGCCATATGTGAGGATAGGAATCGCACGAAACGCTACCGAACACTACCGCAATCTCAGAGCCCGCGAGGGCGTGTCAGATTTGCGGCCGTGCTGTTCCCATCCCCACCCACCCGTGGGCCGGATTAAACCGTTTCGACTCGGCGCGTCGGGTTCGATGGGTTTATGAAAACGACGGCGATGGTACTGAGTACGGGCTCGTAGATCAGTGGTAGATCATCCCCCTGGCACGGGGAAGGCCCCGGGTTCAAATCCCGGCGAGTCCATCGGAGCGAGCGAGTTTTACGAGCGAGCGAGAATGGTCGAGCCCGGATTTGAACCCCTGGAAGTCGCAGCGCCGAGCGAAGCGATCGTCTTCCTCCGGGTTCAAATCCCGACGAGTCCACTTCTTCACTCGCTTCGCTCGTTCAGTCGTGAACTCGTCGACCCTCGCAAACGCTGCGCGTTTGCTCGGTCCCGACGAGTCCAACTCTGTTCACTTCGTTCACCGCTCCTGCAGGTGGAGATGGCTACGAGGAAAAACCCGGACGCTCGTCCGAACGCTGATTACCGTCGAACGTCAACGCTGTCAACAAGGATGTCACGACAGATTCGACTCCAAGATCACGTGTACGAACGCATTCGGTCGAGCAAGCGCGACGACGAATCGTTCAGCGAGGCCGTCGAGCGGCTCGTCGGTGGCCGTTCGTTGCGCGACCTCCGTGACGTGTTCGAGGGGAGCGAGGTGGCCGCAATGCGCGAGGCCATCGATGACGCCGACGACCGAGACCGTGAGGCGGTCCGCGAGGTCGCCGACCGCTTCGAATGATCGTCGATACGAGCTTCGTGCTGGACGTCATCGACGACCTGGAGGCCGCGGTCTCGATGGAGCGCGAACTCGAAGCCGAGGGTGTCCCGCTCGTCATGCCCGCGATGACCGTGCTGGAACTCTATATCGGTGTCGGGAAGGTAGCGAACTCCTCTGAGGAACGTCGGGCCGTCGAGACGGTGTTGGACTCGTATCCGTTGGTGGATACGACCCCGCGCATTGCTCGGCGTGCCGGGCGACTCCTCGGTGAGCGCATGACCGACGATGGCGACGGTCCCGGTATCGGGAAGGCCGATGCCGCAATCGCCGCAACCGCCATCGAACGCGACGAACCCGTCCTCGCCGGCGATTCACATTTCGAGACGATTCCCGGTGTCACGCTCGAAACGTACCGGTGAGCGCGGATCGTGCAACAGGGACGCAACGATAATGCTTTTACTGGCAGGTTGGGTATGCTGGAGCGATGTCCGATGAGCTCAAACGTGGTCTCGAAGGTGTGCTGGTGGCCGAATCCTCGCTCAGCAACATCGACGGCGATGCGGGGCGGCTGGTGTACCGGGGCTACGCCATCGAGGACCTCGCTCGCGAGGCGAGTTACGAGGAGGCGTGCTACCTGCTCTGGCACGGCCACCTCCCCGATCGCGACGAGCTCGACGCGTTCGCGGACGCCCTCGCGAACGAGCGAGCGGTCGACGACCGGATCCTCGCGACGCTCGCCGATCTCGCGGGCGACGAGCGGCCGATGGCCGCGCTCCGGACGGCGGTCTCGATGTTCTCGGCCGGCGATCCCGACTCGGCGGCGAACCCACGCGACCGCGAGGCCACCCTCCGGAAGGGGCGACGCGTCGCCGCGAAGGTCCCCACGGTGCTCGCGGCGTTCGACCGCCTGCGCAACGGCGAGGAGCCCGTCGATCCCCATCCCGATCTGGGCTACGCCGCGAACTTCCTCTACATGCTCACCGGCGAGGAGCCCGACGACGTCGCGGCCGAAACCTTCGATCAGGCGCTCGTGCTCCACGCCGACCACGGCCTGAACGCCTCGACGTTCACCACGATGGTGATCGCGAGCACGTACGCCGACGCCTACAGCGCGCTGACCGGTGGTGTGGGCGCGCTCTCGGGGCCGCTCCACGGCGGCGCGAACCAGGACGTGATGGAGATGCTCTACGAGATCGACGAGACGGACGCTGACCCGGTCGAGTTCGTCGCCGACGCACGCGAGAATCGCGAGGACTGGCGGGTGCCCGGCTGGGGCCACCGCGTGTACAACGTCAAGGACCCGCGCGCGGACATCCTCCAGAGCCGACTGGAGGAACTCGGCGAGTCCGCCGGTGAGACCAAGTGGTACGACGCCACCACCGCGATCGAGAACCACCTCCGCGAGGAGGGGCTGATCGAGAAAGGGATCGCCCCCAACGTCGACTTCTACTCGGGCTCGGTCTACCACCAGCTCGGGATCCCGATGGACATGTACACCCCGATCTTCGCGATGAGCCGGGTCGGTGGCTGGCTCGGCCACGTCCTCGAATATCAGGAGAACAACCGGCTGATCCGTCCGCGCGCCCGCTACACCGGCTCGGAGGACGAGTCGTTCGTGCCGGTCGATCAGCGCTAGACGCCCCCACTATTTTGTTGCGGGGTGCGTCGCTACGCTCGCCCACCCCCGCCTGTTCGCGGGCGCGAAGCGCCCGCTCGCACGGCCAGCAGGACGATGGAACAGTCCCCCTCGGCTTGCAAAACCCGGTTTCGTGAGTAGCGCGGGATCGGAGGTCCCGCGGACCGTTCGGGCAGCGGAGCTGCGCGAAGACGAAGGCGGACGAAGGCTCGGAAGACGAGTGGCGCGAGGAACGAGCCGTGAGCGAAGCGAGTCTTCCGATGAGTGAAAAACACCCGCTCGCTCCCCTGGTCGCTCGCGGTAGAACCGCTGGCACTTTCCGCAACCGTACAGCACCGCCGAAGCCCTCGCCGCGCGCTCACTCCGTTCCCGTGAGCGAAGCGAACGGGAGCTCGCGCGTCTCGCCCTTCATCCGCCAGGTCCGCACCGCTGCCGCCCTGCAACTGCTCCCGCGGCCGCTGCCACGACCCGCCGCCACCGCGGCCGCACCGCGCCACCGCGGGCGAGCGCCACGTTTTTATCACCGCCGATCGTCGCCTCGCGTATGAGTAGGGGTGAGCGCCGGTGAAGGAGTCACTGATGGACATCATCCGGTGTCCGATGGACAAGCAGGAGCTCGAGCTCGAACCCATCCAGCGAGACGACGACGAGGTGCTCGAGGGGCGGCTCGTCTGCACCGAGTGTGGCGAGGAGTACCCCATCGAAGAGGGGATTCCGAACCTCCTCCCGCCAGATATGCGCGACGACGCGCCGGCCTGAGCATGCGGGGAGTAGACCGTGCCTGAGACGCTCGCCGTCCACCTGAACCGCGACCGCCTCCACGCGATCGAAGCTCCCGATAGCTTCGAGACCGCCGACTCGTTCGTGGTCGAGATCGAGAACCACGGCGAGGCCGCCCACGCCCACCTCCGGCTCGGCAACGGGTTCGCGGAGATCGCGTCGCTCCCCTCGGGCAACCACTACATCCGCACCGGCGCGACGGCCCGAGTGCCGGTCAGCGTCCACGACACCGGCCCCGTCCGAGGGACGCTCACCGTCGCCACCGCCTACGGCAGCGAAACCCACGATATCGCGGTTGCGGTCGAACCCACCGCCGGCAAACAGACCGTCGAGATCGACGAGTCGCTGATCCAGGGCTCGAATCGCGGCAGTACCACGACACGCTCGTCCAGCACGACGAGTACGACGAGCACGGGATCGTCGTCGGGCCGATCGGGATCGCGTGGATCGTCCTCTTCCCGACGATCATCCTCCCGTCAGTCCTCGTCACGGCGATCGTCCTCGCGGTCGTCCGTGGGAGGATCGCCGGGTCTTGACACGCCGGCGTTGCTCGGCGGGACGTCGCTCGTGATTCTGATCGGGATCGGACTCCTGTTTCTCGAAGGGATCGCGATGTTCGTCGGCGCGCTCGCCGTACTCGGCGGGCTCGTCGTCGCGGGCTATCTACTGCTCTACTGACGCTCGACCACGTTCTCGAAGTTCCCGTCCTCGTCGGTCCGCTTCGCTCGGAGATACCGTGCTCGATAGCGGTTCGCGCCATCTCCGACGTCTGCCTCGCGGATCTCGTCGGTCCGGCCGTCGGCGACCGCACCCAGGATATCCTCGATCTGGTTCTTCTCGCTCGGTGTTAGCTCGAACTCGTAGGTGCGTGACTCCTCGTTTTCGAGGATCGCCCACTGCCGGGCGGCGGCGATCACGAGCGAACACGGCTCCCGACACGGGAACGCGCCGTCGCCACGTGAGACGTCGAGCTTTGTTTCCTCGTCCTCGTCCCACTCGCGGCGCTTGCAACACTGCGAGTCGACACAGCACGCGGCGGCGAGGTTTTCGACACCGTCTTCGTCGAGTTCGTCGACTACCTGATAGATCCCGGTCTGACGGTCTGCGGTCTCGCGGAAGTGAGTCACGTCGAGATCGCCCTCGCGCTCACGGAACCAGTTCGTCACCGTCGCCGGGTAGAAGAACTCCACAGTTCGAACGAGATCGCGAGCGTCGAGGCCCGCGAACCGCCAGCCTCGCCGGAGCGTCGGAGCAGTCTTCAGCGGTCGATACCGGCCGTTCTCGTCGGCGGTGGCGATCTCACGCGCGTCGAGCGGGTCGTCGTGGAGTGCGAGTGCGTCGGGCTCCGTGTCGGCGTCGTCGACGTGACGGAGCTCGTAGACGCGCTCGCCGTCCTCGCCGAGTCCGGCCGTGACGAGGAGTTCCCCCCACTCGCGAGAGAGCCCCTCGACGAGTGCCTCGTAACGCTCTCGCACGCCCAACTCGTCGGCTCGCTCGACCCACCGGCAGTACGCCCGGCGAGTCTCGCTCGCACCCGCCCAGAAATGCCAGTTCGAGACCAGCCACGGGTTTTCCTGGGCGAGCGCGTCGAACGACTCCTCGTCGAGGCCCTCGTGGGTCGCCTCGGGGGTCGCGAAGGTGTACTCCTCGCCAATCCGTTCGACGCGAAGTCCGTCACACGACACGCCGTCGGCGGCGGCTTCGCGGAGCGCGCTCAACTGTGTGTCGTTCATTTAATCGCCCGCCGCGGCGGTGCCACCGGTTCGCTGGCGGACGAGATCGAGCGCGTTCCCGACGTCCGCGCCCGCGTCGGCCGCGCGTTCGAGGAGGACGTCGGCCAACAGCGCCTCGGTCCCGACCGCGCCGGCATACCAGATGCGGGTGTCGTCGACCGTGGTCGGGACGTCGTACCCCTCTCGGTAGTCGTCGGTCAGCCCCATGTCCTCGGGGATGTCCTCTTGGGTGTGATAGCCATCGGCGACGAAGAGGGGGACTACTACCACGTCCTCGGCCTCGAAGTACTCGGCCACGTCGTCGACTTCGGGCTCCTCGTCCATGAACAGCGCCTGGACCTCGTCGAACCGCTCGGTCTCGCGGACCCGCTCGGCGTGGTACTCGATCGCCTTCGCGGAGTTCTCGTTGCGGTCCGTGCCGTGGCCAACGACGGCGATCCCAAATCCCTCGCCCACGTCGGGATCGCCGGTGACGGTCTCGGCGCGCTGGATAATCACGTCGGTCATCGATTCGTGGGTTCCCACGGGGCCGCAGTAGTGGACGGTTTTCTCGACGTCGTCTGCGGTGAGCGTGACGTGGTCGGCGTCGGTGCCGTCCGAATCCCACTCCGCGACGTCCCATCCCTCCAGGCGGAGTTCGCGCGGGATGACCTGCTCGGTGAAGTACCCCTCCGAGACGAACAGCGGGACGACGTACACCTCCTCGCTCTCGATGGTGCGAAGCACCTCGCGAAAGGACGGTTCTTCCTTCCAGAACGCCTCGCGGACCTCGTCGAACGCGCCGGCCGCGCGGATCGTGTCGGCGTGGGCGAACGCCGGGTCGTGCGAGCCAGGGTTCAGGTGCGAGCCGTGGGCGGCGATGACGAGCGCCGGCATAGTTACCTGAGTCGAAGGACGCGGTGGGCTTAGTGGCTTCGTCTCCCGGAAAGCAGCGAGTCGAAACGACGAGTCTGGAGACGGCTGTCGGGGTTGAATGGTTGCGGTCGGCGCGCGGGAGCAGTGCGGGACCTTCGGTCCCGCAGGCCGTGCGAGCGGGCGCGAATCGCCCGCGAGCAGACGCCAGAGGCGCGACTCGCGCGAGGGATGAGTGACGCGAGGTCGAAGACCGAGCGAAGGAGTCGGCTGGGGAGGGTGTGGCCTGCGGTCTCTCATTTGCACCGCGATTCGCGGTTCGGCGAGTCGTGTACTTCGACGATTTTTTGCGAGCTATCGACATCCCTCGTGAGTACAGTCGTGACTCGCGGTTCGTCGAATTTTTCGTGACCCCCGTTCTCGGTTGAGACATGTCGCTCGCAGCCGACACCCGCGCGGCCGTCCGGCGGGCTCCGTTCGTCCATCACGCACTCCGTGCTGGCATCCTGAACTACACCGCTGCCGCCCACTTTCTCGACGTGGGCGAGACCGACGCGGTCACGGCCGCTCTCCGGCGGTACGCCGAGGACCTCCTCGAGTACGAGACCGCGCCCCGCGAAGCACGAGTGACGATGCGGAGCGGTCTCGGCGTCGAGAGTGAGGACGAAGCCGGGAACGGTGCTGCCGACGAGCAGGACCCACTGCTCGCGGTCGGTGGAACCGAGCTCGTCGACGGCGGCTCGCTGACAGGCGTTCTCGCGACCGGCACGGTCGACGCCCGGGCGCTTGCGACCGTACTCGATCGGCTCGCCGTCGAGGAAATCGGCGTCATTGCGGCTGGCGTCGCTGGTGACGCGCTGATCGTGGCGGTCGAGCGCCGTGACGGCCCCGATGCGGTGCGGATCGTCGAGGACGCGCTGTCTGCGGTTCCAGAAGTATGGACTCCGACGGATTGAAACGCCGGCCCACGTAGGAAAGAGTGATGACGCTGCGCGTGACGAACACGCTGTCCGGGGAGAAAGAGCCGTTCGAGCCAGCCGATCCCGAGTCGGTGTTGCTCTACGTCTGTGGGCTCACGGTGTCCGCCCCGGCACACCTCGGTCACGCGCGCCTGTGGGTCCACGCCGACGTGATGGACCGCTGGCTCTCCGCCCGTGGCTACGACGTCCGCCACGTCGAGAACTTCACCGACGTCAACGAGAAGATCGTCGCGCAGATCGGAGCCGACGAGCGCGGTGACTCGGAGGACGAAGTCGCCCGAACGTTCATCCGCGAAACCGTCCGTGACATGCGCTCGCTCAACCTCAAGCGCGCGGAGGTCTACCCACGTGTCTCCGAGCACGTCCCCGAGATCATCGATCTCGTCGAGACCCTGATCGAGAAGGGGTACGCCTACGAATCGGGTGGTTCAGTGTACTTCGACGTCACCGAATTCGAGGAGTACGGCAAACTCTCGAATCAGAACCTCGACGAGCTCGAAGAGCAGGGCGATCCCGACGAGCGCAGCGAGAAGCGCCACCCTGCGGACTTCGCACTCTGGAAGGCCGGGGCCGTGCCGCCCGAAGATCTCGCCGATCACCGGCCAGCGGAGGCCAAGTCGCTCGACGAGGCGAGCGGCGAGACGTGGGAATCGCCGTGGAGCGAGGGTCGTCCCGGGTGGCACATCGAATGCTCGGCAATGAGCAGGGCCACCCTCGGCGAAACCCTCGATATCCACGTCGCCGGCCAGGACATCGCGTTCCCGCACAACGAAAACGAGATCGCACAGAGCGAGGCCGCCACTGGGGAACGGTTCGCGCGCTACTGGCTCCACGTCCGGCTGCTCGAAACCGACGACGAGAAGATGAGTTCGAGCCTGGGGAACTACGCCACCGTCGAGGAAGCGGTCGCGAAGCTCGGCGCGAACGTCGTGCGGACCTTCCTGCTCTCAGCGTCGTACAGCCAACGACAGACCTACAGCGACGCCACCATCGAGGAGGCCGTAGACCGGTGGGAGCGCCTCGAACGCGCCCACGAGCGCGCCGTCGCAGCCATCGACGGCCCCGACGCACGGGCGAAAGTCGAGGATGGAGAGCTACGGGAGACGGTCGTAGACGCCAAAGAAAGGTTCGAAACCGCGATGGACGACGATTTCAACACCCGCGAGGCGCTGTCGGCGCTCGCCGAAATCGCGACCGCTCTCAACACCCACCTCGACGCGAACGGGGTGTACGACTATCGCGGACTCAAAGCAGCCATCGAGGCGTTCGAGGAACTCGGCGGCGAGGTGCTCGGCCTCGTGTTCGGCGGCAGCGGTGCGGACGGTGCAGGTGGTGGAGACGGCGAGGTCCGCCTCGCCGACGAACTTGTCGAACTCGTGCTCGACGTCCGTGAATCCGAGCGCGCGGCAGGCAACTACGACCGAGCCGACGATCTCCGGGCCGAGCTCGAAGCGCTCGGCGTCACGATCGAGGACACCGACGACGGTCCCCGATTCGATGTCGGAGACGTCGAGTGATCGAGTAAACACCGAAACACCCGTAGTATTCCGGCGTGACTGGGCGAACGAATGAAATCAGGTGAACACTTCCTGTTGAGCGTTCCCGTCGTCGGGTGGATGCTCGCAGCGCTCGGTGATCGATACTCCTCGCGCCAGCGGGCAGCACTCGCGGGCTACGGCCTGGGTCTCGGCGTGCTGATCGACCTCGATCACTTCCTGCTCGCACGGCTCCGCGTCGGCGACTGGCGACACGCCCGGAACTGTCTCCGGAACCCGAAACGCGTGTTCTTCGATCAGAAGAACCTGTTCGAAGGAACTGGCGGGATGGCGAACCTCCGATTGCTGAGCCACGTCCTCATCGCTGGCCCCCTCACCGTGCTCACAGGATTGATCGATCGGCGGCTCGGCATCCTGACCGGCGCAGTACTCTACGTCCACGTCCTCGCGGACCTGCTCCGGGACAACGATATCGTCTGAGCTACGCCTCGATCGCGTCGAGCAGCAGGTCCGCACCGAGATCGATCTCGCGCTCGGTGACGTCGAGCGGCGGGAGGACCCGGAGCGTCTTGTGACCACAGGCCAGCGTGAGCAACCCCTGCTCGAACGCGCGTTCGAGTGCGGCATCGCGGGCTTCCGGGGTATCGAATTCGAGCGCCAGCATCAGGCCCTTCCCGCGCACGTCGATCACCGGCTCGGGGTCGGCGTCGACGACGCGCTCGGTGAACTGGCGGCCGCGTTCGGTGGCGTTCGCGAGGAGATCGTGCTCCCGGATGGCGTCGATCGTGAGCGCGCCCTGCATCGACGAGAGGATGTCGCCAGCACCCCACGTCGAGGAGAGCCGGCCTTCCTCCTCGGGGAACACGTCCGACCGCGAGATCGTCGCCCCAACCCGGAGTCCTTTCGCTGCGGTGATGACGTCGGGCTCGATGGGGTAGTGATCCGCGCCCCACCATTCACCTGTGCGCCCCATCCCCGACTGGATCTCGTCGGCCACGAGCGCGATGTCGTACTCCTCACAGACCGCGGCGACCTCGGTCATGAACGCCTCGCTCGGCGGGTGATACCCGCCTTCGCCCTGGATCGGCTCCATGATGAGGTAGGCGACCTCCTCTGCCGCGACCGAGCCGGCGGCCTCGCTCAGCATTCGGCGGAGCTGTGAGGTATCGCCAGCGAAGAAGCCACACGAGCAGGTGTCGGCGTCACACGTCCGATCGCGGCAGAACGGCACGTCGTGGACCCCTGAAATCTCGGGGAAGTCGCGGCGGTACACCTGCTTCGAGCGGTTGAGCGAGAGCGCGCCGAGCGTCCGGCCGTGGAACGCCCCCTCGAAGGTGATGCCGTAGCTCCCGCTGCCGTCGTAGCAGATCTTGATCGCGTTCTCGACCGCCTCCGCGCCGGAGTTCGAGAGAAACACCTGATCCATGTCGTACTCGCCGGTGATCTCGGTCAGCCGTTCCATCAGCCCTGCCGGCCCCGGGAAGTCGGGATCGTCGGCCGGCCCCGACCCCACATAAAAGTCGTGGCCCGCGATCTTCAGCGGGTCCACGAGATCGAACTCCGCCATCGGCTCCATGATCTTCGGGTTGTTGTACCCGAGCGGCGCGGCCCCGACGTGGCAGGTGAAATCCATCAGGACGTTGCCGTCGACATCGGTACAAAAGGGGCCGTCCGCGGGGGCGGTCGGGTCCCAGACGAACTCGTAGACGTGAGTGCTCGGCGCGGCGACGCGGTGCTGGCGATCGACCCACTCTTTGGCCCGCTCGCCCGGGAACCCCCGGACGCGTGGCTCCGCAGTATCACGGTCCATGTAGCCGTCGGACGGGCCGGGGTCTTAACTAATTCGTTGTGGTTCGGTCAATACTTGCGTCAGGCGTCGACGTACTGTGACTCCCACTCGCGGCGAGCGTCGATCTCGCGACGGCCGCGGCGGGTGAGATCGTAGTAGTTGGTCCGCCGGTCGAGCTGTCCCTTCTCGACCAGTCCCTTCTCGACCAGCGTATCGAGGTTCGGATACAGCCGCCCGTGGTGGATCTCGGACTCGTAGTACTCTTCGAGCTCCTCCTTGACCGCGAGTCCGTGTGGTTCGTCCTGGCCCGCGATGGTGTACAACAGGTCGCGCTGAAAGCCGGTGAGATCGTGCATGAGATGTTTCGCCAGTATGTGTTTGATTATCATAAGTATATCGGAACTGTCCATCGTCGGGAACGACGGTGGCGCAAGCAATGGGTGATCCACGTCCGATTTACTGCGGTTTCATCCGTCACTGGGTTCGATCGTATCAACCGCTCACCAGCATCAACGCCACGAGAGATGAGAGCTCATGTCAGTGACGATCGATTCCGAGCGTCGTCACTTTGTTTCGTGGATCATGGGAAAGCAGCCGGCGCGGGAGAAAAGCCCGCGTCGGCGGCTTGCCGCCCTGAATTGGTCCCCGCTGACGCTTCGGCCCTCCAAGCGAAGCGTCACTCATATCCAACGGTCAGTCACACTTAACGCTATCGGCCGGTTCTCACATGTGCTCCTCTTCGAGCGCCCACCCGAGGGCGCGGCGGTAGTAGGTAAACATCTGCCTGACGCCCTCGTGGTTCATCTCCTCGTCGTCCAACTCCTCCATGAGAAACTCGTACTGGTCGCGAATTTCCTCTTCGGAGCGCATACCCCGGCTACGGGCGAGCACGTCAAGAACCTTGACCCGTCGGTCGCAGTCAACCGCCCCGCGCCGCGAGGATTCCCTCTCCGTTGATCAGCGATCCGTTTTTTGTCGGGGGCGGTGGCGCGCGGGAGCGAAGCGCGGCGCGATCGAAGGGAAGGCCGCGGATGCGAACGGGGAGGCACGACCCGTGAGCACGCCTTTGGCGTGCGACTCGCGCGAGGGATGAGTGACGCGAGGTCGAAGACCGAGCGGAGCGAATCGGTTGGGGAGGGAGTGGCCTGCGGGCTCTCACTTGAGTCGTGATCGGTGCGGCTGAGTCGGTTGCGCGCTGGATACTACGACAATCGTTTGGCTGTCACAGGCCGGTATCACGCCCGCTCCAATCGCGAGATTCCGTGCCAGACTGCGTTCACGAGCCTCGTCTCGCCCGCTCCCTCTGCGTCGTCCCAGCCGCGTACGAGCGCGTCCTCGATGAGGTCGAGCGAGTGGTTCTCGAAGTTGTTCGCCCCTCGGAACGCTTCGAGCGCCTCGCGGTCGGCCTCGCCGAACGATTCCTCGGCTGTCGCACCATCGAACCCCGCTTCGTTGAGCGCTGTTGCGACCGCCTCTGCGGTTTCGCCCTCCAAATTCCGCGTTTCGGCTGGCGGTTCGCGTTCGAGAAGCGTGACGTCGTAGAGCCGGAAGACGCGTTCGAGTTCGTCGATCGGGTGTTCGTGGTCGTCGACCCGGACATCGATCCAGCGGTCGTTGCCGCCGTCGTAGCCGCCCTCGGGTTTCACGACGTAAAGCGCCGCACTCTGCTCGCCGCGCTTGTCGCCACCGGCCTCGTTGCCCGCCTGCAACGCGGCGATGAGTTTCTCGGGCAGCCCGCCCTCGGTGGTTTCGTAGGTCTCGGCCATCGCTTCGAGGGTGTCGGGGTTTTCGAGGATGTTGCCCTGGACGGTGTAGTCCTCGCCCTGGATGTCGCCCGCGTACGCGAAGCAGTCGTCGCCGGTGAACGCCGCGATCGAGCCGTCCTGGCCCACGACGCCCACCTGGCGATCGGGTGCGTCGTCGTCGGCTTCGGTCAGTCGTTCGACGACCTCGCTCGCGGTGTGGCCCTCACGCAGCAGGTCGAGGCCGTCGGGGCCGTAGGCGACGTTCGCGAAGCTCTGGGTCGCGATCGCGCCCGCGTCGGCGCTCGCGAACGGGACCACCGAGCCCACGCTGACGAACTTCGACTGGACCGCGACGCCCACCGCATCCTGGTCGGGATCGCGCGCGACGATCGAGAACGTGCTCGGTCGGGGAGTCGGCATACCACCGCGAGGCGGGCCACCGGCAAAAGCGTTGATTTGCCCGTGGACTCCTCGACCCACCACAGCTGGCGGAAGCGGTCGGCGCGCGGCGGGCGCGTCGCGGTGCAGAGACGCGCCCGCTCGTGCGAGGGATGATTGAGCGAGAGCGGCACGGGCGTAGCGAGTGCCGCCGAGCGAAGGAGTCGGTTGGGGAGGGTGTGGCCTGCGGTTCTCAGTTGTCCCGTGCGAGTACGAAGCACCTCACATCCGTATCGAATTGCAGTCCCATCGAGCGATTCCGGAAGCGAATCCACGCGTAGGCGCGAATCGTGGGACGAAAGCGATTAACCGCCCCCGCGCGCACCGCCGGTCGATGGTCGGGAGTGTCGATGAGTCGGAATCACTGTTCTCGGGGCGCGAGATCCTCGCGATCGGGTGGATCGGACTCACGTCGGTCGTCGCGCTGAACGTCATCGTTCGGTGGACGAACGGCGGACTCATCGAGAAGATTCGGGGCGCAACGCCCACCTACTGGCCGATCAGTATCTTCACCGTCCGTCTGGGTCGCCTCCAGCCAGGCTGGGCGATCGGGGCGACGGCTGCCGCGGTCGTGGTGTTCGTACTGGCCGGTGCGTACTGCCGCCGACGAGACACCGGAATCGCACCGATCGTCGTGGCCGGCGTCGTCCTGCTCGGCCTCTCGAACCTCATCCACGGGTTCGACCACGGGTTCGTCGCGCCGCTCGCCACCCGCGAGGGGTACTATCAGATGGCACCTGGGATCACCGACCCGCTCGCGTTCATCCAGATGTACGAGGCGAACCAGCTTTCGTACGTCGTCCACGCGCGCACGCACCCACCGGGATCGGTGCTCACGTTCACGCTGCTCGACCGGGTTTTCGGCTCGCGCGCGCTCATTTCGGCCGCCATCGCGCTCGTCTCGCTGCCGACCTCCGCCGTCCTCCTCTACCGTCTCGTCGGGACGTACTACGAGCGCGACGTCGCGCGGTACGTCACCGTCCTGTTCGTCCTCCTGCCCGCGGTCCAGATCTACTATCTCGCCTCGCTCGACGCGATCATCGCCACGCTCATGCTGGGTGCCGTGTACTTCTTCACCCGCGAGTCGTGGCTCGCGACCCTCGGAACGTTCGCGTGTTTGCTCGTGGTGTCGTTCCAGATGTTCCTGTCCGTCTTTCTCGTGCCCGTGTTGGCCGCCATCGCCATCCACCGCCGCGAGAAGCGCGTCCCGTTCGTGGCGATCCTGATCGGCCTCGTCGGATTCTACCTGTTCGTCGACATCGCGCTCGGCTACAACTACCTCGACTCGTTTCTGCTCGCCTCGAACCAGCAAAACCCCGGGGGATTCCTGCTCACGGCCAAACCGGCGTGGTACGTCTACACCCGTCTGGAGGACGTCGCCGAGATCGCGCTCTTTTTCACACCCTTTCTTTGCCTGCTCGCGATCCGTGGCGCGCGGGCGCTCCGGCGTGACGTACTCGGTCGCGCCGGGTGGCTCCCCGCGAACGCACCCGAGCGCGAACCCATGCTGATCGTCGGGGTCGCCGTCGGGTCGTTCGCCGCGCTGCTCGCGGCGGGGGTCTATCACACCGGCGAGACCGCTCGCGGCGCGATGTATCTCTACCCGTTCTTGCTGCTGCCGGTTGCGGCCGCGGTGAAGCGGATCGACCCTGACGAGCGCGAGCGGTGGCTGCTCGCCGCGGCGGTGTTCGGGCAGTCACTCCTGATGCAGCTCGTCGGCGGCTACCTCTGGTGAGCCTCCTTGATCGTTTCACCCTCCTCCCTCGGACGGTCGCTTTTCGGCCGTGAGCGGCTGGCGAGCGGTGAGGGTACAGTCGAAGACAGGATGTTCGACGACGTGGCGCACGAGCAGGTGGCGTCGGCCACCGGTCACGCCGGGCATGTCGACGTCCGCCGCGGTGAACGTCGCCGGTAGCGTCGCGTACTGTTCTCGTAGCGCTGCAAACCCGTCGAACACCTTTCGATGACCCGACGAGTCCGCACCACGGCGCGAGACGACGTAGCTTCCGTCGGCGCGGTGGGTGCCGACCGTGTGGACGTACTCGCAGCGCTCGGTCAGCGCCTCGCCAAGCTCCGCACGGAGCGCAGCGGCCGCATCTCTGCTGACGGTGTGTGTCCGTCCGGGAAGCGAAACGACGACGCGATCGCCGTCCGATCGAACCGATACCTCATCGCCGGAGAATTTCTCGATCAGGAGCGTGAGTACTCCGTGACATACGACTCCGAATTCCCCGCCGATCATCATAAACCCTCGTGGTCGTGCAGACGTCGGATCACCGTTCGGCGGGCCGTCCGTCAGGCACCACACCGCGATAGTCCCGTTTTTCACCCTGGCGACCAAGGAAACGATATGCGCATCCGCGGGGAACGCGAGTGCAAGGACTGCGGGACGCGGTGGTCGTACTACGAGACCGGGAGCGTGAGCTGTCCCGATTGTGGGAGTCGCCGGAGCGTCGGCGTCGGCGAGCGTACCCGTCACACCGCGAGTGCGGCGACGCTCGACCTCTCGGGCGCGCGTGATCGCCTCGACGCTGGCAGCAGCGACGATGCCGACATCCGTGCGGCGGCCGAGCGTGCAGCCGAGACGTGCCGAGCGTTCGTCCGCCAGCACGGGTTCATCGCTGCCGGCGAGTTCGAGCCGCTCGACGCGACGTATCTCGCGGCGCTCGAGCTCCGCCACGTCGCCGAGGAGCTCGCGCGCACGATGCGGACGGACGATCCGGCAGAGCGGTACTTCCTCTCGCTGCTGAGCGGGGCCGGTCAGGGCGAACGCCCACCACCCGACGAGGTCCCAGAATCGCTCCGCGTGGCCCGCGGACTGGCGGCCGCCGAGGCCGTCGCGACGTACCGCCGGGAGGCGGGGACGTATCTCGACGACCATCCCGACGAGGCTGCGAGTGCGGCCTTCGGGTCGCTCACCGAGCACCGAAAGCGCGTCGCGGCGCTCGACGGCGACGTGGCTCCCGAGACCGCCGAACGACTCGTTCGGACCGCACAGGACCTCGGCCGGTATCTCCGCGACGGCGACGAGACCGCGCTTGCGACCACACGCGATCGACTCGATCGTCTCCGTGACGAGGTGTAGCTGCCGGGCCGACAACCGTCGGCAATAGCGATCGTTTGATCGCTGTCAGCCGTTTCGTTCGTCGTCGAGCAGGCGAGCGTAGAGGCCGTGGTCGAACGTGTTCTCGGGAAGCGAGTCGTGCCATGCAACGTCGTCGATCGCCTCGTCAACGAGCCCGGGATCGTCCGTCAGGACCGTACCCCCGGGCGTCGCGTCGAACACTGCGAAGTGGAAGACGAACGCGTCGTCGCCGTCGGTGAACGTCTGCTCGGCGATCGCCGCGAGCCCGTCGATCCGTACGTCGATCCCGGTTTCCTCGCGCGTTTCGCGGGCCGCGCCTTCGTCCGGCGTCTCGCCCGCTTCGAGCATCCCACCGGGGAGGAGCCACTGGTCGTCGTGATGGACGAGCAGAATCTGACCGTCGTGGACCGCGAGTGCGCCGACGCCCCAGCCCCGCTCGGCGCGAGCGCGCGCTGATTCCAGTCCTTCAGTGTCGATCTCGAATGTGTTCTGGCTCCGAAGAACGTCTCCGTGATCGGCAGCGAGGGCGTCGGGGGCCGGATCGGGCTTCGACCGCGTTACCGGATCGTCCTCCGAATGCTGACTCACTCGTACAGCGGGTGTCGGTCGGTGAGCGCGTCGACATCGGCGGCGACCTCCTCGCGAACGCTTTCGTCGTCGGGAGCGTCGACGACGCGTGCGATGCAGTCGGCGACCTCCCGACAGGCTTCTTCGTCGAACCCGCGGGTGGTGAGGCCGGGCGTGCCGGCGCGGATGCCGCTGGCGACAAAGGGCGAGCGCGTCTCGCCTGGCACAGTGTTCGCGTTCAGCACGATACCAGCCTCCTCCAGGGCCTCCTCGACTGCCTTGCCCGTGGTATCGGGGTGTGAATCGCGGAGATCGACGAGCACGAGGTGGGTGTCGGTCCCACCCGAGACCATCGAGAGGCCGTGTTCGGCGAGGCGGTCGCCGAGCGCCGCGGCGTTGTCGACGACCTGCTCGGCGTACGCGTCGAACTCGGGGTCGAGTGCCTCACCGAACCCGACAGCCTTCCCGGCGATGTTGTGCATCAGCGGCCCACCCTGCATCCCCGGGATGATCGCGGAGTCGATCGCATCGGCGTGCTCGTCGCTCGACATGATGATCCCGCCCCGCCCCGCGCGAATGGTCTTGTGCGTCGAGCCGGTGACGAAGTCCGTGATCCCAACGGGGGAGGGATGGACGCCCGCAGCCACGAGGCCCGTGATGTGGGCGATGTCCGCGAGGTGGTACGCGCCGACCGACTCGGCGGTGTCTTGGATCCGCTCCCACTCGACTTCGCGGGGGTACGCCGAGTAGCCCGAGACGATCATGTCGGGCTCGAATTCCTCGGCGTGGTCGGCGAGCGCCTCGTAGTCGATGTAGCCCGTCTCGGGATCGGCCTCGTAGTTCTCGACCTCGTAGATCTGGCCCGCGAAGTTCTTCGGATGCCCGTGGGAGAGGTGGCCGCCGTGAGTCAGATCGAGCGAGAGGATCTTGTCGCCGGGATCGAGGGTGGCGAGGTACACCCCCATGTTGGCCTGCGAACCGCTGTGGGGCTGTACGTTGACGTACTCGGCCCCCCAGAGCTCCTTCGCGCGGTCGATGGCGAGCTGCTCGACGTCGTCGGCGTACTCACAGCCGCCGTAGTAGCGCTCGTCGGGATACCCCTCGGCGTACTTGTTGGTGAGTTCGCTGCTCTGGGCCTCCATCACTGCCTGGCTGACGTGGTTCTCGCTCGCGATCATCATCAGCGTCTCGCGCTGGCGGTCGAGTTCGCCGTCGAGCGCGTCGGCGACCGACGGATCGACCTCCCGAACACGGTCGTAGTCCATGACCGCACTCTCACCCCCAGGGTCAATATACTGTCGAAGAGAACAAGATTCAGCTGCTTCCGACCGTCCCGCACTCGAAAATGATTCGGTACCCTTCGCGGTTTTATCGACGATTCGGGGTCACGCCGAGACGGACGAACCCCGCCACGTCGCCGCTATCCAGCGACTTATTCGGGCTGCGATCGTACGTCTCTCGATGGCCGAACTGAACGAGGACGTCTTCGCAGCGGCACGACAGCGGGGACGAACTCTGCTGACCGAGGAGCTCGTCGCGCTGATCGAACGCCACCATCCCCACGACCGTCCGGGCATCGAGCGCGACATCGTGACCCGGTATGCCGACGGTCTCGACACCGATGAGCGAAGCTCATCGAGCAGTCGGGACGGAGGTCCCGACGACGACGGGACGTCGTTCGATTTCGACCGCGACGCGTTCCTCGACGAGGTCGACGCCCGCCTCGCCGACACCGAGACGTGGCAGGGAACCGACGCGCTCTACGCACCCGAAGACGACCGGGTGAGTCGGTACCCCGCGAGATGGCACGACGCGCTCGGTGGCTCGACGGACGTCCGCGAGTTCGTCGTCTTTCTGCTTGAGGAGACCGATGGCTACCTCGACGACCTCGAATCGGGCGGGGCGGGTCGAGGCATCCCCGAGGACGAACTGCTCGACGTCGTGAGCGTGGTCGGCCGGACCGACCGCGAGACCGCGAAAGCGCGAGTGGAGAGCGGCCGGAAGGCTGGCGATCTCGTCGAGGACGCAGATCAGCATCCGGAGGCGCGCGTCCGACCCAGAGAATAGGGAGTCTTTTGCGCCAGGGGCCGCTGGACCGGGCATGAACGTCGGTATCGTCGGGAACGGGCCCGCTGCGGACGCGGTTCGAGCGGCGCTCGCCGACGCTGACGCCACGGTCGAAGCGATCGAGCCCGCTGCGATCGGCACGACCGACCTCGGGGTCGTGATCGACGAGGTGGGAGCCGCTGTTTTCGAGCGCGCGAACGATCACGCCCGCGAGAGCGAAACTCCGTGGCTCGCGATCGAGCGCGGCG
Organism: Halococcus sp. PRR34; assembly: GCF_028617175.1. Taxonomy (NCBI): domain Archaea; kingdom Methanobacteriati; phylum Methanobacteriota; class Halobacteria; order Halobacteriales; family Halococcaceae; genus Halococcus; species Halococcus sp. PRR34. Next base: position 110,322 of record NZ_JAQJDA010000002.1, on the reverse strand, counting down.
GCGTTGGCGGCCGGGCCGTCTGCGAGGCGTCCGTCGCCGGGTTCGGCCCCGAAACGGCGTGCTACGAGTGTCTCCGTCGGCGTGTCGCGGCGAACGCAGACGACGAACCGTCCGAAGACGATCTCGGCGAAAGCGAGGCGAACGAGTCCGGGCTCGACGCCACGACGGCGTGGCTCGCGGGCGCGCTCGCGGGCACCGAGGTGCGCCGGCTGTGCGCGGGCGAGCCCTCGCGGGTGCTCGGCGGCGTGATCGAACTTCCCCACACCGAGCGCCGCGTGCTCCCGGTACCGAACTGCGGGTGTGCGAGCGCCGGGAAGGATCAAGACCGTGCGCTCGCACGCGATTTCGAGGATCGCGCCCTCGACGACGCGCTCGGCCGGGCCGAACTGGCGCTCGACGATCGAGTGGGAATCGTCCACGAGGTCGGCGAAGCTGCGTCGTATCCTGCACCGTACTACCTCGCACGGACCGGCGACACCGCAGGATTCAGCGACGCGAGTGCTGCGAGCGAGGCCGCTGGCGTCGCGGGCGACTGGGATCGAGCATTCATGAAAGCGCTCGGCGAGGCGCTCGAACGCTACAGCGCCGGGATCTACCGCGACGAGATGTTCACGCACGCGGCCGCGAACGACCTCGACAGCGCGGTTTCACCAAGCGCGTTCGTTTTGCCCGAAAGCGCCGAGGCGGCCCCCGACGACGAAAGCGAGGAGCCGACGATCCCGTGGGTTCAGGGCGAGGAAGTGCAAAGCGGCGCGTCGGTCCACCTGCCGGCGGAGTTCGTCCAGTTCCCGCCGCCCGAACGCCGTCACGGACCGCCGATCACCACCGGGCTGGGACTCGGAAGCTCGGGAGCCGCGGCGCTGTGCTCGGGGCTGTACGAGGTGATCGAGCGCGATGCCGCGATGGTGTCGTGGTACTCGACGTTCGATCCGCTCGGTCTCGCGGTCGACGACGAGGAGTTCACGACGCTCGCCGCGCGGGCGCGCTCGGAGGGGCTGAACGTGCAGCCGGTTCTGCTGACTCAGGACGTCGACGTGCCAGTGATCGCGGTCGCGGTCGAGCGCGGTGAATGGCCGCACTTTGCGGTCGGCTCCGCCGCGGACCTCGATCCCGCCGCGGCCGCCCGGTCGGCACTCGCTGAGGCGCTCCAGAACTGGATGGAGCTGCGTGCGATGGGGCCTGATGCCGCAGCGGCCGCCGAGGGCGCGATCGGGGAGTACGCCGAGACGCCAGGCGATGCAGCCGCCTTCTTCGGGAGCGACGCCGGCGTTCCGGCCGCGAGCGTCGGCCCCGATCCGATCCCCACCGGGGTCGACGAACTCGAAGCGCTCACGGAGCGCGTCACTGACGCTGGCCTCGATCCCTACGCTGCACGGCTCACTCCGCCGGACGTCGAACAACTCGGCTTCGAGGCGGTTCGCGTGCTCGTCCCCGAGGCCCAGCCGCTGTTCACCGACGAACCGTACTTCGGCGAGCGTGCGGAGCGGGTGCCGCAGGAATCGGGGTTCGAGCCACGACTCGACCGCGAGTTCCATCCGTATCCCTGAAGCGACGCGAACGGGCGAGCGTGTGGACGGGACACGAGTTTTGCCCGTATTTTTGAGCCGAGTGGCGGTCGCGGAGCGGTGGCGGCTGCGGGCCTGGCGGATGAAGGGCGAGGGCGCGAGCGGTGGGCGGCGCGAGTGCAGCGAGGGCCGCCAAGCGAGCGTCCGAGGGCTTCGGCGGTGCGGGGTCTGCGGTGCGGTTGCGGAGAGTGCCAGCGACTCTACCGCGGGTGAGCGCGAAGTCGTCCGAAACGGCTTCGCCGTTTCGTGATGCCGAAAATCACGGAACGATTTTCGGGCCACGCGAACGAGCGGGTGTTTTTAGTCCAGGTTTTCGAAAGGCGCGAAGCACCTTTCGTGATGACGAGACCGAAGCCGTCTCGAACCACTTTCGTGTAAAAAGTGGGCTCTAGATCCCAAAGGTCGCCCGGAGCATGTCACGCGTTCCGGGGCCGAGCCCGACGACGATGACCGCGAGCAGGAGGAGCAGCGAGTAGCGCGGGCTCTCCTCGATGATCTGATCGTCGAACAGCCAGAGAATGCCGACCGCGAGCGCGACCTTCACGACGAGGAACGGCCACGAGTCGCCGACCGCATCGATGAACGATGCGGGAAACACCGTCTCGGTGAAGCCGACGATGATCGCGTTGACCGGGTGTTTGGCGGTATACCGGAAGGGCAGCCCGATGGCGTCCCACCAGTCGGAGGCGAGGACGTTCGCCACGCCGTCGACCGCCTGAGCCCAGAGCACGGCGAGACCGACGAACCCGGTCCCGGCGTTGATCGCGGGTTCGACCCGTTCGATGACGAGATAGACGCCACCAGCGATCAGGGCTGCAAGGCCGAGCGTGAGGACGAGCATCTGTGGGTAGAACCCAACGAACTCGGTACTGATGGCGAGGAACGTCAGATAGCCGAGGGTGGCCACGAGTGCGAGCGTCCCGAAGGCCGCGAGCGCACCGTAATACTCCTCGACGATCTCCCGACGTGAGAGCTGGAGCGCCGCAAGCAGCGCGACGAGCGTGACGAGAAACACCGTCAGGTAGATGATCGGACTGATGATCAGGGTGTTCGCGGGGTAGGCGATCGCGGCAGTCGCGTCCGCCGGGACGGCGTCGTTCGCGTCCTCGACCACGCGGAGCGCACCACCGAACAGGGTGAACGGCAACAGGGCGTACAGCAGCCGGCGGTCGGTCCCGACGCCGAGGCGTTTGATGAGCAGGAGCACGCCGATCAGCATGAACAGGAGCGTGAGCGCGTACCCGATCTCGGAGATGATCGTGTACCCCGGCTCGGCGACGACGGCTCCCTGCGCCGCGGCGGCCTGACAGGCGTCCGCCTCGCCGAACCGGCTGACGACACCGTCGACACGAGCCGAACAGACGGCGTTGTGCGCGTCGGCATCGATCGGTCCCCAGAAGTACTGCCAGAGGAACTCCGAATACACCTGCCGTGGGAACGCGACCGCGCTCCCCGCGACGACGATCACCGCCGCGACCGCCGCCGTGAGCCACCCCCGGACGGGATCGACACGGTCCGCTATCGCTGCCATACCTGAGGCGGTTCCGCCGGCGGTTTCACGGTTCCGGTTGCGCGCGTCGCGGACGCACAGCTTGGCAGGATGAGTTCGGCAGTAGTGTTGCGAGGGCAAGACGCTCCATCTTGCCCGCACTTTCGTGCCGCACAAGGCGACACGCAGTGCGAGGGACAGGATTTGAACCCGTGGACCTCTACAGGAGCGGAGCTTGAATCCGCCGCCGTTTCCAGACTTGGCTACCCTCGCACGCGCTCGCCTCTCGCCCGGCCGAGCGCTAAAGCGTTGCGGACGCCGGTCATGGCTGGGTCTTCGGGCGTCGGCTTCAAGCGACTGGAGTCGGTACTCAGAATATGGACGACCACACCCGCGATCCGTCGGTGGGACCGCCTCGCGGGAACCCGACGGGCTGGCGGGCGGACAGTCAGTGGGAGCACGCGACCCTCCGCCGGGCGGTCGTCCACGGCGTCAGGCTCTACAACGCCGGGGAGTATCACGCCTCACACGACTGCTTCGAGGACGAATGGTACAACTACGGCCGCGGGAACACGGAATCGAAGTTCTGCCACGGAATGGTCCAGGTCGCGGCGGGCGCGTACAAACACCACGATTTCGAGGACGACACGGGGATGCGCTCGCTCTTTCGAACCGCACTCGACTACTTCCGTGGCGTCCCTCGGGATTTCTACGGCGTGGATCTGCTCAACGTTCGGACCACCCTGACGAACGCGCTCGACGATCCGACGGCGCTGCACGGCTGGACGATCCGACTCGATGACGAGTCGCCCGAAGCGCGCCCAGAGGACGTCGAGTACGCTGCAACGCTCGACTGAGCTACCAGCCGAGTGCCGCCCGGCGCTCGTCGGCCATTGCGATGAACTCGGCGGTCCACGGCGACAGCGCCGGCCGATCCAGCGCCGCGTCGATCGACAGCCACTCCACGGCGGCGACTTCGTCCGGGGCGGCGATCCGTGCCTCGCCGTCGTCGTGCCGACACAGAAACACGACGTTCACGCAGGGCGTGCCGTCGTCGGCCGTGAACGCGTTGCTCTGGACGTACTGCGGGTCCGTTATCGCGATGGCGACCTCCTCGCGGACCTCGCGCCGGAGCGTGTCTTCGAGGACGTCCCCGGTCTCGCTCGCCTCGACCGTCCCGCCGACGAGCGCGAGCGCACCGGCGGCGTGGTCCTCGGCGGCCGCGCGCTCGACGAGTAGGTACTCGCCGTCGCGGTAGATCGCGGCCTCGGCGTTCACGGCGTATCGGCCGTCGCAGTCAGTCATGCGGCAGTTTCCAAGAAGAACGGTTCGTGATCACGGTACGTTCCGTGCCAGTACCGGACCACTCAAAAAGGCGGGGTCGTTAGGGATCGTAGATGCGAATCGAGCAGCTGGGCGACGGCGAGCCCGAAATCGCTGTCGTCGGCGGGATTCATGGCGACGAGCCGTGCGGCGTGCGTGCGGTCGAACACCTCATCGACACCCAGCCGGACGTCGAACGCCCGGTGAAGTGTATCGTAGCGAACGAGGAGGCGCTGGATCGGGAAACACGGTACGTCGACGACGATCTCAACCGAGTGTTCCCCGGCGATCCCGACAGCGCGTCGCACGAGCGACGCCTCGCCAGCCGACTCCTCGCGGAGCTCCGAGGCTGTCGGGTCCTCTCGATGCACTCGACACAGTCGTATGCGGACGCGTTCGCCGTCGTCGGCGGCGACGGACTCGCCGTCGCGGAGTCGGTCTGTCCGTATCTCACACTCGACGCGGTGATCGACGCGGGCGCGTTCACCGAGGGACGGCTCGTGGGGTACGCCGACGTGGTCGAAGTCGAGTGTGGCTACCAGGGCTCCGAAGAGGCCGCGACGAACGCCGTCGCCATCTGTCGGGAGTTCCTCGCCGCGGTCGGCGCGCTCCCCGGCGGCGAGCCACGCGCCAGCGACGTCCCACTCTACCGGCTGCAACACCTCATCCCGAAGGGGCCGGCGTCGGGCTACGAGGTCTTCGTCACCAACTTCGAGCGCGTCGCGGCCGGGGAGGCCTACGCGGCCGCCGGCGACGAGACGCTCGTCGCCGAGAAACCCTTCTATCCCGTGCTGATGTCGCCGTATGGCTACGAAGACGAGTTCGGCTACGCCGCCGAACTCGCCGGCAAATTCGGCGGTGAGCCGACGCAACCCGATCCCGAACAGCGACCATCGGGCGCAACCGAGTCGTGACCCGCTTGATCGTTCATCGGGTGTGAGGCCGGCAGAGAGACGGGTGTGACCATCCGTCCCTGCATCGAGACGGCGGATGAGCGCCTATCGCACCCCTTATGATGGGATCGTCCATCGGATCGAACGAGATGAACGCACTCCTTCACCTCGGCCTCGACCATCCAAACTTCGTCTGGATCGCCGTCACCGCCGTCCTCGCGTTCGCCGCCGGGCTCGGCGTCGCCACGCTCCGCGTTTTCACGGGCGAGGAAACGACTGCCGAGACCGAATCCGCCGACGAGCTACGATAGCGGTAGTTGGTCGTGGAATCCGGTAGACGACGGTCAGCCGACGCCGAACCGCGACGAACGCGTTGGGACGGTTCACGGCGAGGTGGCGGGCTCCCCATCGTGTGGCCGCAAGAACGTGAACGGATCGGCGGTGACCAGGTCATCGGATGCTTCGCCGGAGAACGTGTTGGACTGTTGTGACCCCAGCTGTAGGGTCTTGGCATCGGCATTGGACGAGAAGTCGATACCGTCGAGTTCCAGCCAGAACACGTTCGGCGTGAACGCCGATTCGAAGTAGTAGATCCGGTCTTTGTGATCCGCGACCGTTCGCCATCGCGTTGATGAGATGTGTGGCTCGTCGGGTGTGCCGATACCGTAGGGGACGGACACGTTGCGGAGCACGCTGAACACGCTCGCGGTCGCGGTGCGGCGATCCTCGACCTGCGGGATGGCGTTGATATAAAAGCGAGCACGCACGAACCGGTCTGCTGGCCGGTTCGTTCCGGGGAGCATGACGGTGCCGCCGATCTGATCCCAGTACTCGGCCAACGCGAGCTGCTTGTCGAACGTCGGCGAGTTGGTCATGACCTGGTAGTCGCGGTCGTGGTGAACGACGAGCTCGCCATCGATGAACTCCATGATGGCGCTGTCCCCGGTGGGATCCGACAACGACAGATGTAACGCCGCAAAGCGATCCTCGTCCGGCACCTGTTGGGTTACTATGACGAAATCCTCATTCCGGATCGCCTCGACGGCTTCGGCCACGGTAGCGAAACTGTCGAGCATGTACTGTGCCCACATCGAGATCGGCAGAGCGGACGCTTCGCCGTCCCAGTCGGGGTACTCCGACTCGGGCAGCCACAGCAGGTTAGCCATCAGCCCCGACTCGTTCATGCCATCGGTAGTACAGACGTCGTAGGCGGTAGTGACCACACTGCCGTACTCGGCCGTCCAACTCTCGTAGGGGAAATCGGTCTCGCTGTTGCGCTCGACGCCACGAGGCAGCACCCAGATATTGGAGCCGATTTCTCGCACCCAATCCATCGATCGAGCGGTCAGTACACGGCCCTCGGACCCGAGATAGACCAAGCGGCTACACATCGGCACACCAACCGAACGTGACCGCTCCGGCATTCGTCTTTGTGAGTGACATTCTCATGTCACTTGTTCCCATCAGACAAAAAAGCTATCGGCGCCGCTGGTGGATTGGACGGGATCGTGCGAACCGAGAACATCGATCCTGGTTTCCCACACAGGTCCGCCGAATCCGTGCAAAGTTCCTCGCTCGAAGCGGGTCGTTCACACCAGTTCTCCGAGTGAAACGACTGCTACCCACGTACGCTATCTACCACTCCGGACGATCCTCGAACCCGGACACGCTTTCGCTTCCCGTGTGGGTGGGTAGCATCGGATTCGCACCGACGCGCGGCGCCGCCGCTCGCGGGGTGGTTCAGGTATCGGGCGGGGCGAACTCGACGAGCGTCAGTTCCCGGTCGAGATGACAGTAGTCGTGTGGTGGATCACCGATCACCTCCTGGATTCGGTACTCGGCGTCGAAGTCGGCTCCGGCGGGTTCGCAGTGCTCGTGGCTCGGACACTCGGTGTGCGGGCACGGGCCTTCCAACCTCGCTTTGCTGCCGGCGTACGCGCTCTTGGGGGAGACGTTCGCCATCATGGGTGCGGGTTCGATGTCGACCGCCCGAACACCGGTATCGTGGACACCACATTCGAGCGTCTGAGTGTTCTCCCGAACCCCGGTAATGCGGTACTTCACCCCCTCGCGCAGGTTGAGACACTGATCGCGATAGGGACAGCCCTCACACGCGCTCGCCTCGCCCTGGTAGACGAACTCGGTGCCGACCTCCGCGAGCCGCGTCCCGACAAGTGTGATCTGTGACATGCCTCGAACTACGCCACGAACCCGAATAAGAACACGGCTTCGATGGTGAGGCCAGTATGATTCCACGCACGAGGTGCGATTCGCCGATCCACCGATGGGATCACGTGGGACGGCCCCGTACGGAGCCGCATGAGCGATCGAATCCCCGTGACGATCGTCGTGGACGAGGAGACGACCATCGACGTCGAACGGGGTGACACCCTGCGGGATGCACTGCTCGAACACGGCTTTCCGGTCTACGGCACGCTCTCGCAGTACGCCAACTGCGGCGGTCGGGGGCTGTGTGCGACGTGCACAGTAGAAATCGATCCCGCCCCAGAGCCGACCCACTGGCACGACGCCGCAGCCGTCCGGTTCGGGTATCCACGGCTCTCGTGCTGTATCGAGGTCGAAGAACCGCTGACGGTCGGCCTCCTCGACAAACACGTCTGGGGACAGGTGCTCCCGCGCCGAGTGACGACGGAGTGAGACGCCGTCCGCAGTGAGACGTCCTCACGGCCGCAGCCGAGAGCGTCCGAGCCGGCCGTTCGAGCGGTGCCGACGCCGAGTGGCGTCCACGCTGGGTTCCGGCTGGAATCTCGGGAGGATCGCCGCGACCGACCGCTATTCGTGTCCGGTCAGCTCGTCGAGTTGTTCGAAGTATTCCTCGCGAGGGACCTGATAGAGCCCTCGGTAGTCGACCTCACCGGCGGCGAAGCGCTCCGCGAGATCGATCGCTCCTGCGACGGCCGCTTCGTGGTCCTCGAACCGATCGGCGTCGCGGTCGACGTCGGGTTCGAGATACAGCGTGACGTACCACGAGTCGCCGGTGGTAGAGCGGTCGGCCCCCGGACGGCGCGACCGCCGGCCGTGGGTGAGGTAGATCGTCGGGAGACACGGAGCCGGGAACTCGTGACTGTCGAACACGTCCGGCCGGTAGACCAACACGCACCGCTCGGCCGACTCGTTCCAGACGTTCCAGCCGGCCGGAAGCGCGTCGAAATCGCTCACAAACCATCATCCGCGGCCGTCCCTCAAAGCGTTCGTGGTCGGACGACAGTCCGTCGAGATGGAATCTCTGGCGAGAGTAGGGACAACGGTTTTACGCATCCGACCCCTCCTATATTATAGTATTGGTGGGAAGCCCTACCATGCTATACCGCCCCGATGCGCTCCGCGGATCAGCTGTCCCGACACCGATCGTCGATCGCGTCGTTTCCCGACGAGAGCGCTACCCGTGAACACATGGCACGACAACGGCGCGCGCCGGCCCCCACCGGTGCGAACGCGCGGTCGGTAGCCAGTCCCCGTGTGAGCGGGGCGACGAGGTGACACAATGTCAGGCGATACCGAAACACTCGAAAGCCTCAGCGAGGAGTACCGGGCATCGATTCCGACGGACCTCCGCACGACCCGGCCGTTCCAGTGGTATCTCGACGAGGTCCACGACGAGCCACGGATCGCCCGCAACGCCCACCAGCGCGTCGCGGACATGTTCGATTTCTACGGTACCGAGTACGACGAGGAGGACGGCGTCGTCGAGTACCACCTCGCGAGCGAGGATCCCCTTTTCGACGGTGAGAACACCTTCTACGGCCGGGAGATCCACGAGGCGATCCACGAGTTCGTCAACAAGGTCAAATCCGGTGCGCGCGGGCTCGGTCCCGAGCGCCGGATCAAACTGCTCCTCGGTCCCGTCGGATCGGGCAAATCCGATTTCGATCGCCAGGTCCGTCGGTACTTCGAGGACTACACCACGCGCGAGGACGGGCGACTGTACACCTTTCGGTGGACCAACCTGTGTGACGTGATCGCCGATCAGGACCCCGCAGACGACGTCGTCCGGTCGCCGATGAACCAGGACCCGCTCGTCCTCTTGCCGCTCGATCAGCGGACCCGCGTGGTCGAAACGTTGAACGACCGCCTCGACGCACCGTACTCCATCCGGAACGAACAGGCGCTCGATCCCGCCTCGGAGTTCTACATGGATCGGCTGCTCGATTACTACGACGACGACCTCCAGCAGGTGCTCGAAAACCACGTCGAGGTCGTCCGACTGGTGATCGACGAGAACAAGCGCCGCGGGATCGAGACGTTCGAGCCGAAGGACAAGAAAAACCAGGACGAGACCGAGCTGACGGGGGACGTCAACTACTCGAAGATCGCGGTCTATGGGGAAAGCGATCCCCGCGCGTTCGACTATTCGGGGGCGTTCTGTAACGCGAATCGGGGTATCTTCTCGGGCGAGGAACTCCTCAAGCTTCAGCGGGAGTTCCTCTATGACTTCCTGCATGCGACCCAGGAGATGACGATCAAGCCGAAGAACAACCCCCGGATGGACATCGATCAGGTGATCGTCGGCCGGACGAACATGCCCGAGTACAAGGAAAAAAAGGGCGACGAGAAGATGGAGGCGTTCAACGACCGCACCAAGAGAATCGATTTCCCCTACGTCCTCCAGTACGGCGAGGAGGCCAACATCTACCAGAAAATGTTGAAGAACGCCGACGTGCCCGACGTCAACGTCGAACCCCATACCTTGGAGATGGCGGGCCTCTTCGGCGTGCTCACCCGAATCGAGGAACCCGACTCGGGCACCGTGGACCTCCTCCAGAAGGCGAAAGCATATAATGGAGAAATCGACGAGGCCGAGGACGTCGACGTGAAGAAACTGCGAGAGGAGGCGACCGAGACCGCCGAGATCGGCGAGGGGATGGAAGGCGTCTCGCCACGGTTCATCGGCGACGAGATCGCGGAGGCGATCATGGATTCGATGCACCGAGAGCGAAGCTTCCTCTCGCCGCTGACCACGTTCAACCACCTCGAATCGAACCTCGAGAACCACGGTTCGATCGCCGAGGACCTCTTCGACACCTACTATCGCTACCTCGAACTCGTTCGCGAGGAGTACAGAGAGCGCGCGATCGAGGACGTCCGGCACGCGCTGGCCTATGACTTGGACGAGATCCAGCGCCAGGGCGAGAAGTACATGGACCACGTGATGGCGTACATCGACGACGACACCGTGGAGGACGAGCTCACCGGGCGCGAACAGGGCCCCGACGAGACGTTCCTTCGCTCCGTGGAGGAAAAACTCGACGTGCCCGAAGACCGGAAGGACGACTTCCGCCAGGAGGTCTCGAACTGGGTCTCGCGGCGAGCGCGCGAGGGCGACACGTTCAGCCCCCAGGACAACGACCGACTCCGACGCGCCCTCGAACGGAAGCTTTGGGAGGACAAGAAACACAACATCAACTTCTCGGCGCTGGTTTCGTCCGGCGAGATGGACGACGACGAGCGGAGCGCGTGGATCGACGCGCTGCGCGAGCAGGGCTACTCCCGCGGGGGAGCCAAGGAGGTGCTCGAGTTCGCCGGCGCGGAGGTCGCCAAAGCCGAGATGGAGGAGTGATGACCGACCACGACCGGACTCACGACGAGTCCGTGCCGACCGACGAGGAACCCACCGTGATGGACGGAGCGGCGGGCAAGGACTACGTCACGGCCGCCGACCGCGCGCTCCGGGCGACCTACGAGGAGCCGATGAGCCTCGCCGAGTACGTGGACAGAGCGCTCGAAGAACCCGCGATCGCCGCCCACGCCGCGAAGTACCTCGTGAGCGCGATCGAGTCGATGAGTACTCGAACGGTGATCGAGGAGGGCGAAGAGAAGGAGCGCTACCGGTTTTTCGACGACCCGCACAACGACGGCGAGCACGCGATCCTCGGCAACACCGAACTCCTGAACGGGTTCGTCGACGACCTCCGGTCGATCGCGGCCCGCCGCGGAAAAGAGGAGAAGATCATCTGGTTCGCGGGGCCGACCGCGACCGGGAAATCGGAGCTCAAGCGGTGTCTGATCAACGGCCTGCGCGAATACTCGAAGACCGACGCTGGCCGGCGGTACACCGTCGAGTGGAACGTCGCGGGGGCGGGCGACGGACCGGGGCTGACCTACGGCGACGAATATCAGGACGACGAGGACGACTGGTACGCGAGCCCGGTCCAATCCCATCCGCTCTCGGTGTTCCCGCCCGAGGTGCGTGCGGAGATCGTGGCCGCGATCAACGACCGCCGCGACGACGAGATCCCGATCGTGGCCGAGAGCCGGCTCGATCCCTTCTGCCGGGAGGCGTACGAGTATCTCGAAGACCGGTACCGCCGCGAGGGTGTCGAGGATCGGTTCTCGGCGATCACGAACCCGAGCCATCTCCGGGTCAAGAACTACGTCGTCGATGTCGGTCGGGGGATCGGTGTACTCCACTCGGAGGATTCGGGAAGTCCCAAGGAACGCCTCGTGGGGTCGTGGATGGCAGGGATGGTGCGCGAACTCGAATCAAGGGGACGGAAGAACCCCCAAGCGTTCAGCTACGACGGCGTGCTTTCCCAGGGCAACGGCCTCCTCACGATCGTGGAGGACGCGGCCCAGCACGCAGACCTCCTCCGAAAACTACTGAACGTGCCCGACGAGAGGAGCGTGAAGCTGGACAAGGGGATCGGGATGGACGTTGACACCCAGCTGATGATCATCTCGAACCCCGACCTCGAAGCCCAGCTGAACCAGCACGCCGAACGCAACGATCAGGACCCGCTGAAGGCGCTCAAGCGCCGGCTCGACCGTCGGGAGTTCCGGTATCTCACCAACCTCTCGCTCGAAGCCGAGCTGATCCGGCGCGAACTCACGAACGAAACCGAAATCTGGCAGGCCGAGTCGTACAGCGAGCTGGCGACGAAGATCCGCGAGCCGCTCACCGTCGACGTGCGCGACGAACACCGGGTCAAAACGGTGGAGCTCGCGCCGCACACGGTCGCGGCGGCGGCGCTGTACAGCGTCGTGACGCGGCTCGACGACGACCTTCCCGCAGGACTCGATCTCGTCGACAAGGCGCTACTCTTCGATCAGGGCTACCTCCAGCGCGGCGACGAGCGCGTCGACGGCGACGAGTTCGAGTTCGAGGACGGCGCGGACGGCGAGTCCGGGATCCCGGTCACGTACACCCGCGACATACTCGCGGACCTGTTCTACGCCGAACGCGACCGCCACCATCCCGATCTCGCCGTGGAGAACGTCGTTCTGCCCCAGGACGTGCTCGACGCGATGGCCGAAGGGCTCGCGGACGCACCAGTGTTCTCGGCTGACGAGCGCGGCGAGTTCGAGAGCCGGGTCGTGACGGTGAAAAACGAGGTGTTCGACCGCCAGGAGGACGACGTGCTCGAATCGATGATGCGAGACAAGCGCGTCGACGAGGACACCGTCGCGGAGTACGTCGAGCACGTCTACGCGTGGGCGACCGACGAGCACGTCGCAAACGACCGTGGCGAGCGCGTCGATCCCGACCCGCTGAAGATGAAAGTGTTCGAGACCGAGCATCTCGGCCGGTTCGACCCCGAGAGCTACGACGGCAACGAGCCCTCGCCGGCAGTCAGAGAGTTCCGCACGGAGAACATCATCACCGCGCTGAATCGCCACGCGTGGCACAACCGCGACGAGGAGTTCCGAGCGAGCGACGTCGCGCTCACCGAGATCCCCGTGATCGACTCGGTGCTCGGAAGCTACGACTGGGACGACGTGCGCCGCACGTTCGAGGACTTCGACCCCCGCCAGTGGGACGACCCGCCGAGCGGGACCGAGACCGCCCGCTGCAAGGAGGAGACGATCGACAACATGATCGACCTGTTCGGCTACACCGCGGCGTCGGCGGAGCTGACGAGTCGGCACGTCATGAGCCAGATGAGCTACCAGTGGTCGCGGAGGGGCTGAGATGGGACTCCAGGACGACCTCGAACGCTACCGGGAAGTCGGCGAGGAGCGCCGCGAGGACCTCGCAGAGTTCATTCAGTACGGCGACCTCGGCGGGAGCCGTCCGGACTCGGTCCGCATCCCGATCAAGATCGTCGATCTCCCGGGGTTCGAGTACGACCAGCGCGATCAGGGCGGGGTGGGCCAGGGCGACGGCGACACGCCCGAGCCGGGCCAGCCGGTGGGGGAGCCACAGCCGGACGACGGCGACGAGGACGGCGAGCCGGGCGAGGAGGGTGGCGAGCACGAGTACTACGAGATGGATCCCGAGGAGTTCGCTCAAGAACTCGACGAGCGCCTCGGGCTTGACCTCGAACCCAAAGGCAAGCAGGTCGCCGAGGAGGTCGAGGGCGATTACACCGACATCACCAATACAGGTCCGGACTCCACGCTCGACTTCGAGCGGCTGTTCAAGACGGGGCTGAAACGGAAGCTCGCGATGGACTTCGACGAGGAGTACGTTCGCGAGGCGCTCCGGGTGGACGGGATGGGGCCACAGGCAGTCTTCGAGTGGGCGCGCGCGAACCACCTCCCGGTCTCCCGAGCGTGGATCGACGACGCCTACGCGAGCCTCCCGGCGGCCGAGCGCACGAGGTGGGAAAGCATCGAGGCGATGGAGGCGAACGTCGAACAGACCGACACCGCGACCCGGATTCGCCGAGAGGGGATCGATCACGTCCCGTTCCGCCGAGAGGACGAACGCTACCGCTACCCCGAGATCATCGAGGAGTACGAGAAAAACGTCGTCGTCGTGAATATCCGGGACGTCTCGGGGTCGATGCGCGAGGGTAAACGCGAACTGGTCGAGCGAACCTTTACGCCGCTCGATTGGTATCTCACCGGGAAGTACGACCACGCGGAGTTCGTCTACATCGCCCACGACGCCGACGCGTGGCGGGTCGACCGCGACGACTTCTTCGGCATCCGTTCCGGCGGCGGGACGAAAATCTCCTCGGCGTACGAACTCGCGAAGGAGGTCTTGGAGGAAGAGTACCCGTGGAGCGACTGGAACCGGTACGTGTTCGCGGCGGGCGACTCCGAAAATTCGAGCAACGACACTGAAGAGCGCGTCGTCCCGCTGATGGAGGAGATTCCGGCGAACCTCCACGCGTACGTCGAGACCCAGCCCTCGGGCAACGCGATCAACGCGACCCACGCCGAGGAGATAGAGCGGAGCTTCGCCGACGCGGGCGACGTCGTGGTGGCGTACGTCACCTCGCCCGACGATGTGGTCGACGCGATCTACCGCGTGCTCAACACGGAGGACAACGATGAGTGACCGCATCACCGCCCAACGGATCGCGCGCGAACTCGAAGCACCGGTCACGGAGGCCGCGAACCTCGCCCGGAAACTGGGGCTCGATCCCTACCCGGTGAACTACTGGATCGTCGATCACGACGAGATGAACCAGCTGATCGCCTACGATGGGTTCCAGACGCGGTACCCCCACTGGCGGTGGGGGATGAAGTACGACCGCCAGCAGAAACAGACCCAGTTCCTCGGCGGGAAGGCCTTCGAGATCGTCAACAACGACGATCCCGCTCACGCCTTCCTCCAGGAATCGAACTCGTTGGCCGACCAGAAGGCGGTCATCACCCACGTCGAGGCCCACGCCGACTTCTTCGCACACAACCAGTGGTTCGGGCTGTTCACGGGGGGCGAGACCCCGAACGCCGCGACGATGCTCGCGCGCCACGCCGACACGATCGACGAGTACATGAGCGATCCCGAGATCGACCGCGAGGACGTCGAGAAGTGGATCGACACGATCCAGTGTCTCGACACCAACATCGATCGCCACCAGGCGTTTTCGAGCGCGACCGAAGAGGAGGGTGAAACCGTCGAACTCGACGACATCGCCGACCAGCTCGACGACCTCGATCTCGGGGCGGACGTGGTCGACGAGGTGTTCGACGAGGAGTGGCTCGAATCCCAGCGCGACGACGAGGAGACCGCCACGATCCCGAAAGAGCCCGAACAGGACCTGCTCGCCTTCTTCTGGCGACACGGGATGGCGTACGACGAGGAGGCGGGCAAGGCGGTCGAGATGACCGAATGGCAGCGCGACGTCCTCGAAATCCTTCGACGCGAGGCGTACTACTTCGCGGCCCAGCGGATGACGAAGGTGATGAACGAGGGGTGGGCGGCGTACTGGGAGTCGATGATGATGGGCGAGGAGACGTTCGCGGGGGCCGACGAGTTCCTGAACTACGCCGACCATCAGGCACGCGTGCTCGGCTCGCCCGGACTCAACCCCTACAAGCTCGGCAAGGAACTCTGGGAGTACATCGAGAACTCCGTGAATCGCCGCGAGGTCATCGAACGTCTACTCCGGGTCGAGGGGATCACATGGCGGAACTTCCACGACGTGATCGACTTCGAGACCGTTCAAGAACAGCTCGCGCCCGATCCGACCGTCGACGTGATTTCGCGGGAGCGACTCGATGCGCTCGATCCCGACGATCCGCGGATCGACGGCGAATCCCTCGAACGCGCACGGGCAGGCGAGATCGACGTTGAGAGCTATCCCTGGAAGGTGTTGACCGAGGCGGGGATGGCCGAGCGCCACTACTCGCTCGCGAAACCCCGGAATCGCGGATTCGTCCGGCGGACGAGTCGCGAGGAGCTCGAACGCGTCTCGCGCTACCTGTTCGACGGGGAGCGCTACGAGAGCGTCGACGACGCGCTCGCCGAGATCGATCGGTCGGCGGGATGGAACCGAATGTTCGAGATCCGCGAGAGCCACAACGACGTCACCTTCATCGACGAGTTCCTCACCCAGGAGTTCGTCGACGACAACGACTACTTCACCTACGAGTACACCCAGGCGACCCGGGACTTCCGGGCGACCTCGACCGACTACGAGGACGTCAAGAAGAAGCTCCTGCTCCAGTTCACCAACTTCGGCAAACCCACGATCACCGTTCACGACGGCAACTACAACAACCGCAACGAACTCCTCCTCGCCCACCACTACAACGGCGTGATGCTCGACGTCGAACAGGCGAAACAGACCCTCGAACGCGTCTACGACCTCTGGGGACGGCCCGTGAACCTGAAGACCGTCGTGAAGGAGATCGACGAACACGACCTCGAAGTGGCGAAGCGCCGCGAGCGCGAACCCGACCCCGAGGAGCGCGGGAAGCTCATCCGCTACGACGGCGAGAGCTTCACCACCGAGGACCTGGCGTGGGAGGCGGTCGAGGAGATCGCGGCGACGGACGTCGACTACGACACGAAACCCGACGAATGGCTCGCCTGAAGACGGAGGGTCTTGTGGCTCCATCGCGTACCAGAAGGCGATGACCGACACCGCCGTTGTCTGGTTCCGGACCGATCTCCGGACCCACGACAACGAGGCACTCGTCCGCGCCGTCGACGAGTATGATACTGTGCTCCCGGTGTACTGCTTCGACCCGCGCGAGTTCGACGAGACGATGTTCGATCTCCCGAAGACCGGTCCCTACCGAGCGCGATTCCTCGTCGATAGCGTCCGTGACCTCCGAGGATCGCTGCGCCAGGCGGGCGGCGACCTCCTCGTTCGACAGAGAAAGACCGAGAACGTCGTTCCGCAACTCGCTGCCGAACACGGGGCCGACATCGTCCACTACCACACGACGCCAGCGACCGAGGAGCGCGCCATCGAGAACGGTGTGACCGACGGGCTCGACGAGCACGGAATCGATAGTCGTGACTTCTGGGGCAAGACGCTGTATCACGTCGAGGACCTCCCGACTCGCGTCGAACGGATCGACGACACGTTCACGCCGTGGCGACAGACCGTCGAGGACGGTGCGACGGTGCGCGATCCCCTCGATGCCCCCACGTCGATCGTCCTTCCAAAGAGCGCTGGCGACGAACCGGGCACGATCCCGACGCCAGGTGACCTTGGGATCGAGGAACGCGAACCGGACGATCGGGCGGCGATCGAGTTCGTCGGCGGCGAGTCGGCTGGGCTCCGGCGGCTGACGGAGTACGTCTGGGAGGGCGATCACCTGCGCGAGTACAAAGAGACCCGGAACGGACTCCTGGGTGCTGACTACTCCTCGAAGTTCTCGGCGTGGCTCGCGGTCGGCTGTCTCTCGCCCAGGCTGATCCACGAGCACGTCGAGCGGTACGAGCGCGAACGAGTTGCCAACGACTCGACGTACTGGCTCGTTTTCGAACTCCTCTGGCGCGATTTCATGACGTTCCAGTTCGAAAAGCACGGTGCCGATTTCTTCACGCCGACGGGGATTCGGGACGTCACGAAGGAGTGGCGACACGACGAGACGGCCTTCGAGCGGTGGGCAGCCGGCGACACAGGGGTTCCGTTCGTCGACGCCAACATGCGCGAACTCAACGAGACAGGGTTCATGTCGAACCGTGGCCGCCAGAACGTCGCGAGCTTCCTCGCCGACGCGCTCGGGATCGACTGGCGAAAAGGGGCGGCGTACTTCGAGTCGCGACTCGTCGACTACGACGTGTGCTCGAACTGGGGGAACTGGGCGTACCAGGCGGGCGTCGGCAACGACTCGCGCGACGGCTACTTCGACGTGCTCGGCCAGGGCGAGCGCTACGACTCGAATGCGGCGTACATCAGACACTGGTTGCCCGAACTCGACGCGCTCCCTGCCGACGCCTGTCACGAACCCTGGAAACTTTCGTCGGTCCAACAAGAAATGTACGGCGTCCAGCTCGGCGAGGACTACCCGGAGCCGATGATCAGCGTTGAAGCGGTGTACGACCGGCTGGACGGCTGATTCCGTTTTGCGAGCGCGGCTGGCGGCCCGTCAGTCGTCGACTGCGGCGTCCGCGTCCGGAGCGTCCGGCGTGCCCGTCCGCCCGTGCTGTCCGGTGAGGTCGGTCGAGCGCCACCCGCCGCGCCGGAACCACAGGTACGCGATCGCCGCGCCGGCGACGTTCGAGATCGCAAACGAGAGCCAGATGCCCGGCGTGCCGAGCGGGTCGGCGACGAGCCACGCGAACGGGACTCGGATCACCCCGAGCATCAGGATCGAGATCGCGGCGGCGACGGTAGTCTGACCGGTGCCGCGGAAGCCTCCGGTGTAGGCGTACATGATCCCGATGAACCCGAACGTCGGCGCGACGTAGCGGAGGAATCGCGCGCCGATGTCGATCACTGCCGCGTCGGACGTGAACACCGCCACGATCGGGTCGGCCGCGATCCACGAGACGATCCCGAGAACGGTGAGACCGACGAACATCGCTTTCGCTGCGAGGCGGTTGGTCTGTGCAGCGCGGTCCGGCTTGCCAGCACCCACGTTCTGGCCCGTCATCGTCTCGACGCCCTGCGAGAGCGCGATCGCGGGCAGGAACACGACCGAGAACACCCGTGTCCCGATGCCGTACGCGGCGACCACCGACGTCGAGAACGTCGCGATGATCACCAGCATCAGGTTGATCGAGATCGCCCGGCCGGTCCCCTCGATCGACGCCGGGATACCGATCCGGAAGAGCGTCTTGGCGAACTCCGGATCGGGAACCATATCGCGGAGATTGATCGTCACGCCGCGCGAGCCACGGACCATGATCGCGAACCCGACGACGAACGCGATCGCGCGTGAGAACACCGTCGCGATCGCCGCGCCCTCGACGCCGAGCTCGGGGACCGGCCCCCAGCCGAGGATCAAGATCGGATCGATCGCGACGTTGAGCACGACCGTCCCGGCCATCACGAGCATCGGCGTGATCGTGTCGCCGTAGCCTCTCATCAGCGAGACGAACATGAAGAAGCCGAACACGAACACGAGCCCCAACGCGTAGACCCGCATGTACTCGGTCACGAGCACCGCGACGGCGGGCGACGCACCGAGCAGCCGGACGAACTCGTCGACGAACGGGTAGCTGAGCAGCCCCAGCACGATCGAGCCGATGATCGCGATCGAGACCGTCTGGGAGGCGGCGTAGGCGGCGCGCTCCTCGTTGCCAGCGCCGGTATGCTGGGCAACGAGAACGCTGCCGGCGACCGAGAGCCCGAGCGCGAGCGAGATGAGAAAGAAGACCATCGGGAACGCGAAGCTGATCGCCGCGAGCGCGTCCGTGCTGTACTGGCCGAGCCAGAACGTATCAGCGAGGTTGTAGGCGGTCTGGAGCAGGTTCGTGATCACGAGCGGCAGCGAGAGGTAAAAGAGGGGTTTCGCGATGCCGCCGGACGTGAGATCGAACTCCTCGCGCGACTTGAACACGCTGGCGAGCCGTTCCCGAATCCTCATTCGGCGGCGACCTCCCAGCCGTTAGCGAGTAACTGACTCCGGACGTACTCGACGAACAGCTCCTGGGTGACGTCGGCCGACTGTCCCTCGGTCACCCAGCGGACGTGCGCGCCATTGAACAGCGTCACGAGGAAGGTCGCGACCCGGTCAGGATCGACGTCGCGGAAGACGCCCTGCTCGATCCCCTCGGTCACGATTGCCCGGCACTGGTCGTGGACGAACGCGTCGAACTCCGCGATCCGCTCGCCGAACGCGTCGTCGTAGGGGACCTGGGCCTTGATCGCGAGGATCGCGGTCTGGAACGCGCGCTGGTCGTCGCGCTCCGGCGGCGTCAGCGCTCTATCGATGAACGCCACGAGCCGCGCCGCGGGATCGTCGTCATCCGGAGCCCGGAGTCGGTCGGTGAAGTCCTCGTAGAGTGCGGCGAGAAAGGCGAGCAGGAGGTCCTGCTTGGTGTCGTAGTGGTAGTGAAGCGCGGCCTTGCTTTTGCTCGACTCGTCCGCGATGTCCTGCATCGTGAGATCCGCATAGCCATGTTTGCAGAGCGCGGCGTAGGTCGCACGAATGAGTTCGTCGGTCATTGTTCGTTGCTGCTAACTGGCCAGTCAGTCAAGTAAGGGTTTCGGAACATGTCGGTTCGCGAGAATCGGACGTTCTGATCGTTACGCTCGTGGCCACGGACAGTCGTTCGAGATGGTCGTGACTACCGTGGTGAGCTTCGTGAAAACGGATGTAAGTCGTTTCGTCGTTCGTGCGACCGCCGGCCGACTTACTGTCGGGTGAGGTTGGTCGCTCGGGGTCCTTTGTCTGCCTGTTCGATGTCGAATTCGACTTCGGTGTCCTCTTCGAGATCCGGGCCGCCGATATCTTCCATGTGGAAGAAGACGTCCTCCTCGGAGTCCTCAGAGTCGATGAAACCGTAGCCGCCAGTGTCGTTGAAGAAGTCGACCGTACCTGTTGCCATTGCAAATAGACACAACCCCCGTTCGGTAATAAGCGTTCCGCGAGGGGCGATATCATGGACCTCCAGACTCATTCTCTATCGAAGAGCCTCGTGCGTTGACCGTCGGCTAGTCGACAGTAGCGACCGCTTTCCGGACCAGTTATAGAACAGTCTCCGGCAAAATTCGGCCGAAGAACGCTCCGTCTGGGATTTGAACCCAGGTCGTGGGCTCGAAAGGCCCGCATGATTGGCCGGACTACACCAACGGAGCTAGCTACGGTCTTTCGTTTCCGATACCCGAGTTTAAGCGTTCCGTTCCGGATCTACTTCCCTTCGAACTCGGGCTCGCCGTCACCCATGAACGCCGTGACGCCTTCCATGAGGTCGTCGGTGTTGACGAGGTGGCCGAACGCCTGCGACTCGATTTCGAGGCCTGCGTCGGTGTCCTCCCAGCCACGAAGCATGGCGCGTTTCGTGAACTTCTGGGCGATCGGCGGACCGGCAGCGAGGTCCGCGGCCTGCTCGAACGCCGCGGATTCGAGGTCCCCGTCGACGACCTCGTTTACGAACCCGAACTCCGCCATCTCGCTCGCCTCGTAGCGCTCGGCGGTCAGAATGATCTCCTTCGCGCGGCCCATCCCCACGATCTGCTGGAGGCGCTGCGTACCGCCCCAGCCCGGGAGGAGCCCGAGGTCGAGTTCGGGCTGACCGAACTCCGTGCGCTCGGTCGCGATCCGGAGGTCGGCACACGTCGCGAGCTCCATCCCGCCGCCGAGACAGTAGCCGTCGATCCCCGCCACGACCGGCATGTCGCACTCTTGGAGCTTGCCGAACGTCTGCTGGCCCTTTCGTGAGAGTTCGATCGCGTCGAGCGGGGCAGCGCTCGCGGCCATCGACTGGACGTCCGCGCCCGCCGAAAAGGCCTGATCGCCCGCGCCGACGATCAGGAGTGCGCGCACGTCGTCGTCGGCTTCTAACTGATCGATCGCGGTCCCGAGCTCGTCGAGCAGGTCGAGGTTGATCGTGTTCATCCGGTGAGTCCGATCGAGCGCGATCCTCCCGACCTGCTCGCCGGGGTAGCTGACCTCGATGTTCTCGAAGGCGACCTCCCCCGTGTCGCCGTCACCGTTGCGGTCGTAGAACCCGCCCGATTCGGCGGCCTCGGCGAGGTAGTCGGCGGGTTCGTACCGCGCTGCGCCGGTCTCGCCGTGGAGGTCGTCGAGCGTGGCGTGGAGATCCTCGAGCCCGCGTTCGTCCGCGAGCTTCGCCGGCCCGCTCGGGAAACCCGCGCCGAGCATTACGGCCTCGTCGATGTCACTTGCCGGCGCGACGTCGCCACCGATGAGCTTCGCGACCTCGTTCGCCATCACCGCCAGGAGTCGGGATTCGATCGTCTCGCTGCCGGCATCGGTCGGAATATCGGCCCCTTCACCGTCTTCGTAGTCGTAGAATCCGGTTCCGGTTTTCTTGCCGAGTTCGTCGTTCTCGACCTTCTCGGCGAGCAACGGACTCGGCTCGTAGGCCCCGCCCAGCGTCTCGTGCATGTACTCGAGAACGTGGTAGCCGACGTCGATCCCGACTTGGTCAGCGAGTTCGAAGCTCCCCATCGGGAGGCCCATATCGAACTTGGTCGCGCTGTCGACTTCGGCGATCGTGGCGACGTCCTCCTCGACCAGCCACGCGGCCTCGTTCATCAGCGGCACGAGAACTCTGTTGACGATGAACCCCGGACTGTCCTTCCGGACGCGCACGGGTGTCTTGCCGAACCCCTCAGCGAGCGCCTCGACGGTGTCGAGGGTCTCGTCGGCGGTTTCGGCCCCGGCGATCACCTCGACGAGCTGCATTCTCACAGGAGGATTGAAGAAGTGCATCCCGCAGAACCGCTCGGGTCGGTCGGTGACCTCCGCGAGGTCGGTGATCGAGAGCGAGGAAGTGTTCGTGACGAACAGCGCCTCGTCGGGGGCGTGCTCCTCGACTTCCCGATAGACGTCCTGTTTGATGTCCATCTTCTCGGGCACGACCTCGATCACGAAGTCCACCTCGGAGACCGCATCTCCGAGCTCGACCACCGGCGTCACGCGATCGAGCGCGGCGTCGGCCTCCTCCTCGCTCAGCTGGTCGCGCTCTTCGAGCTTGCCGAGGCTCCACTCGATGTCGTCGTAGCCGCTTTCAACCAACTCCTCGTTGATGTCACGCAGCCTGACTTCGTAGCCCGCGAGCGCCGCGACCTCGGCGATGCCGTGTCCCATGTTCCCCGCGCCCAGCACCGCGATGGTTTCGATGTCCTCGGCGTTCATGACTCACTAGTCGGTCTCGCCCGCGTGGTTTCAACGTTTCCCTCCCGTAGCTTCGCCGTGGAACGACACCGTCGATCGCCGCCCCGATCGATGAGTTTAGAAACTCCTCGTGAGTTTATTTCTGGGTACGAAGCTACTTGTCACCGGGGTCTGTAATGACCGATCATGGACTATGCGCTTTCCGAGGAGCAACGACAGATCCGCGACGAGGTCCGACGGTTCGCCGAAAACGAGATCGCGCCGATCGCGGGTGAGTACGACCGCGAGGAGAAGTATCCCCACGACCTGATCGAGACCGCCGCCGAGATGGGGATGCTCGGCGCGAGCATCCCGGTCGAGTACGGCGGCGCGGGCTACTCCACCCTCGAAACCGCTCTCGTCATCGAGGAGCTGTTCGCGGTCGATCCAGGGATCGGCCTCTGTGTGTCGAGCACCGGGTTCGGCAGCGAGGCGATCCGGGAGTTCGGCACCGACGAGCAGAAAGAGGAGTACCTGCGGCCGCTCGCGAACGGCGAGGCGATCATGGGCGCGGCGATCTCCGAACCCGACACCGGCTCGGACGTCTCCTCGGTCTCGACCCGCGCGGAGAAGGAGGGCGACGAGTGGGTGATCGACGGCAACAAGATGTGGATCACCAACGGCTCGGTCGGCGATTTCTTCGTCGTGCTCTGTAAGACCGATCCCGACGCCGAGGGCCGTTATAATGGTTTCAGCCAGATCATCGTCGAGGCTGATAGAGAGGGGTTCACCGCCGAGAAGATCACCGGCAAGCTCGGGATTCGGGCATCGGACACCGCCGAACTCCTCCTCGACGGGGTTCGCGTCCCCGAAGAGAACCTTCTGGGTACTCGCGGCGCGGGCTTCCTCCAGCAGATGCAGTTCTTCGACGAGACCCGGACCGGGGTGGCCGCCCAGGGCGTCGGCATCGCCAAGGGCGCACTGGAGCGGGCACTCGATTATGCCCAGGAGCGCGAGCAGTTCGGCCGGCCGATCGGCGATTTCCAGGCGATTCAGCACAAGCTCGCCGACATGCACACCACGACCGAGGCCGCCCGCCAGCTCACCTACAAGTCGGCGTGGAGCGTCGAAAACACCGACGAGCAGCTCACCACGCTCGCCTCGATGGCGAAGGAGTTCGCCTCGAAGGTCGCGGTCGACGTCGCCGACGAGGCCGTCCAGATTCACGGTGGGTCGGGCTACGTCGACGACTTCGATGTCGAACGGTTCTACCGGGACGCCAAGATCACCCAGATCTACGAGGGTACGAGCGAGATCCAGAAGAACGTGATCGCGCGCGAACTCCTCGGCAAAGGGTTCTAACCCCACCGTCCCTCGTCGCGGGTGTACTCGTCGCTACTCGATCGGTGTTTACGTGCCAGCCTCCAACCCACCGGCGATGAGACACGGAGGTGCTCGGGACGAACCACGAGAACGGGCCGCGACCGCCGTCGGAACCGATGCCACGACGTCACGTCGGGCGATCGGCGGTGATGTGACGGAAGTACAGTCCGAGACGGGCGGTCGCCGATGACGACGGTGCTCGATGCAGTCATGACCGTCCACACCGTCTTTGCTGCCCTCTGGACCGGTGGTACGCTCGTGATCGCCGGGATGGTGGTCCCCGCAGCGCGCCGGGAGCTGCTCGGCGAGAAGGCAGTCTCGCTCATCACCCGGCGATTCGGGTATCTCACGATCGCCTCGGTGCTCCTCTTGCTGTTCTCGGGTGGGCACCTCGCCGGCACGCTGTACACCGCCGAGTCGCTCACGTCGACAGGGCGTGGCCATCTCGTCCTGTCGATGGTGGGGCTGTGGCTCGTCCTCGCGATCGTACTGGTCGTCGGATTTCGTCGGCTCAATCCGTCCTCCGGGTCGTCGACCGCGACCGCGGCGACGGCGGCGCGGCCGTGGTTTCTCGTCGCGAGCGTCGTCTCGCTCGCGCTGCTCGTCGTTGCCGGACTGCTGTGAGGTGACGAACGGAAAACTGCGACGGTGAGCGAGGCGCACACGAGTGCGCCCGGCGCTGTTTCGTTGGCCGACGCCGCTCGGGACAGACCCAGATCGACGAACAACGCCATCGTCAAACGCACCGCGGACGAGGGATCGGTATGGACGAACTCAGGGAGGATCCGGTGATGGCCGAGTTGATCGACGAGCACGGATCGCTCGAACTCGAACCCGCCGACAACGAGTTCCGGCGACTCGTGGTCACCATCATCAACCAATCGATCTCGACGGCCTCGGCGGCCGCCGTACGCGAGCGCGTGTTCGATCTGCTGGAGGAGGTCACCCCCGAAACGGTGCTGGGAGCCGACGAAGAAGCCCTCCGAGACGCCGGTCTCGGCGAGGCGAAGACCGAGTACGTCAGAAACGCGGCGCGGGCGTTTCAGGAACGCGATCTCACCCGAGCGGGCCTCGCGGACGAGAGCGACGAGGCGGTGATCGACCACCTCACCGAAATCCGTGGTATCGGGGCGTGGACCGGCCGGATGTATCTGATCTTCGTCCTCGGCCGAGAGGACGTGTTCCCGATCGGCGATCTCGCGGTGCGCCGCGGAATCGAATCCCTGTACGGTGAGATGACCCGCGAGGAGATGCACGAACTCGCCGAACGGTGGCGACCGTACCGATCGATCGCCACTCGCTACCTCTGGGCACACTACGAATCCTGATCGGCCGATAGGTTTTTTACTCCGACAATCAAACGAACACATCCCGGCTGACCCGCCACCACCCAGTCGGGACGTGGGAGGTGCGATGATCGTCTGTCCGTCCCCTCCTGCGTTTGCGTCGCTTTCTGCGGTACAGCGACCCTCGACGATCCCATTGCTTCGACACAGTCTCGCCAGTTGCTGACGTCAGCTTCATCGGAAGGAGCGGTGGCACTACTCTTCGAGACGCTCCGCCTCCTCTCTTGGGTCGTCGTCGCTGTCGGCGCGCCGCCTGACGTCGACCTGGTAGTGTTGGAGGATGTCCCGACCCAGCAGGAGCGGGTAGCTCATGTGGCTCCGATCCTCGACGCTTGCGGTCACGGTGTGCTGGGTGCCGCCGATCCCCACCACGAGGTCGACGACCGGCCGTGCCTTCCCGGATTTCGAACTTCCCGACCTGACGCGGGTCATGCTCTTGATCGGGCCAGCACCGATCTCGGCCGCGAGCGAGGTATCGATACTGGTCCGGGTCGCACCGGTGTCGGATTTGGCGAGCGTCGACCGCGAGCCGCTGGTGCCGCTCACCACCACGTCCTCGATGTAGCCGATCAGCGGGGTCTGGCCGGGTGCGGGCCGCTCGGGACGGGGCATACTGGACGGTGTGGAGTCGTCGAGCGTCGTCGAGATCTCCGCCACACGGTCGTCGTCGACCTCTCCGCCGACCCGCTCGATAGCGAGCTTCGCGATGTAGGGTGCGGGACTCTTCCCCGTGGCCTCGTAGAGCCCCTTGAATCCCGCCGTCGGGTTCATTTCGAGGACGTGCCAGCCATCCGTTCCCTCGATGAGGTCGACGCCCACGTAGTCGAGATCCATCACGTCGGCGGCGTAGAGCGCGGTCTCTCTGGCCTCGTCGGGAATTTCGTCGGTGACGTTCTCGACCGCCCCGCCGAGCGCGACGTTGGTCCGCCAGTCGCCCTCGGGTGCGTACCGGTGCATCGCGCCGATCATCCGGTCGTTGACGACGTACACCCGGAGGTCGCGGTGTTCGGTCGCGTCGCGCTCGATGAGTTCCTGAAGGAACGCCTGACGATTACCGACTTTGGGGTTCACGGGCTCGTCGAGATCGACTTTCCACGTCCCGCCGCCGTGGGTGCCGATCGCGGTCTTGTACACCCCGACGTCGCCGAACTGCTCGCGGCCACGATTTAGCCGATCGTTCGAGAGCGCGAGCAGCGCGTCCGGCACTCTCACGTTCCAGTCGGCGAGTCGTGCGGCGGTCGCGAACTTGTGGATCGCGGTGAGGGTCGGTCCCGGACGGTTGAGCATCGGGCGGATGCGTTCGAACGTCGCCGCCAATCCTAAGCCCTCGGCGGGCTCCTCGGTGTTCGAGAGCAGGAGTCGGTTCGCGACCACGTCGACTTCGGGCTCGACGCCGACCTCACTGTCGCGGATCGAAACCGCGGTGTTCTCCCGCCGGAGCCACACCGGCGTGTGTCCGAGGTCCTCGACCGCGTTCAGGATGGCCTTCGTCTCCTTGCTGTTGTGGAGGCTCAACACTCCCACCCGGACTGGGTCGTCGGCGTTCGTCATGGCGTTCGGTCGATGGCTCGGGACAAAGCTGTGGCGCTTGTATATGACGAACGACTCGCGAATCCCCGGCGGGGACGCGAGGGTTTTATTCTCGGCTTGCCGAACGGGGGTGATGAGTCACGAGGGGGCCTTCACGTACGACGGCGGGAAGGTCGCGCCTGGCGAAACCCAGAACATCAGATACGGTATCAGCGAGACCTACATGGGCGATCCGGTCCGGATTCCGGTCACCGTGGTCAACGGGGCGGAGCCGGGACCGACCGCGGTCCTCACTGCGGCGGCCCACGGCGACGAGCTCAACGGCATCGAGGTCGTCAGAACCGTGGCCCACGAGTGGGATCACACCGATCTCCACGGGACGTTGATCTGTCTCCCGGTGTTGAACGTCCCTGGCTTCCTCGCCCAGCAGCGGTATCTCCCGATCTACGACCGCGATCTCAATCGATCCTTTCCCGGAAACGAGACCGGGACCAGCGCCCGCCGGATGGCGAATCGGATCTTCGGGAACTTCATCGAACCGGGCGATTTCGGGCTGGATTTCCACACCTCGACCCGGGGCCGGACCAACATGCTCCACGTCCGGGCCGACACCGAAACGGAAGGCGTCGAGCGGGTGGCGAAATCGTTCGGTTCGAACGTCGTGATCGATGGGGCTGGTCCGGAAGGGACCCTGCGACGCGAGGCGTCCGAGCGGGGGACGTCCACGGTCACGATCGAGATGGGTGAGGCCCACCGGTTCCAGCGCGAGCTGATCGACCGCGCGCTCGCGGGCGTCGAGAGTGTGTTCGCGGAGTTCGGGCTGCGGCGGACGGACGCGGTCCGGTGGCCCGGTTGGCGCACCGTCATCGACGGCGCGTCCGAAAAGACGTGGCTCCGGGCCGACGTCGGGGGGCTCGTCGATATGCACTACGACGGCGGCGACCTCGTCCGGGAGGGCGAATCGGTCTGTACGATCACCGATCCGTTCAAGACCGCAAGCGAAACCGTGACAGCGCCGTTCACGGGACTGCTGGTCGGCGTGCTCGAGAACCCGCTCGTGTATCCAGGCAACCCGGTGTGTCATCTCGTCGAACTCGACGCTTCGACTCGGCGCGCGCTCGAACGCGAGCAGTCGAGTCAGGAGAACCGCGCCGGCTGACGGCCCGAACAGTCCACCCAGCAGAGAGAAGCGTCGATCCGACGACGGCACGTGCGTCCGGGTACGTAACGACTATACCGGATCGGTCCTACGCTCCGATACATGAGTCAGTCGTACGAGCGGGGTCTCGTCGAGGACTTCGGTCGGTGGCGGGAGTTCTCGGCCGGGATGTGGGCGTGGATCTTTCACAAGTTCACCGGCTGGGTGCTGATCGGCTACCTGTTCACCCACATCGCAGTCCTGAGCACGGCGATTTCGGGCGCATCGGTGTACAACCAGACGCTCGGGGGACTCGAAGCACTCCTGCTCGTTCGCATTCTCGAAGTCGGTCTGCTCGCGGTCGCGGTCTTTCACATCCTCAACGGGATCCGGCTGCTGTTCGTCGATCTCGGTGTGGGCCTCGAATCCCAGGACAAGAGCTTCTACGCATCGCTCGTCATCACTGGCGCGATCGCCATCGCAAGCGTTCCGACGTTCCTCACGGGGGCCTTTTAGATGGCCGAACGCTACTCCTCGTTCGACCGGCGCGGCTGGCGGTGGTTCGCCCAGCGCGTGACCGCGGCGTTCCTGATCGTGGTGCTCGCCTTCCACTTCATGCTGCTGCACTTCGTGAACCACGCCTACGAGATCACCCTCGCCGGGACGACCGCGCGGATGAGCCAGGTCGGCTACTTCGCCACGATGGTGCTCTTCCTCGTGACCGCAACGTTCCACGGCGTCAACGGCGTCTACAACGCCCTCGTGAACCAGGGCCTCGGCGGCACCCAGAAAAAGGCCGTGGCGGCGGTGCTCGTCACCGCGAGTGTCCTCCTCGTCGTCCAAGGCATCCGTGTCGCGCTGGCGATGACCGGCATGGACGTGAGTTTCTAACCCACAATGAGCACGCAAATCCCGCAACAAGAGACCGAGAGCGAGACCGAGCCCGAAACCGAACCCACCGAGGAGACCGCCCAGGATCGGCGGCTCGAACGCAAACGCGCCGACGAGGCCGAGCGTCAGGAGCGTGCCGAGGCGGCCGCGGGCGAAGACGAGGATCGAATAACCCTCAAGGTGTTCCGGTACGATCCGGAGGTCGAGGCCAAACGAGAGCCCCGGTTCGACGACTTCCAGATCCCCTTCGAGCAGGGGATGACGGTGCTCGACGCGCTGATGTACGCGCGCGATCACTACGACTCCTCGCTCACCTTCCGGCACTCGTGTCGCCAGGCAGTCTGTGGTTCGGACGCCCTGTTCATCAACGGCTCACAGCGACTGGGATGTCAGACCCAGGTCGGGGACCTCGACACTCCGGTGCGGGTCGAGCCATTGCCCCACCAAGAGGTCGAAAAGGACCTCGTGGTCGACATGGAGCACTTCTACGACCAGATGGAGGCAGTCGAGCCGTACTTCCAGGGCGACACCCCGGATGGCGAGGAACAGCGCCAGAGTCGGGAGAACCGCGAGAAGATCAAGATGAGCACGCGGTGTATCTGGTGTGGCGCGTGTCAGTCTTCGTGTAACATCGCGGCGGGCGACAACCAGTATCTCGGCCCGGCGGCGATCAACAAGGCCTACCGCTTCGCGATGGACGAGCGCGAGGAAGAGGAGATGAAACAACACCGGATGGACATCCTCGAACAGGAGCACGGCGTCTGGCGGTGTCAGACCCAGTTCTCGTGCACCGACGTCTGTCCGAAGGACATCCCGCTGACCGAGCACATCCAAGAGATGAAGCGCGAGGCCGTGAAGGACAACCTGAAGTTCTGGTAGCACCTTTTTACGTCGTCGGGTGCGCTCGCTTCGCTCGCGCACCGCTCTCTACTCACGGGCGGCTTCGCCGCCCGTTCGCACGGTACGAGGGACGCTCCGCGTCCCTCGCTATCGCCGGCGCGAAGCGCCGGCTGTAAGAGGTTCCTTTGGAACCTCTCTACTCGTAAAAATCTGCACCAAAAACACCCGCTCGCTCCCTACGGTCGCTCGCGGTACAACTGCTGTCACTCACCTACCGCACTACCGCTCAATTCGTCGTGCTTCGCCAGCACCAACTCGAAGTAGTCGTCGATCAGCTCGCGCAGGTCGCGCACCCGATGCGAGTCGTCGAGTACGAATGCGATCCATCGGCGTGGGGCACAGTTGTGTAGTGTCGCTCGTAGTGTGGTTTTATGAAGTCAGAGACGATAGTTCGAGTATGAGCGAATCCAGCGAGGCGACAGAGTTGATCGAGGAAGGGGCGATCTCGGGCAATCAGGCGTCGATCCCGGCGACGATCCGCGAGCGGGCCGACATCGAGGACGGCGACAGGGTCCGCTGGCGGTGGCGCGACGGCGAACTTTCGGTCGAAGTCGTCCGGCAGCGGGCGGGCGTGTTCGCGGAGTTCGAGGGGTTCGACGGCGAAAGCGAAACGCTCGATCACGACCGCACAGGCCTCGATCCCGCTGGCGAGTACGACGCCGGCGACGAGTCGTAGCGTGGCCCAGCACGCGCTCGTGGATACCAACGTGCTCTATGGCGCGTTTCAGCAACGCGACCAGTTCCACGACGAGGGCCTCTCGATCGTGACAGCAGCGGACGCTCGCGATCTCCCGGTTTGCGTCGTGCTCGATTTCGTGCTCGCGGAGACGATGAACGCGCTCACGCAGGAACGCGCTCACGCAGGAACTCGCTCACGCAGGAACGCGCTCACGCAGGAACTCGCTCACGCAGGAACTCGCTCACGAGGAGACGACCGAGGCCCTCTCGATGGTTCGTGAGAGCACCGGATTCGAGATCCGACGATCGACCAACGAGGTCTGGACCACAGGTCTCGGCGTGTATGAAGGGTACGCTCATCTCTCACTCGTGGATGCGATACTCGTCGCGTACGCACGTGAAACCGACATTTCGTACATCTACTCGTTTGACGATGGATTCGATAGCATCGATGGCGTGCAACGGCTGAACACCAACACAAATCCGTATTCGGCCTGAAGGCGTCCGTCGAAAACCCGGAACCCTACGCCGGGCATGAACAGCCTCAAGTCTCGGTAGGTCGAACCGCGACCAAGAGATGCACGAACACGATGTCATCGTGGTCGGCGCGGGCGGTGCCGGCCTTCGCGCGGCGATCGCGGCACACGAGGAGGGCGCGGACGTCGCGCTCGTCTCGAAACTCCACCCCGTGCGGAGCCACACCGGGGCCGCCGAAGGCGGGATCAATGCTGCGCTTCGGGACGGCGACTCGTGGGAGGACCACGCCTACGACACGATGAAGGGCTCGGACTACCTCGGGGACGCCCCGGCGATCGAGACCCTCTGCCAGCAGAGCCCGAGCGAGGTCATCCAGCTCGAACACTGGGGGATGGCCTTTTCGCGCGAGGACGACGGCCGGATGAGCCAGCGTCCGTTCGGCGGGCTTTCGTTCCCCCGGACGACCTACGCCGGCGCGGAGACGGGCCATCACCTGCTCCACACGATGTACGAGCAGGTCGTCAAACGAGGTATTCAGGTCTACGACGAGTGGTACGTCACCCAGCTCGCCGTCACCGACCACGACGACCCCGAGGACCGAAACTGCCACGGCGCGATCGCCTACGACGTTCAAACTGGGGAAGTCGAGGGGTTCAAAGCTCGGAACGGCGTGATCCTCGCGACCGGCGGGCCGGGCCAGGTCTACGACCACACCACCAACGCGGTCGCGAACACCGGCGACGGCCAGGCGATGGCCTACCGAGCGGGCGTCCCCCTCGAAGACATGGAGTTCGTCCAGTTCCACCCCACCACGCTGCCCTCCACCGGGGTCCTGATCACCGAGGGCGTCCGTGGCGAGGGTGGCATCCTCTACAACGAGGAAGGCGAGCGGTTCATGTTCGAGAGTGGGTACGCGAACAACGACGGGGAGCTCGCCTCGCGGGACGTCGTGGCCCGCGCCGAACTCACCGAGATCAACGAGGGCCGCGGGTTCGACGACGATCACGTGATGCTCGACATGCGCCACCTCGGCGAGGAGCGCATCACCGACCGGCTCGAAAACATCATCCACCTCGCGGAGGATTTCGAGGGCGTCAACCCTCTCGACGACCCGATGCCGGTCAAACCCGGCCAGCACTACGAGATGGGTGGGATCGAGGTCTCGGAGAACGGCGAAACCTGCATCACGGGTCTCTACGCCGCCGGCGAGTGCGCGTGCGTCTCGGTCCACGGCTCGAACCGGCTGGGCGGGAACGCACTCCCCGAACTCATCATCTTCGGCGCACGCGCGGGTCGCCACGCCGCGGGCAAGGAGATGGAGCCCGCCGAGATCGAGACCGGCCCCTCCGCGAGCATCGAGCGCGCCGAGTACGACAGCCCGGTGTCGCCCGGTGCGCTCGATTCACCCGACGACGTCGCTGCCGACGGCGGTCGAGCGTCGGACGGCGGAGAGTCGACCGCGACCGACGGCGGCGCGGCGCTGGTCGGGATCGACGAGACCGTCGAGCGTGCGCTGGAAGCCGAGCAAGCACGCATCGAGCACCTGATGGAGAAAGACGAGGGTCGCCAGCACGCCGCGATCCGTGCCGATCTCCAGGAGGCGATGACCGAGAACGTCAACGTCTTCCGGAACGAAGAAGGCCTGAAACAGGCCCTCCGAGACATCCGCGCGGCGCGGGAGGCCTACGACGACGTCTACGTCGACGACCCCTCGCGCACGTTCAACACCGATCTCCAGCACACCATCGAGACCAGAAACCTGATCGACCTCGCCGAGGCCATCACCCTCTCGGCGCTCGCCCGCACCGAGTTCCGGGGCGCACACTGGCGCGAGGGGTATCAGGACCGCAACGACGAGGAGTGGATCAAACACTCGATGCTCGCGTGGGACGGCGGTGCGACAGACCTCTACTACAAACCGGTCATCCTCGAAGGCGAGGACAAGGAGTACGAGCCGAAGGTCCGCAGTTACTAGAACCCACTTTTTTACTGCGGGGGGATCGCGCTCGCTTCGCTCACGCGACCCCCCTTGCAAAAACCTGGGTCAAAAACACCCGCTCGCTCACTTCGTTCGCTCCCGGTACAACTGCTGGCGCTTCCCGCAACCGCACAGTACCGCCCGAGCCCTCAGCCGTTCGCTGCGCTCACGGCTTCGCCCTCGATCCACCGAGGCCCGCACCGCCACAGCACCGCCGCCGTCACCGCACCGCCGCCGTCACCGCACCGCCGCGGTGGCCGAGACTCCGGTACCGAAACGCGAGCGGTGGGTTGATACGCACCACGCCGGTAGGAGTGATATGCGCGTTCGCGACTGGCAGGACATCTTGGAGGACGTGGTCGATTCCGGGGCCGACCCCGGCGGCTGGCGGGCGGTCGCAGGCGATCGTGACCAGGGGATCGGCGAGGACATGTATCTCGGCCACCCCTCGGCAGGCGTTTTTCAGCTCAAGACCTACGCGAAGAACCCCTTCGAGGTCCAGGGCGTCGGCACCCAACTCGCCCGGCGGATCGACGACGATCTCGACCCCCTCTTTCCCGAAGGCGATGCGGGCCGCTTCGGCGTCCAGTCCCCGATGGCCGACGAGGACGAGGCCAAGCAGGCAGCAACGGAACTCGAAAGCGTGCTCGAAACCCACGCCGACGCGCCGACGACCCCCGACGCACTGTTCGAGGACGTGATGGGCGCGCTCGACAGCCCCGCCTACGGCCCGATGGAGTACGACCAGTACGACCGCCCCGATGGGCTGGACGACTTCGCCAACGAGTTCGAGGAGGCCGAAGACCTGCTCGACGCCGAACTCGAGGACCTGGTCGACGAGAACGAAACCAACCACGGGTTCCAGTAGGCGTAAATCCCACCGTCGCATCGAGCCAGTATGACCGCCGAAGCCACAATCGAGGCGTACTACGACGCTCTCCGTGCGGGCAACCCGCTATCTCCCTTCTTCGCCGAGTCGGAATCGATCGTCAAGTTCGGCATCACCGAGCGACTCGCGGGCTACGAGGCGATCGAGGCGGGCCTCCACGAACAGACCGACATGACCGACGACTGGACCGTCGAGAGCCAGCAGCTCCGAGTGACCGAACGCGACTCGTGTGCGTGGTTCAGCGACAGCGTGGTGATGGCGTGGCGACACACCGAGGACGGCGCATACCGCGAACACGAGACGCGGTGGAGCGGCACCCTCGAACGCCGTGACGACGAGTGGGCGTTCGTCGGAATGCACGTGAGCACCGCCGACGCCGACACGACGGACGACTCGACCGCCACCAACGGGACCGGTGAGCGGTGATGGTCGGTCCGGTATCGCAGGAGGAACGACTCACTGCGTCGCGCCGCATCAAGATCGGATTCATCGTTCTCGTTGGGCTCTCGGCGGGCCTCATCACGCTCCAGGGCGAGCCCTCGATTCTCACCTTCGCGCTCGCGGTGTGCGCCGGACTCGTCGTCGGGACTGTCGTGGTCTGGCTCGCCTTCCCCCGTGGCCTCGGCTTTCGGAGCTGACGAAGCCGGCTTCGACGGCGACGCCGACCGCGCCCACCGCTCAAGCCACGCGGTCGAGCCACTGCTCAGGCGTGTCGAGCTCAGCGTTCGTCGGCAGGTTTTCCGGTTGCTCCCAGACGACGCTCGCCCCCTCCACGCCGCGGGCGTCGGCGACGGTCTCAAAGAAGGCTTTCCCGCGCTCGTACTGGCGTCGCTTCATTCCCAGCCCGAGGAGTCGCCGAACGAGCTGGGAGACCGGACCACGGCCCCGTCGTCGTGCCTCGACTTTCTCGCGAAGATCGGCGTACTCGTCGTCGAACGCACGATCCATCAGGAGTTCGGCGTACCCCTCGACCGCGGTCATCGCGGCGTCGAGTTCGCGGAACGCCTCGCGGTCGAGGCCCCCCTCGCCGAGCGCGTCGACCGCCCGCTCCATCCGGGCTTCGAGGTGGTCGGAGAGCCACGGAGCCGCGCCGAACTCCGCGGCGTGGGTCACTTCGTGAAAGGCGATCCACCGTCGGAACCGTGCGTGTGAGACGTCGAGCTCCTCGGCGACCCGCTGGATGTTCGGATGGACGAAGTAGAGCGCGTGGTCGTCGGCCCCGCTTGCCGCGCCCTCGCCCGCCCCGTCCCGATCGTCGCCCTCGGCGAGGAGGAGTGGGTCGTACTGACCGAGCACGTTGTTGGCGAGGAACGCGAGCGCAACGGTCATCGAACCGGTGTTCGCCACCCGCGCGATCCCGGGGGCGAGCGTCCGTCCCTCGATGTCGAGGGCCCCCATGATGCGCTCGAACGTCGCGATGTTCGCGTCGATCCAGTGGTGGCGGTGCTGGACCTCGATGGTGTCGGGAAGGTCGAAGGAGACGCCGCCGACCTCCCGGACCCGGGTTCGGGCGTCGCGAACGTCGGCCGCATAGCCCGCGCGCTCGTCGGCGGTGAGCGTGAGATCGCCCGGGTTGGTGGCGGCCCGTGCGGCCTCGGTGACGGCGGCCCAGTCGATCAGTCCATCGCCGGAGGCCTCGGTCACCGCTCTGACGCTGCGCAGGAGGTTCATACCGAAGAATGTCGCCGACCGGGCAAAGGGTTTCGCCTCTACAGCTCCTCGAACTCGTTCTCGGAGTCGTCGACGCCGAACTCGTCGTCGTCCATCGCGAACTCGTCTTCGAGATCGTCGCCGCCGAGATACCACTTCGCGACGAGCGCGAGCCCGACGAGCAGCCCGAGGACGAACAGTTTTCGCAGCGCGCTGCCCGACGATTCCTCCTCGTCCTCGTCGGCCACGTCCTCGTCGATCTCGACGACCGTGTCGCCCGTTTCCTCGTCGTCGGTCGCCTGAACCGCACCATCGCTGCCGCCGTCCGCACCGAGCGGGTCGACGCCGGCGTCAGGCTCGCTCTCGAACGACGTCTCTGTGTCGTCGTCGGTTTCGGTGCCGAACGAGGTGTCGTCGGTGTCGGTCGAGAACTCGGTGTCCGATTCCGAGTTCCCGGCCCCGAAGCCGAGGCGATCACGCAGCAGCTCGCCGACGTCGGAGCTGAGCTGGACGTCGCTCGTGAACTCGTTGTCCTCGCTGTGCAGGTGGAGTTCGAGCAGGGTTAGCTTGTCTGCCATGCCGCGATCGTTCGGGGTCCGGTGGCTTATTCGTTTGGGCTTTCAGTGCCGGGTCCTCGTGCGCTCGTTTCGGACTCCATCCCCGGTTCCGAACGGTTCATACCCGGGGCGTCGATACGGTGGCTGTGAACGAGAACCAGCGTACGTTCCTCGACGACCTGCTCGAAACGCCGAGCCCGTCCGGGTACGAAACGCGCGGTCAGCGCGTCTGGACCGAGTACGTCGCGGAGTTCGCCGACGACGTCCGGACCGACGACTACGGCAACGCGATCGCGGTTCACGAGGGCGATCCCGAAGCGCCGAGCATCGCACTCACCGGCCACGCCGACGAGATCGGGTTCGTGGTCCGCGACATCGACGACGAGGGGTTCGTTCGCCTCGGCTCGATCGGCGGCGCGGACAAGACCGTCTCGCGCGGCCAGCACGTCTCGATCCACACCGACGACGGGCCGGTGTCCGGCGTCATCGGTCAGGCCGCGATCCACCTGCGCGACGACCACGAGATCGCCGATATCGCCGAGCAGCACGTCGACATCGGAGCCGCGGACGGCGACGAGGCGTGCGAACTCGTCGAAGTCGGCGACCCGATCACGATCGCGACCACAGTCGAGGAACTCCACGGAACACGGCTCGCGGCCCGCGGGATGGACAACCGGATCGGGACGTGGGCCGCCGCGGAGGGACTTCGTCGAGCAAGCGAGGCAGACGTCGACGCCACGGTGTACGCCGTCAGCACCGTCCAGGAGGAAGTCGGTCTCCAGGGCGCTCAGATGGTCGGATTCGACCTCGCGCCCGACGCCGCAATCGTCGTCGACGTGACCCACGCCACCGACGAGCCCGCGACGCCGGGCACGCGCAGCAACGGGATCGAACTCGGCGAGGGGCCGGTCGTGACCCGCGGCGGCGCGAGCCATCCCGTTCTGGTCGACGCGATGCGCGAGGCAGCCGACGCCGACGAGACGCCGATCCAGCTTCAGGCGACCGGCTCGCGAACAGGGACCGACGCCGACGCTATCTTCACCCAGCGCGGCGGCATCCCGTCGCTGAACCTCGGGCTCCCGAACCGATACATGCACACGCCCGTCGAGATGATCGATACGGACGATCTCGATGGGCTCGCGGCGTTGCTGGGGACGTTCGCCGAGCGTATCGATGTCGACGACTCGTTCGCCGTCGAGATCTGACCCGCGGTTGCGGTGTGTGTTCGCGGTCGAGGTCCGAGTTCGTCGGCGGAGCGTTCGCTCGGCGCGACCGCGTGACGGTACGCTTAAGGGTCGAACCGAACGAGGACGCAGTATGACCGAAGGACGTCCGCTCGACGTACTCGAAGCGACGCTCGGCGAGAGCGTGGCCGTGCGGCTGAAAGACGGCGAGATCTACACGGGTTCGCTCGCGGGCTACGACCAGCACATGAACGTGGTGCTCGAACCCGCCAGCAACGACGCTGAACCGCCGACTCCCGGTGAAGTCGGCGTCGAGACGGTCGAGAGCACAACGATTATCCGCGGCGACAACGTCGTCACGATAACACCATGACCGGATCCGGAACGCCGAGCCAGGGGAAGAAGAACAAGACCGTTCACGTCAAATGCCGCCGCTGTGGTGAAGCCTCCTACCACAAGACGAAGAAAGTCTGTGCGTCGTGTGGGTTCGGGAAATCCGCGAAGCGACGCGACTACGCCTGGCAGGAGAAGGCCGGCGAGTAAATGGACGAGAAGTGCGGGGTCGTCGGCGTCTCGCTCGACGACCGCGCCGCCGCGCAGCCGATTTACTACGCACTCTACGCCCTCCAGCACCGCGGCCAGGAGTCGGCCGGGATCGTCACCCACGACGGGTTCCAACAGCATTCCCACGTCGAGATGGGGTTGGTGGGCGATGCGTTCTCCGAGGACGACATCGCGGAGCTCAACGGGCCGAACGGGATCGGTCACGTCCGCTACCCGACCGCGGGCAGCGTCGACTCGTCGTGCGCGCAACCCTTTTCGGTCTCGTTCAAGAGCGGGTCGTTGGGGTTGAGCCACAACGGTAACCTCGTCAATGCGAGCGCACTGCGGGATGAACTCGCCGGACTGGGCCACGCGTTCACCTCCGACGGCGATACCGAGGTGATCGCCCACGATCTCGCGCGGAACCTCCTCGACGACGATCTCGTCGCGGCGGTCGAGCGCACGATGGGCAAAATACATGGGTCGTACTCGCTCGCCGTGATGCACGACGACCGGGTGCTCGGGCTCCGCGATCCACAAGGCAATCGGCCACTGTGTCTCGGCGAGCTGGAGGACGGCTACGTGCTCGCGAGCGAGAGCGCGGCGATCGACGCGCTCGACGGGGAACTCATCAGGGACGTCAAACCTGGCGAACTCGTGGTACTCGAACCCGACGGCGCGGGCTACGAGAGCCATCGACTCGTCGAGCCCGATCACACCGCGCGGTGTTTCTTCGAACACGTCTACTTCGCGCGGCCGGATTCGACGATCGACGGCGAGCTGGTCTACGAGGCCCGGCGCGAACTCGGCCGACAGCTGTGGGCCGAGAGCGGCATCGACACCGACGTCGTGATGCCGGTGCCCGACTCCGGGCGCGCGTTCGCCTCGGGCTACGCGGAGGCCGCGAACGAGGGCGACGGCAGCGTGGAGTTCGCGGAGGGGCTGATGAAGAATCGATACGTGGGCCGGACGTTCATCATGCCGACCCAGGACGAGCGCGAGCGCGCGGTCCGGCTGAAGCTCAACCCGATCAAGAGCACCGTCGAGGGCAAAACCGTGACCCTGATCGACGACTCGATCGTTCGGGGGACGACCTCGACACAGCTCGTCGAACTGCTCCGCGATACCGGCGCGGCGGAGGTCCACCTCCGGATCGGTTCGCCGGCGATCGTCGCACCCTGTTACATGGGGATCGATATGGCGAGCCGCGAGGAGCTGCTGGCCGCCGACCGATCGACGGAGGAGGTTCGCGAGACGATCGGTGCCGACAGCCTCGCCTACATCTCCCACGAGGCGATCGCCGACGCGCTCGACACCCCCAGAGAGGACCTCTGTATGGGCTGTGTCACCGGCGAGTACCCCTACGACATCGCGGGCGAGGCGACCGATCGTGAGGTTTCTCGCCCCACGATCGACGGCAACCGCGCGAGCGCCGACGACTGATCGACTGCTGTTCGTTTCTGAGTTCGGACGACGAGACGTCGGGAGTTCTGAAGTCTCGAAGTGGCCACATACTCAGCCACACTCACACGTACCACTCGGTCTCTCGCAATTGGCTGAAAAACGACTCCTCGGACGAGTGAAACCGCGAAACGAGAGGGTCGAGTCGACTCGACCGTTACTCCCGTCGCTGCTTCCGTAGCAGCATCCCGCTGGCGGTCAGGCCGACTGCAGCGATACCGAACGCCCCGACGGCGTCACCGAGGCTACTCGATCCGTTGCCACCGGTGGTCGTCGTGCTGGCGTTCGTCGTGGCTCCGACCTCGCTGGCCGTGGTGTTCGTCGCTGATGCGTTCTCGCCGCCGGTCGTGGTGGTTGCGTTCGTCGACGCTGTTTGTTTCGCGTCCAGCGGGAGGATGCCGCCGAGCAGCGAATCGAGAGCATCCCCGAGCTGGTCGACGGTGTTGTTGAGAAGGTCGTTGAGCTCCGTCGGCGTGATTTCGTCGTTCTCGAACGCCCGTGCGAGGTCGATGATCTCTCGGTTCGTGATCTCGCCGGTGTCGACCGCCTCGTTCAGCAGTTCGATCTCGGTGTCGTCGAGTTCGGCGACGAGATCGGCGAGCGTCGCCGCGTTGGGGTCGTCGAGATCATCGAGCACGTCGGCATCGAGGAGCAGTCCCGTGTCGAGATCGACGAGTTCGATCCCGAGCACGTCGACACACACGCCGAGATCGGCGGTCGTGTCGGTGTCGACCACGGTACCGTCGGCATCGAGCAGTCGTGCTTCCTCGATGACTGCCGTGCTGAGGTCGATGCTCGCTACCTCGTCGAGACCACTGACGGAGACGTTCTCGCTTCCGTTGATCGGGCCGATCGTGACGGTTTCGTCGTTGCCCGTGCCCACGTTGAGGAGATCCAACTCGACGGTTGCGTCGGTGAGGTTGCCCGTCACGAGCGCGTCACGGCAATCGCTGACGTTGATTGCTCCGGTTTCGTTGCCGTCACCGGGGCCGCCAGGCCCGCCGTCGAGGACGCTCACCAGCGTGACCTCCGTGCTGCCGACGTCGTTGTCGGCGTTCGGATCGTCAGGGGAGACCGTAGCCAGTTCGGCCACGTTGGTCGCGTTGAGCTCCGCGAGCGGATCGGCGAGGAGCGTGGCGTCGGTTGACACCGCGAGCGCGTCGAAGGTGAGCGTCGCGGACTCGTTCGGATCGAGCGAT
Organism: Halococcus sp. PRR34; assembly: GCF_028617175.1. Classification (NCBI taxonomy): domain Archaea; kingdom Methanobacteriati; phylum Methanobacteriota; class Halobacteria; order Halobacteriales; family Halococcaceae; genus Halococcus; species Halococcus sp. PRR34. The sequence continues at coordinate 69,869 of NZ_JAQJDA010000002.1, read as the reverse complement.
CCCACGTCGTACTCACCGGTGACGGCGTTGAAGTCACCCTGACTCGCGCTCGAACCGGTGACGAGGAACGCCGTCGTGTCGGTGAGTTCGTCGATGTCCGCGATGACGTCCTCGTCGTCGACGATCACGTCCGTCGCCGTGGCGGGCCCTTCGTTGGTCACGGTCACCGTGAACGTCACGGGCTCGTTCGCCTGAAGGATCCCGCCACCCTCCAGAAGACTCAGCTCGACTTCGTCCATGCTCGCGCTTTTCGTGACGCTGATATCGGCGGTGTCGGGCGTTTCGTTGCCGTCGCCCGGTGTTTCGTTCCCGTCGCCAGGCGTCTCGTTGCCGTCGCCCGGTGTTTCGTTCCCGTCGCCCGGTGTTTCGTTCCCATCGTCGGGTGTCTCGTCGTCGGGATCGTTGATGATATCGATCAGATCACTGAGATCGATGTTGTTGATATCGGTGTTGTTGATGTTGTTCTCGTTGATGATCCGATTGATCGTCTCGGTGGTGACCGTCGTGTCGGTATCGACGTTGTTTTGGATCTGAGTGATGATCTCCTGCACTCGTTCGTCGCTGATGTCGTTGTCGACGGTGATTTCGCTGCCCTCAACGACAATGGTTCGTTCACCGTCGTCACCGTCCGACCCGTCGTCCCCATCCGCACCGTCCGTTCCGTCTCCACTGTCATCGCCATCCGTTCCGTCCGCCCCATCCCCACCGTCGCCCCCATCACTCCCGTCCGCCCCATCCGCACCGTCGCTCCCATCCGTTCCGTCAGCTCCATCCGCACCATCTGCTCCGTCGGAACCATCCGTTCCGTCTGCATCATCCGTTCCATCTGCTCCGTCAGCACCATCCGCCCCGTCCGCGCCATCTGCTCCGTCGGAACCATCCGTTCCGTCAGCTCCATCCGCACCATCTGCTCCATCGGAACCATCCGTTCCGTCAGCTCCATCCGCACCATCTGCTCCGTCAGCACCATCCGCGCCATTCGTTCCATCTGCTCCGTCCGCACCATCCGCTCCATCAGTTCCGTCCGCACCGTCGGTTCCGTCTGCACCATCCGCTCCGCCAGCGGTATCGGCCCCGTTATCGGCGCTACCGTCAGTACCGCTACCGTCGCTGCCAGTCGTATCGCTCGCCCCGTCACTCGCTTCATCCGCGTCGTTGGTATCTGGCGAATCGATATCGACGCGAACGGCGTTGCCATCGCCTTCGATATCGACGATATCGTTGTCAGCGTTCGTCGTACAGTCGCCGGTAGCTCCACCGACACCCGCCGCGTCGGCGTTGACCCGTACCTGATTACGATCGCCGTCGATATCGACGACATCGCTGTCCTTTTCGCCCGTACAGCATGTATCGCTACAGTTCGCTGCCAGGCTGTACTGACTACTCAGATGGGGTGATTGTTGCCCCTCTCCATCCTGTAGTGTCGTGCTGTCCGGCCCGGTAGTATCGTGCCCGACCGCGAGTGCGGCCCCCGTCGCTCCGAGTACGACGAACAAACAGACGACAAGTGCTACTCCGACCGTTTTTGCTGCGCCCTTCGATTCCATACGAGACATGGTGTCGTTGCCACCCCACTTAGATTTGTGTCTAAAGATAATTCTGAAAATTAGTACATCATCATAATAAAGCCTGTTTCCTAGAATAGGTTATCTAGTAGTGCAATTCTCGTATGATTCTCACTCCCCGGAAATATTCGAACGTACTCATATAGCAGAGATACGATCGCGTGGCGACAACCACGGCGATTCGATCGAGACTATCCACTAGTGAAGAATCTCACTCTCGACGGTCCCGTGACCGACAAGCGACGAGCAACAGCATCGAACAGCGAGACGGGGCTGGTAGCCATTGCGTGTGAGTCGCGGCCAGACGGTCGTCGAATGGAAGCGTTTTTACCCGATCAAGGGATATCAACGAACCGCGCGTGGGTAGCCAAGCCAGGCCAACGGCGCAGCGTTGAGGGCGCTGTCCTGTAGAGGTCCGCCGGTTCAAATCCGGTCCCACGCATTCCTGCTGCGAGCAAATCCGCGAGCAGCAGGAATCGAACAGAGTGATTTGAACCCTGCCGGTCGCAGCCGGCGAGCGCAGCGAGCCGGATCGTCCGGCTCCGGTTCAAATCCGGTCCCACGCATCCACTTTTTGCTACGCTCAGTCGCTCCCTGTGGTCGCTCCTTCGCCTGCAAAAACGTGGGGAAAAAGCCAACGTCACCCCTTTCAGGGGTTCCTCGGCCCGCTCGCTCACTACGATCGCTCGCGGGACAGTCGGTATGACTACCGCTCCACAACCACACAGCACCGCCGAAGCCCTCGGGTGCGCTCACTTCGCTCGCGCACCCTCGCCCTTCATCCGCCAGGACCGCCCCGCCTCCGCCAACCGCCCCGCCCAAGCCCTCGTCCCGGTCGCTCAGACGTCGCGTTCGATGACGAACCGCGTGAATTCGGCGAGATCGTCGGCGATCTCGTCGTCGATATCGAGCTCGCGGAGGGCGTCGCGCGCCTCGGCAGCGAGTTCGAGTGCGCGCTCGCGGGCGTACGCCACGCTGTCGGTCTCGCGGAGGATGTCGATCGCCTCGCGGATCTCGTCGTCGGAGTTGTCGTCGGCCCAGAGGAGTTCTTCGAGCCGCGCGGCCTGCTCGGGAGCGGCCTCGCTCGCGGCGTGGATCGCCATCAGGGTCTTCTTTCCCTCGCGGATGTCGTTGCCGACGGCTTTGCCGAACGCACCGCCGTCCTCGTCGGCGTTCTCGATGTCGAGGATGTCGTCACCGATCTGGAACGCGATCGACATCCGTTCGGCGTAGCGTGCGGCGCAGCGTTCGGTTTCGTCGGACTGGCCCGTGATGAGTGCGGCGAGGCGTGCGACGATCCGGCCGAGACAACCAGTTTTGCACGCACACATCTCGAGATACTGGGCCTCGGTCATCCGGATGGCCTGCTCGTTGTGCCAGTGGATGTCCATCCCCTGGCCGAGATGCGTCCGGTTGAGCTCGTACATCAGCATCTCGTAGATCGCGAGTCGGGTTTCGGCGTCGAGATCGCCGGGGTTGTGCGCGACGATGTTCAGAGGAAGGAAGTACATCGCGTTGCCCGCGTTGAGCGCGACGTCGGTCCCGGCCTCGCGGTGGAGCGCGGACTCGCCGCGGCGCATCGTCGCGCCGTCCTCGACGTCGTCGACGATGATCGTCCCGTTGTGGAGGATTTCGGGGATGCAAGCGTAGGGGAGATACTCGTGGGGGTCCGCGCCGAACCCGTCGATCAGGAGACAGCAGACCACCGCGCGCCAGCGTTTCCCGCCCCGATCGAGCAGGTCCCAGATCGGGCCGGGGAGCGCGCGCTGGATGGCGACCGGGTCGTACTCGTAGCTCGGCTCGCCGAAGGCGCGGGCGACGTACTCGGCGTCGATCTCGCGGGGGAGCAACTGCTCGATCTCCCTGTCGATGACCGGCCGCCACGCCGCGAGCACGTCGCGCATACGGTTGTGACCGGTGGCGGCGGGCTAAAAAGTCTCGTTCTCTGCCGGAGCGGGGGCCGATCGGCTCACTCGTCGTAGGGCCAATCGCCGATGATCTTCATCCCTGCCGCCTGATCTTCGGCTTCGAGCGCCGCCGCGATCGTCTCGGACCCCTTGTGCTCGACGGCGAACTCGTCGTCCGCGAGACGAACGCACAGTTCAGTGAGAAGGATCGACTGTTCGCGGAGGTTCCTGATTTCGAGTTTGTCGAGCGTGTCCGCGAACGTGTGTCCCCACCCGCGCCCTTCGTCGCCCGTCTCGCTCATCAGGTGATAGCCGGGAACACCCCACTGGACGTACGGCCAGTGATCGCTGTGTGGTCCCTGTTCGGGGATCGTCGTGACCGGGTGATCGAAGTCGTTGGCCACCCCAGTAACGAGTTCGCCGAGTGCGTCGAACCCGTGAGTGTGGGCGCTGAGCGTCCGTCCACGGACGACGCCGTCGTTGTTGACGATGGCTTTGATCGAACCGTGGTCGCGCTCGTTGGCGTCGTGGGCCGATCCCACCAGACCGACCTCTTCGGCACCGTAGACGACGAGGTGGACGCGGGTATCGAGTTCCGCCTCGCGTTCGGCGAGCGCCTTCGCCACCTCCACGACCACGGCGGTGCCGGCCCCGTTGTCCATCGCCCCTTCGGCGATGTCGTGGGCATCGACGTGGCTCGTCAGCAACACCGCCTCGTCGGTGTCGGGACCGAGATCGGCGTGGACGTTCTGACTGGTCGCGTCGTGAGCGTCGGCGTCGACCGACACCTCGATCGTCTCGCCCTCCCGACGCCGCGAGAGCCGCGACCCGACCTCCTTGCTCACCCCGATCGCCGGAATCTCGCCGATCGGCGAGTCCTCGGTGCCGACGCTCCCGGTCGGTGGGAGGCAGCCCTCGACGTGGTTCCGGAAGACGAACGCGGCCGCACCCCCATCGACGGCGTAGTAGTACTTCTCCCGGCGGTGGATGAACCGATCGTAGTGGCCGGGAACGTTCGACGCGACCATCACGACCTTTCCTTCGATGTCAGTCTCTTCGAAGTCGCTCGGGAGGCCGTAGCCGAGATCCACGAACTCACCCGCGACCTCGCCCGCCGGACTCCGCGGAAGCGCGATGGTCTCGCGGCTGCTGTCGCCGGCACCGATCGCCGCGGAGCCACGGGTCCATCCCTGGATGTCGAACTCCTCTAAACGGGCGTTCCGCGCGCCGACGTTCGCCAGCGCGTCGCGAGTCGCTTCCGCAGCGCGGCGTTCGCCGTCGCTTCCGGCCATCCGATCGCCGATGTCGACGAGGGTTTCGAGATGATTCCAGCCGACATCGCTGGTGAACACGTCGCCGATCCAGTTAGTCATGCGCTACCGATCGTTCCGTCCCTCGCTTGAGTGTTCGGGAAGCGGCCAATCGGCGCGGGCGAACGGTGTGATGTCGACGCCGGTGTGCCGACCGTGGTTCGGCCGATCGCGTCGACCCCGCAGTCTTTTGGCCCACCGTGCGCAACGGGAACCGATGAGCGATGGCGAGCCGGCGAGGCGTCGTGAGTCGACCAGCGTCGGTGTCGTCGCCCCCGAGACCGACGCAACCGCAATCGTCGACGCGGTCGATACGGCCGGCGGCGGCGTCCACGACGCCACCGAGACCGTCAGCACCGAAACCGCTGACATCGACCCTGACGCGATCGTTGCGGTCGGCGATGGGGGTCTCCGCGAGTGTGTCGCCACCGACATCGGCGTTCCCGTCCTCCCGATCGACGTCGATAGGGTCCCATCGCTCGCCAGCGGCGACGATCCGGATGGGATCGAACGGTTCCTCGCCGGAGAGTATCCGATCCGCGAACGACCGGTGGTGGCAGTCGACACGCCGACCACGAACGGGCGAGCGTTACGTGATGTCGCCCTGGTGACTGCCGCGCCCGCGAGCATCTCGGAGTTCGCGGTCGCCGCCGGTACCGAGGTGCGCGGCCACGATGCGGAGAATGACGGAAATAGGACACCGTTCACGAGGTTCCGTGCCGACGGCGTGGTGGTGGCGACGCCCGTCGGGAGCCACGGCTACGCGCGCGCTGCAGGCGGACCGGTGGTCGTCGACGGCACCGACGTGGGTGCGGTGGTACCGATCTCGCCGTTCGCGACCGATCCCGATCACTGGGTGGTCCCGTTGGCGGGCGTGTCGCTCACCGTCGAGCGCGACGACGCCGATGTGGAGCTGTTCGTCGACGGGTGTTCGCTCGGGCGTGTCAGGTCGGGGAGCCCGGTCCGGATCACGCTCGACGGAACGCTCCGGCTCGCGTCCCCGCACCGTGTGTGAGCGGCGAGAAATGGGAAAGGCTCTAATGCGATCCCGTCGGAAAGCCGATCATGCAACCCCTCTCGCTGTTCGGGCCGATCGACGCGGTCCTCGGGAGCGGTGACAACCCGCTCATCCTGTACGTTCTCTTGATCCTCGTGATCGTCAACATCGTCACGCGCGCGATCGCTCACCGATCGAACGTCAGTGATGCGCGCGAGCAGGGTGCGGACGCCATCGGTCAGCACCCGGCCCACGTCGCCTCGACGATCCTGCTGATCCTCGCGTCGTTTTACCTCACGACGGTCGAGGTTCACTCGGGCATCGTCCTCTCGGTCCTCGTGGTCGGGATGTTCATCACGGACTTCTTCGAACTCGAAGCACTCCGTGTCGAGGCACGCAACGACCGCAGCCTCAGTCGACCGAACGGAGCCATCGCCGCCTCGGTGCTCGTACTCCTGTACGCGGCCTTTCTCAGCGTCTTCTTCGTGGTCGCTCCGGTCTGGAACGCGGTCGTCTGAACCGATTCCGGTCGTTTTACGATCGCAGCGAACACGTCCTCAGCAGCGCCATCGGCTACCCACGCCAACGTTCGATCGACCGGTCGGTGGTGAATCCTTTCACGAGGTAGCGACACGATTGGGCTGGCCAGTGAAATCGGACGGTACAGCCCCACCAGAACGGTACGATTCCGATTCATAGCAGATCGTCAGTCGTCCGCTCGCCACTCGCGAGCCAGCAGTCCGTATCGGTGAATATCGACGAATTCGCCGTCGATAAACGCTTCCTCCCGGCGGACGCCCTCTTCTGCGAATCCGGCCTTTTCGAGGACGCGCCGCGAACCCGCGTTGAAGTCGAAGGCGTTGGCGACGAGCTTGTTGAGTCGGCGCTGGTCGAACGCGTAGCCGACGAGGAGCTCGGTAGCCGCGGTCGCGTAGCCCTCACCCCACGCGTCTGGCGTCACCCAGTATCCCACCTCGGCGTGGCCCCACGTCTCGTTGATCCCGGAGAGTCCGATCGACCCGACTGGTTCCTCGTCGTCGCAGATGAGTAGCGAGATGCCGTCGCCCTCGCTCCGCTCCTCGAACCACTCGCGCTCCTGTTCGGCGTTCACCGGCGATACCGCACCGAGCGATCGCCAGACGTCGGGATCGTTGACATCACGCTGGAGGAAATCGAGGTCCTCCTCTTCGACCGTTCGAAGCGTGATGCGATCGCCTTCAAGGAATGTGGGACCGGGCATACTACGATCCGATTCCGGCCGAGGGTATCAATCTTGCGCGCTCGTCCGTCTCCAGTCGTGCGATCATAAGGTGGCGACGGGCACACGGGGAGCGGTGCTGTGCGGTGGCGGAGGTGGGGCGGTGCGGTAGCGAGGGCGGTGGCGGGGCGGTGTAGTGCTGTGCAAGCGGGAAGCGGATGCGGGGCGGTGGCCGTGAGCGCGGACCGGCGCGACAGCGCCGGGCGCGCGAACATGGGGAAGGGCAGGGCCTCAGCGCGTGCCGCCACGAGGCGCGTACGCCTCGGCCCGTGCGAACGGGCGCAAATCGCCCGTAAGCAGACGCGACAGCGCGGATCGCGCAATGTGGGCTTGGTGTCCTGCAGAGCGAAGTCGTTCGAAACGGCGATAGCGAGGCGCTACGCGCCTCGAACCGTTGGCGCGGCGAAGCCGCGCCAAGAAACCGTTTCGTGATGTCGTCAGATTCCGACGGAATCTGACTGCTTGCAGGAAATCGGTGATTTCCTGCAATGACGAAAGACGCGAAGCGTCTTTCGGACCACGAGGCAAGGCTCGGGAGAGCGTTGCTCCCCCGGTGGACATGAAAAGGGCGAGGAGCCGCCGTCAGGCGTCCGGCCGAGCACAGCGAGGCCGGATGCGCGGGCTTGCCCTCGCAGTTCCGAGGGCTTTCAGGCGGTGACCTTCCACGTCGTCGATGAGGAGTACCCCCACTTCTCGACCGAGAGCGAACACTCACCGTTCTGGATGGCGGTCATGTTCGTGCCGACCTCCTTCGCCGAGAGGTCGAGTTCGTCGCCGATCAGTCGGGATTTGAAGTACGTCCGGGTGCCGGCGTTCTCGCGGAGGTACTCGAGGATCCGGTGCTGTTTTCGACTGAGGTCGGGCGTCGCGCTGCTGGCTGCCATGAATGCACGAACGGGACGTCCTCCTAAAGCGGATTTGGTACACCAGGGTAATTCGGCCGCTGTCGGCCGGTTTTCGTCGCGTGATGACTCCACTGGACGCCCACGATCAGCCTGGTCGGGGCGCTCGTGAGCGAGAGTGGTACAGCGAGGTAATCGGTTTCGGAGATTCGATGGGCAGGAGTTGGCGGTCGTGATCGACCGTGATCGGTGACAGCCGTGCCGGACGAGCGTTCGTGCGGTAGTTCTTTACCGCTCGCCACCAACGGGCGCAAACAGAGGCCTACCGATGGAAATCTCTGACAAGCTCTTGTGTCTGTTCAACGCCGAGGTCACTGCGGAAGACGACGACACCTACACCGTCGAGGTACCGCGCCGCGAGATCGACACCGGCTCGGTCGAGGCGGGCGACGTCTACCGCGTGGCGCTCGTCTCGCGCGAGCGCACTGACGACGAATCGAGTAGTGCGGGGTCGAGCGGGTCGCACTCGGGATCAAGCCGGCCGTCCTCGGAGCCCCAGCCGCCGGTCGACATCGGCGAGATGCGCTACGTCGAGGTCGAAGACATCGGCAAGCAGGGCGACGGGATCGCACGCGTCGAGCGGGGCTACGTCATCATCGTGCCCGGTGCGGAGATCGGCGAGCGCGTCAAGGTCGAAGTCACGGAAGTCAAGTCGAACTTCGCGGTCGGCGAGATCATCGACCAGTAGCAACCTGTACCTTTTTACTGCGGGGGTTCGCGCGCCTTCGGCGCGCTCAACCCCTTGCAAAAAGCTACGCTAAAAACTCCCGCTCGCTCACGACGTTCGCTCGCGGTGAGATCACTGGCACTCTCCGCAACCGCCACCGTGACCGCCTCCGCACAGCACCGCCCGAGCCCTCAGCCGTTCGCTTCGCTCACGGCTTCGCCCTCGATCCACCGAGGACCGCAGTACCGCACCACAACCGCGGCCGCACTGCCACCGCAGCCGCACCGCGGCCGCACCGCCGTCGGGCCGGCGGGGTTTTGGGTCACGCACTCGAATCACGAGCATGGACACGCTGCGCGGGCTGCTCGCGCGCGATCGACGGAGCGACCACCCCGCGCTCCGCGCTCCGAACGGCTCCGACCACAGCTACGACTACCACCGACTGCTCACGAACACGTGGAAGACGGGCAACTTCCTCAGCCACCTCGGGGTCCGCCGCGGACGAACCGTCGGGATCGCCGGACGGCAGCCCGCAGCGGTGCTCACCGTCCTCGGCACGGCGTCGCTCGGCGGCATCGTGCGGTTCGATCCGCCGACATCGATCGACGCTCGTGCGGTCGTCGCCCCTGCCGAGAGGATCGACGACTTCGAACTCCCACCCGGCGGCACGCGCGTCGCCTACGACGATCCACCCGACGACCCCGGAACGGCACACTTCGAGCGCGACGTCTGGAGCGAAAACCCGACGCTCGCACCGGCAGAGGTCGCGGCCGACGACCCGGTGCTCGCCGCCGACGGATCGTCGGTTTCCCACGCCGAACTCCTCGATACAGCCGAGCGCGTCGTCGAACGTACTGGACTGACAGCCGGTGACGATGTGGTAGTGCGTGCGTCGCTCACCATCCCGGGAACCGTCGCGGCCGGCATCGTCGCACCGCTGCTTACGGGTGCGACAGTCGTGTTTCCGGCTGCTGGGACCGTCGGCGATGTCGCGATCGCGACCGAGAGTGCGCCCGAGGGAACCATCGTCGACCCAACCGCGATCCGCTGATCTCGACGACCAACCCGAATCGATGAGCAGCCACCGAAAAGCGCTATACGCTGTGCGATCGCTGTCGAATCATGCCCGGCCCACGAATCACGAGCGGCGAGCGGGTCACGCTTCGGACCCTCGAATCCGAGGATCTCCCGTTCGTCCAGCGCGGTTCCGCCAATCCGGCCATCCGCTACCCGCTCGGCACGCGGCTCAGAAACCAGGAGCAGATCGAGCTCCCGACCGAGGACGATGACACCGACCAGTTCCTCGTCTGTCTCGATGGCGACGACGCCGGTCCCGGCCAGCCGGACGGGGACGACGTGGAGCGGATCGGCGTCGTGAGCGTGGCGGACGCCGACTGGCGACGCCCGGAGCTCGGCTACTGGCTCGTTCCCGAGGTCCACGGCGAGGGCTACGGCAGGGAGTCCGTCGCGCTCGTCATCGACTACGTCTTCCGAATGTACGACCACCCAGCCGTAGGGGCAAGAGCCTACGATTTCAACGATGCCTCCCGCGGTCTGCTGGAGTCACTCGGCTTCACGGAGGAGGGCCGCACCCGGAAGGACCGGTTCATCGACGGCGCGTACCGCGATACGTTTCAGTACGGCCTGCTCCGAGATGAGTGGGAAGAGCGGGGCGAGTAGCTTATCGTGCTTGCTCGATAGCGTCGAGCGAAGCGGGGTTCTCGATCGAGTCCATGTCGCCGAGCTCCTCGCCCTGATATATCGACGCGATCGCCCGGCGGATGATCTTCCCCGACTGGGTTTTCGGGAACTGCTCGACGAAGAGCACCTCGCGGGGTTTGAACGGCTTGCCGAGCTCCTCGCCCACCTGCTCGCGGAGCTCCTCGCGGAGCGCGTCCGACACTTCGGCGTGGTCCTCGAGGACGACGTACGCCACGACCGCCGTCCCGGTGGTGTCGTCGGGGACGCCGACCGCGGCGGCCTGGTTCGCGTCGTCGTGTTCGATGATCGCGCCCTCGACCTCGGCGGGGCCGACCTTCCGCCCGGCGACGTTCAGCGCGTCGTCGGCCCGACCGTGGAGGAACCACAATCCGTCTTCGTCCTTCTGGGCCCAGTCGCCGTGGTCCCACAGCGGCGGGTCCTCGAAGCTCGACCAGTACTCCTCGAGGTAGCGCTCGTCGCCGCTCCAGAGCGACTTCGTCATCGAGGGACACGAGTCACGCGCCACCAGAAAGCCGCGCTCGTGGTCGTCAGCCACCGATTCGCCCGCCGAATCCACGATGTCGATGTTCATTCCTAGCCCTGGGCCGCCGAGCGTACAGGGTTTCAGCGACTGGATCGGCATCGGCATCAGGAAACACCCACAGATCTCGGTCCCGCCGGAGATGTTGATGATCGGCGTGTCGCCACCCCCAACGTTCTCGTAGAACCAGAGCCACGACTCGGGATCCCACGGCTCGCCGGTCGACCCGAGGAGCCTGAGGCTCGACAGATCGTGGCCCTCGATCCATTCGTCTCCTTGCTTCCGAAGCGCGCGGATCGCGGTCGGCGAGATCCCGAACTGGGTGACGTCGTGGCGGTCGATCATTGCCCAGAACCGATCGGGCTCGGGGTGGTCGGGTGCGCCCTCGTACATCACCACGTTGCCCCCGAAGGCGTGGTTGCCGATCAGCGTCCACGGCCCCATCATCCAGCCGATATCCGACACCCAGAAGAAGTTGTCGTCGGGCTGCTGATCGAATCCGAAGTGGATCTCCTTCGCACACTGCATCAGGATTCCGGCGTGGGTGTGGACGATCCCCTTCGGCTTGCCGGTCGTCCCCGACGAGTACAGCAGCATCGACTCCTGGGAGGCGTCGAGTTCTTTCGTCTCGTACTCGCTCGACTGCTCGCCCACCGCATCGTCCCAGTGCTCGTCGCGCGCGTCGTCCCACGGCACGTCGCTCGCGGCCCCTCCACCGTTCTCGTCGGGCGTCAGTCCCAGCCGATCGTAGACGACAGTGTGTTCGACGTGGCCCGCCTCGGCGATCGCCTCGTCGGCGGCCCCCTTCAGTCGGACCTCGCCGCCCCGGCGGTAGAACCCATCGCCGGTGAACAACACGGTGGGTTCGGCGTCTTCGATTCTGGTGGCGGTCGCATCCACGCCGAACCCCGAGAAGATCGGGACCGCGACCGCACCGATCTTGAAGCAGCCGTAGAGAATGGCGATGACCTCGGGGACCATCGGCATGTAGAGCCCGACGGTGTCGCCCGTCTCGACCCCGCGCGCTTCGAGACAGTTCGCCACTCGGTTCGACTGTTCGTGGAGCTCCGCGAACGTGACCTCCCGAACCGTGCCCGGTTCACCCTCCCAGGTGCACGCCACGTCATCGGCGGTGTCGCCGTCGGCGTACCGATCGAGCGTGTTGTGAGCGATGTTGATCGTGCCGCCGGGATACCAGTCGGTGAACTGCGGCCCCTCGCTGTCGTCGCGAACGCTGTCGTAGCCCTCGTAGAACTCGATACCGAGATAGTCGACGAGCTCGTCCCAGAACCAGTCGACCCCCGACTCGTCGATCCCGGTGTCGCCGCAGGTCCGCGCGATCAGTTCGTCGTAGTCGTCGATCCCGTACTCCTGCATGAACGCGTGGACGTTCGTGGATTCGACGAACTCCTCGGTCGGTTCGTGAACCACCTCGTCGAACTCGCCCAGGGACTCCATACCGGAGGGGACACCGCACGACATGAAAGGAGTTTCCCCATCGTCGTTCGTTCTCGATACCCGGAAACCCTTTTACTGGCCGGCGACCCAACCGAACGTATGTACGTCCGGAACGCGAGAAACCGTGAGGAAGTCTGGCTTCTGGACCATATCGAGGCGATGAGTCTCGACGACGCCGCCTTCCGCTCCCGAGACTACGTCATCGCCGTCGACGAGGCCGGCAACAAGAAAGCGGGATTCGGCCGGATCCGTATCCACCGAACCGACGACGGCGAGTTCTGCGAACTCACCGGAATCGGGGTTCTCAACGGCTGGCGAGGGCAGGGAATCGGCGCACACGTCGTCGAGCGGCTCGTCGATCGCGCCGGCGACGAGGGGTTCGAGACCGTCTACTCGCTGACCGACGAAGCTCAGTACCTCGAACAGTTCGGCTTCGAGCGTGTCGCGACCGACGACCTTCCCGACAAGATCGCCGAACGCCTCGACGTCAAACGAGAGGGCAGCGTTCCCGAAGCCGTCCCGACGCGGGTCGATGTCGGGGCGTTCACCATGCCATCCCAGCTACGCGAGCGGTTCAAACACGCCGCCGAAGACGGAGCCGAGGACGAGGAACCCGCAGCCGAGGAGAGTCCCGAGGACTTCGGGATCGACAGCGAGAACACGACGTACAAGTACGACACCGGGTGAACGGCCGGAGCGCTTTTCGGTTCGACCGACGAGACGCGATCATGCCCTCGGAGTTCGTGGTGCCGCCCGCACTCGATCCCGGCGACAGCGTCGCGATCGTCGCCCCCTCCAGTGGGGGCGCGGCGGACGCACCGCACGTCCTCGATCTCGGTGTCGAGCGACTCCGCGAGACGTTCGATCTCGAACCCGTCGTCTATCCGACCGCCGAGAAGGGGAACGAGTACCTCGAAACACATCCCGAGGAGCGCGCTCGTGACATCCACGATGCCTTCCGTGATCCCGACGTTCGGGGGATCGTGGCGACCATCGGCGGCGACGACCAGCTCCGGGTGCTCCCTCACCTCGATGCCGGCGTGCTCCGCGACAATCCCACCAGATTCTACGGGATGAGCGACAACACCAATCTCCAGCTCTATCTCTGGAATCTCGGGATCGTCTCGTACAACGGCGGGCAACTGATGAACCAGGTCGCGACGCCTGGCCATCTCCACGAGTTTACCGAGCGCTACCTTCGCCGGGCGTTCTTCGAGGAGTCGCTCGGCGAACTCGAACCCGCCGTCGAGTGGACCGACGACGTGATCGACTGGGGCGACGACGCGTACGCCGACCACGAACCAGCGTACGAGGACGCAACCGGCTGGACGTGGCGGGGCGGCGAGGAGCGCGCCGAAGGACGGCTCTGGGGCGGCTGTCTCGCGATCGTCGAGTGGCACCTGATGACCGATCGCTACCTGCCCGATCCCGATGCGCTCGATGGCTGTGTGTTCGCGATCGAGACCGCCGAGGACATGCCGAGCGCCGACCGCGTGAAGTGGACTCTCATGTGCATGGGCGAACGCGGCTTGCTCGACCGGTTCGGCGCGGTGCTCGTCGGACGACCAGCCACGAGGAATCATCGTGAACGCCCCAACGATGAGGAACGCGCCGCGTACCGCGACCACCAGCGCGAGGCGATTGCCGGCCAACTGGAGCGGTACAACCCAGATATTCCTGTGGTGTTCGATCTCGATTTCGGCCACACCAATCCCACCCTCGCGCTCCCGATCGGCGGCCGAGCGGTCATCGACCCCGACGACGAACGGATCGTCGTCGGGTGAGGGGGCTGCGTCGCTGATCGTCGTCCGTTCTGGCTCTCAGAGAGAGAGAGAGAGGGACCCGCCGCGGTAGACTCTTCGCAGGACCCGATGAGATCATGAGCGCAGGCAGCAGCAGCCCCCGTTCACGTGGAACCAGCACGCTTTTCACCGGCCGTGCGAACCGATCCGAAGAACTGTTCTATGACTCGCCGGCCCACGGTTCGCCCGGTGTTCGACCCCCTCTCGCCTCCCGCAGCCTGACGGGCCCGATAGCCGCAGCACTCGGGTTCGTTTCGCTACCACTCCGGTAGCCGCATTTCCTCTCGAACACGCACGCATATGCCGATATCCACCGAGCAGCCGGTCCAGTGCCGGCGCTCGCACGACCGCGCACCGACACGTGAATCACGACCGAACCGCCCGCGCCGATGCCCGAGACGCTGGCGTGGGAGCCGCTCGCCCGCTCCGCGTGGAGCTCTGCCGACGCTCTTCGGAGGCGGTCGCCGATGAGCGCTCTCGATCGGGGGCTGTGGCGCAACACCGACTTCCGGCGCTTCTTCGCCGGACAGTTCGTCACGAACGCCGGGGACAGCCTCTACACGGTGGCGATGCTCTGGCTGGCCTTCGAGCTGAGCGGCTCGACGCTGGTTACGGGGGCGCTGAACGCGATATTACTACTACCGTGGCTGTTGCAGGTGTTCGCCGGCCCGCTCGTCGATCGCCTGGCGCTCGAACACGTCCTCGTCGGCTCGCAGGTGATTCAGGGCACCGTCGTGCTGGCCCTGCCGCTGGCGGCGGCGACAGGACACTTAGACGTCGGCGTTCTGTTCGCCGTCGCGCCGATCCTGATGCTCGCGTCGCTGCTGATGTTCCCGATGGAGACCGCACTGTTGCCCCGTATCGTCGACGACGAGCGCCTCCCCGGTGCGAACTCGGCGCTCTCGACCGTGACGCTCGGCCTGGACATGGTGTTCGACGCGCTCGGCGGCGGCTTCGTCGCCGTGTTCGGCGCGACGACCCTGTTCCTCGCCGACTCGGCCACGTTCGCTGTCGCCGCGCTGCTGTTCGCGGGAGTCAGGCTCGGCACCGCGACGGTGGCCGACGAACGAACGGAATCGAGAGGCGAACCGGCCGTCGCAACTGTGCGTTCGGTGCTGCGTTCGTACGTCTCGGACCTCCGGGACGGGGTCAGGGTGCTCCGCGGGACGGTGTTCGTCGAGCTGATACTGACGACTGCGGTGGCGAACTTCACGACCGGCGTCACGCTGGCGATACTGCCGGCGTTCGGCGACGGCCTCGGCGGCCCCGCCGTCTATGGCCTACTGCTGGGCGCGCTTGGGATCGGCCGGCTCGTGGGCTCGCTCGTCGGTCCGTGGTTCGAGGGCGTCCCCTACGGGAGGCTGCTCCTCGCCCACGGACTGGGTGCCTGCTGCTGGCTCGCGGCCGTCCTCGTGTCGTCGCCGGCACTCACGGTCGTCCTGTTCGGTCTCGCGTGGGTTCCCGTCGGCGTTTCGAGCGTACTTGGTTCAACGCTGAACCAGCGGGTGTTCCCGGCCGACCTGCTGGGTCGGGTTTCCGCGACGAAAGGCACCGCCTCGGGGGCGACGCTCCCACTGGGCTCGCTCGTTGGTGGGGCGGTCGCCGAGGTGCTGGGAACGACGCCGACGATGGCGCTAACCGCGGGCGGCTTCGGCTTCACGGCGATCTACGTCCTCCTCCGCCCGCGGCTTCGAGGACTCCCCGCCGTCAGGGCAGCCACACCGGAGGACTTCGACGTGGAGACTGCAACGGAGTAGACGATTGGGTGGTGGTCGCCTCAGTCTGGAATCGCATCATCCCGACGACGGCGACGACGGCATCTTCGTTGCTCGTGACGACCTGAACAGCCGATCGAGTGATCCGTGTTTTCACACGATCGCATCACTCCGGTAGGAACGCCAGCGTCTTCTCGATGACTCGCTCGTGGTCCCGCAGGAACGAGTGGTCCTCGTCGGGAAGGATCACGAGCTCACCCTGGGGCAACCCCTCGGCGATCCGTTCCGCGTTGTCAACCGAGATGTTGTCGTCGTCACCCTGGAGGATCCGTGTGGGGACATCGACGCCGAACTCGCCGGGAGTCACCGACGGCAAGAGTTCGCGCGCCTCATCGGGAACGTTCTCGGCTCCCTCTGCGAGGACTGCGGGAGCCCACAGTATCAACCGATCGACGCCCTCCGGCAGATGCTCCAGAGCCACCCGGCCGCCGAGGCTCTTGGCGACCACGCTGACCGTCGAACAGCCGCGCGAACGCAGGAAATCGACGCCGGCTGCCAGTTCTGTGCGGAAGTCCTCGTCGGTCTTTTCCTCCAGTTCGTCGGGCGACATCCACGTCTCGAATCGGGCGACGTGGTGGCCCTTCTCGGCCGCCGCACGGGAAAAGCGGAGGAACACGTCGCCGAACGGGCCGTGTCCCGCCCCGGGCACAATCAGTACCCCACGATCCGAGGATTCTTCAGGTATGTTCAGTCGTCCCGGATACGCGCTGTCGCCGACTTCGAGCGTGACGTCTTCGGACATCGCTCGACACAGTCGGAACTATGGATACTAAAAATTTCTGGGAATTTGACATGAGAAGTTCTACAAATTTAAACCTGTCGTTCTTTCCCCAGTCATACCGGCGTCCATCCGGTCACGACCGCAACGAGTTCCCGATCTCGGCCACGACGAACAACGATTAAAGTCGCGTCGGTCCCACGATCGAGTATGTTCGACCCCGACGATCTCGCCGACATCCGCTCGGCCAAAGAAGAGTGGGAAGCAGAAACGCTCGATCCCGTCCTCGATCGGTTCGGCGAGCGAAAGGACACCTTCGAGACCGACACCGCGGGCCACGAGATCGATCGGCTCTACACCCCCGACGACGTGGGCGAGCGCGACTACCGCGAGGACGTCGGCTTCCCCGGCGAGGAGCCCTATACTCGTGGAGTGTATCCCACGATGTACCGTGGCCGGCTCTGGACGATGCGCCAGTACGCCGGAATGGGCACCGCTCGGGAGACCAACGAGCGCTTCCAGTATCTGATCGACGAGGGCCAGACGGGACTCTCGATGGCGTTCGACCTCCCGACCCAGATGGGGTACGACTCCGACAACGAGATGGCCGCGGGCGAGGTCGGCAAGTCGGGTGTGGCGATCGACTCGATACACGACATGGAGACCGTCTTCGAGGGCATCCCCTTGGACGAGGTCTCGACCAGCATGACGATCAACGCGCCCGCGAGCGTCCTACTCGCGATGTACATCGCGGTCGGCGATCGCCAGGGCATCGACCGCGAGGAGCTGCGAGGCACGATCCAGAACGACGTCCTGAAGGAGTACGTTGCGCGCAACACCTACATCTATCCGCCGGAGCCCTCGATGCGAATTATTACTGATATCTTCGAGTTCTGTGCGGAGGAGGTCCCCAGCTTCAACACCATCTCGATCTCGGGCTATCACATCCGCGAGGCGGGCTCGTCGGCGGCCCAGGAGATCGCTTTCACCCTCGGCAACGGCATCGAGTACGTCGAGGCCGCCACGGAGGCTGGCCTCGCCGTCGACGGTTTCGCGCCGCAGCTCTCCTTTTTCTTCGCGTCGTACAACAACGTCTTGGAGGAGGTCGCGAAGTTCCGGGCCGCGCGCCGGATGTGGGCGAAGATCATGGACGAGCGTTTCGACGCCGACGATCCCGACTCGAAACAGCTCAAGTTCCACACCCAGACCGCGGGCTCGACGCTGACCGCCCAGCAGATCGACAACAACATCGTCCGGGTGGCCTACCAGGCGCTCGCCGCCGTCCTCGGCGGGACCCAGAGCCTCCATACGAATGGGAAAGACGAGGCACTCGCACTCCCCACCGAGGAGAGCGTTCGCACAGCCCTGAGAACCCAGCAGATCCTCGCCCACGAATCGGGCGCGGCCGACACCATCGACCCGCTGGCGGGGAGTTACTACATCGAGAACCTCACCGACGAGCTGGAGGAGGAGGCGTTCGACATCCTCGACACCGTCGACGGGAAGGGCGGCATGCTCCAGGCCGTCGAGGACCAGTGGGTCCAGCGCGAGGTTCAAGATGTCGCCTTCGAGCGCCAACAAGAGATCGACGAGGGCGAGCGCGTGATCGTGGGCGTCAACGAGTACGAGGTCGACGAGGAGCCCGAAGTCGACATCGAGGAGGTCACCGAGGCCGATCAGCAGCGCCAGCGTGATCGGCTGCAGCATGTGCGCGACGAGCGCGACGACGCGGCCGCCGAGGACGCGCTTGCGGCGCTCCACGCAGCCGCCGAGGGCGACGACAACCTGATGCCGTATCTCGTCGATGCAGTGAAAGCCGAGGCCACCATCGGCGAGATCTGTGACACGATGCGCGACGTGTTCGGCGAGCACCAGGGCGGAGCCGCGCTATGAACGTCGATCACGCCGGCATCGCCACCGACGACGCCGACGTGCTCGCGGAGCTGTACACCGACTTGTTCGGGTTCGAGGTGGTTCACGAGGAGACGTTCGACGGGATGAGCGTCGTCTTCCTCGACTGTGGCGAGAGCTACTTCGAACTCCTCGAACCGCTCGACGGTGAGGGCGCGATCGCCAGATATCTCGATCGCAATGGGCCAGGCATCCACCACCTCGCGCTCGAAACCGACGATGTCGCGGCTGCGCTCGATCGGGCGCGAGAGCACGGTGTCGAACTCATCGACGACGAACCGCGGCCGGGCGCGTGGGGGCATAGCGTGGCCTTCCTCCACCCCGGATCGACCGGCGGCGTCCTGATCGAGTTCGTCGAACACTGACACGATCGGGCGACCGGGCGTCGGCTACGCTCCGGTGACTGCGTCGAGGATCGCCGCTTCGTTCTCCTCGACGATCGAGAGGTGGCCCTGATTCGGATAGACGTGCGCCTCGGCGGTGGGAATCCGATCAGTGTAGTGGAGTCCCATCGAGAGCGGAACGATCCGATCGGCCTTGCCGTACCAGAGATAGGTGGGCACGTCGATCGAGCCGAGATCGAACCCCCAGTCGTCGGCGAACACGGCGAGTTCCTGGGCGAGCGGGCCGTAGCCGTGACGGGTGGTCGCCTCGCGGCCGCTCTCCAGCAACGTCCAGCCGATTTCGCCACTCCAGCGCTCCGCGTCGACATCGGCGGCGGTCTCCGCGCGGGATGCGAGATACTCCTCGGGGTTCCGTCGTGCGGTGCGACCGTCGGACCAGAGCGAGAGCGTCGCGAGCGGCCTGGCGTACTTCGCCGTGAGGAACGGCAGCCGGTCGTCGAGGTCCACCGATTCGAGCGGTGCGAGGCCACAGACGATGCCGGTACGCTCGGTCCGCGGGAGGCGCGCGGCGCACGCTGCCGCGTACGGACCACCGCCAGAGATTCCCAGTACCGGGAACGAGCCGAGATCGAGCGCGTCGGCGAGGTCGGCCACGTCGTCGGTCCAGTCGGCGACCGTCCGGTTCGGGAGCGGGTCAGAGACGCCGAGACCGGGGCGTTCGGGCGCGATGATACGGAGGCCGCGCTCGCGCGCCGACCCATCGAGGAGCGCGCCGAACACCCGCGAGTTCGGAAACCCGTGGAAGACCACCAGCGGGTCGCCGTCGGGATCGCCGCAGTCGGCGTACCCGAGCGCCCGCCCGTCGCGACAGTCGACGGTCCTGGGATTCGCCCGGATGTCGCGAGCCACGTCGAGCATCGTCGATCCTGTCGGCGTCGCCTCGTCGGTCCCGAACAGTCCTGCGATCGTGCCCGCAACGTCGACCATGCCGTCGGTCGTCACGCCGTTCGTATCAGTCTTCCTGCGGTCGAGCGCCCCGCACGTGAACCGGGAACTGCCGTTTCCGGGCGTCGATAGTGCCGGATGGCGGGCGAGGTTCGGCGATCACTACTGCCCGAGCAGGTCCCGCATGCGATCGTGGAGCGTCGCGGGCGGATCGACGAACCACCGTGCTTCCAGGATCTCCTCGTCGTCGATCGCCGATGCCGGCTGTTCGGAACGCGCTCCGGAGCTCTCGTCGCCGCTGCGGGCCGCGAAATCGGTCGTCAGCATCGGGTACGACCGCGGCTCCTCGCTGTGCTCGATGGTTTTGACCCGGACGGCGAGCACGTCAGTCACCTCGCAACGGACGCCAGTCTCTTCTCGAACCTCGCGGACCGCCGTCGCGGCGAGCGAGTCGTCGGCCGCCTCGTAGCCGCCGCCTGGCGTCCCCCACGTCTCGGGCGCGTCGGGATGACGAACGAGCAGGACACGATCCCGTGAATCTCGGACCACCGCCCCGGCGTCAGCGAGCATCCCGGCCTCGCGGACGAGATCGAGGCCGTGCTCGTAGAATGAGGGATCGTTCTCGACGCGGGTCGTCGTGACTTCGAACACGCCGAACCGTTCGGCCAGGCACTCGCGTTCGGCCGCGACCGCCGCGCGGGCGTCGTCCTCGGTCGTCATCCATCCACCCTCGTCATCCGCCGTCGGTCGTGGTCGCCGATCCGGAATCGTTGCCGTCGAACGACTGGGTTTCGGGACCCTGCCCGACGATCTCGGTCGCGCCGGTTTCGAGGGTGACGAGCATCGCCTGGCCGCCGTAGCCGTGGGTCTGGTCGTGGCCGCGGACGACGACGCGTTCCGTTCCGTCCGGCACCTCGACGGTTTCCGAGCGCGTGAATCGCGTGGTGCCGTGTGGATGACGGAGTTCACGCCGGCCGAGTCGCTCCCCACCGAGGTTCTCGACCTGCCACCAGTTGGCGTAGCCGTCCTCGCCGTCGTCGTCGTGATAGAGCGTCACGTCGAAGCGGTAGCCGTCGGCGGTCGACTCGACTTCGACGCCGACGACGTTCGCTTCGCGGAGGTCGAGCTGGTCGCCCGTGGTCGTCCCTGGCGTCGCCGAGTCGGTTGCCACGGTGGTAGACGCGCCGGCCCCCGCTGTGGGGCTCGTCTCGGCTGTCGTGGCGGCGTCCGTAGTGGTCCCGTCAGCAGCGGTCGAATCCGATCCCTCCGTATCCGTCGTCGCGGTCTCCTCGCTGTCGCCGCCGCCGTCACCGCCGAGACAGCCGGCGAGTGACCCGCCGATCGCAGCCGCGAGCGTGAGGTATCGTCGGCGAGTCGCCGTCGATCCGGGTCGATATCGACTCATGGTTGACACTCGGGCGCGTACGCCATCTATTCGTCGGCTACTCACTCCCCCAGCCAACAGGCGGGGTAGCGATCGCGGTGCGGGCCTGGCGTCCTGCGTTCGCGGCGCGAATGCAGGGCTCAGGAGAGCGAAGCTCTCCTGGCGGATCGAGGGCGAGGCCCGTGGGGCCGAGGGCTCGGGCGGTGCTGTGCGGTTGCGGGGAGGATAGAAATCTCACCGCGAGCGAACAAAGTGAGCGAGCGGGAGTTTTTGATAAACGTTTTTGCAAGGGGTTGAGCGCGAGCGGAGCGAGCGCGATCCCCCGCAGTAAAAACGTTTAGCCGAAGTTCTCGATCTTCGCCCTGTCGGGGTCGCCGCCGGCGGCTGCGAGCGCATCGGTTGCGGCGTCGAGGAAATCAGCGAACCCGTAGACGAACACCTGTTCGTTCTCGCCACCGGCGAGTGCGTCCACCGTCGGATCGGTCAGATCGGCGTCCGAACCGACGACGTGGACGGTTGCGCCAGCGTCGCGGAGCGCGTCGAGGCGGTCCTCGTGGACGGGATCGTCGTCGCGATAGACCACCGCGGTCTCGCCGCCGTCGTCGAGGGTGCGTTCGGCGATCCCGATCGCGGGCCCGACTCCCGGACCGCCCGCGAGGACGGTGGTCCGAGGTTCGTCCTCGTAGTGGGCGCTGCCGAACGGCCCCGCCATCGTCACCGAATCGCCGGCGTCGAGCTCCGCGAGGTAGGGGGCGACCTCGCCGTCGGGATCGACACCGACGGTGACCTCAAACGTGTCCGCCACTGAGGACGAAGAGAGCGTGTAAAACCGCGAGCGTTGCTCGCCATCGACATCGAGCGAGAGCTTGACGAACTGGCCGGGCCGGGCGTCGAACCCGTCGGGAGTTTCGAGATCGAGCGCGATGGTTTCCGGTCCGACCGCCCGGTTGTCGCGCACGCGCGTTCGTGTCGCTTCCATGCCGACGCTGGGCGTGGCCCGGCCAAAGGGACTTCGATACACCCGTCGAGAGGATCGGTATCGGTGATCGTGACGGGGTGATTCGGGCGGCAGCGAATCCTGTGAACCGAAAACACGATCGTACTCGTCGGTGATGTAGACGATCGTTCCGAAGCCTTTTCGTCCGCAGATGGCGTACCCGGACCCAGCACATGCCAGACGATTTGAACTGGGCCATCGGTGGAGAGGCCGGCGACGGGATCAACTCCACGGGGAAGATCTTCGCGCAGGCGCTCTCGCGGGCGGGCCGCCACGTCTTCACCTCCAAGGACTTCGCCTCGCGGATCCGCGGGGGGTACACCGCCTACAAGGTCCGGAGTTCGACCGAGCGCGTCGAGTCGGTCGTCGATCGGCTCGACATTCTGATCGCGCTGACCCAGCGCACGGTCGAGGAGAACATGGACGAACTCCACGAGGGCTCGGTCATCATCTACGACGGCGAGCGCACGATGATGGAGGACTTCGAGGCCCCCGAGGGGATGATCGGGCTTCCCGTCCCGCTCAAACGCCTCGCGGAGGACGCCGGCGGCGCGCTCATGCAGAACATCGTGGCGCTCGGCGCGGCCTGTGAGGTCGCGAACTTCCCGATCGAGAACCTCGACGAAGCGCTCGAAAAGCGCTTCGGCGACAAGGGCGAGTCGATCGTCGCGAACAACCGCCAGGCCGCGCGGCTCGGCGAGGAACACGTCGTCGAGGAGCTCGACCACGACGAGTTCGACTACGACATCGAGACCACCGACAACGACTACGTCCTGCTGAACGGTGACGAGGCCATCGGCATGGGTGCGATCGCCGCGGGCTGTCGGTTCTACTCGGGCTACCCCATCACCCCCGCGACCGACGTGATGGAGTACCTCAAGGGCCGGCTCGAACGCTACGGCGGCCACGTAATGCAGGCCGAGGACGAACTCGCCGCCATCAACATGGCGCTCGGCGCGGCGCGGGCGGGTGCGCGTTCGATGACCGCGACCAGTGGCCCAGGCATCGACCTGATGACCGAAACGTTCGGCCTCGTCGCCACCAGCGAGACGCCGCTCGTGATCTGTGACGTGATGCGATCGGGCCCCTCGACCGGGATGCCAACCAAACAGGAACAGGGCGACCTCGACATGCTCCTGTACGGTGGCCACGGCGAGATTCCGCGGTTCGTGGTCGCACCGACCACGATATCGGAGTGTTTCCACAAGACGATCGAGGCGTTCAACCTCGCCGAGAAGTACCAGACGCCGGTCTATCTGGTGGGCGATCTCGCGCTCGCGGTCTCCGAACAGACGTTCGAGCCCGAGGAGTTCGACATGGACAGTGTGAAGATCGACCGCGGCAAGCTCGTCGACGAGAACGAGATCGATTCGTGGCTCAACGACAGCGACCAGTTCCAGCCCCACTTCCCGGCCGCCGACGGCATCAGCCCGCGCACGCTGCCTGGAACGTCGGGCGGCGCACACATGACGACCGGACTCGAACACGACGAGCTCGGTCGCCGGACCGAGGAGCAAGAGGTGCGGATCGAGCAGGTCGACAAACGCAATCAGAAGGTCGAGACCGCCAAAAACGAGGAAGACTGGGACTACCGCGAGTTCGGCGACAGCGATGCCGACACGCTCGTCCTCTCGTGGGGATCGAACGAGGGCGCGATGCGCGAGGCGATGGGCTTTCTCGACGAGGCCGACATCGACGTTCGATTCTTCTCGGTTCCGTACATGTTCCCCCGGCCTGATCTCACCGAGGAGATCGAGGCCGCCGACGAAGTCATCGTGGTGGAGTGTAATGCGACCGGACAGTTCGCCGATGTGGTCGAAGGCGACACGCTTACCCGAGTCAAACGGATAAACAAGTACAACGGCGTGCGGTTCAAGGCCGACGAACTGGCCGAGCGGATCACCGAGAAACTCGACGCGGCCCAGGAGGTTCCCACATGAGTTCAGACGTCAGGTTCACCGACTTCAAGTCCGACAAGCAGCCCACGTGGTGTCCCGGCTGTGGCGACTTCGGCACCATGAACGGCATGATGAAGGCGCTCGCCAACACCGGCAACGACCCCGACAACACGTTCGTCGTGGCGGGAATCGGCTGCTCGGGCAAGATCGGCACGTACATGCACAGCTACGCACTCCACGGCGTCCACGGCCGTGCGCTCCCGGTTGGCATCGGCGTCAAGAGCGCGAACCCCGACCTCGAAGTCATGGTCTCGGGCGGCGACGGCGACGGCTACTCCATCGGCGCTGGTCACTTCGTCCACGCAGTACGACGAAACATGGACATGACCTACGTCGTGATGGACAACCGCATCTACGGGCTGACGAAGGGACAGGCCTCGCCGACGTCGCGCGAGGACTTCGAGACGGCGACGACGCCCGACGGGCCGAAACAGGCTCCGGTCAACCCGCTCGCGCTCGCGCTCGCCGCCGACGGCAGCTTCATCGCCCAGTCCTTTTCGTCGGACGCCCAGCGCCACACCGAGATCGTCCAGCAGGCGGTCGAACACGACGGCTTCGGGTTCGTGAACGTCTACAGTCCGTGTGTCACGTTCAACGACGTCGACACCTACGACTACTTCCGGGATGCGATCGTCGATCTCGACGAGGAAGGTCACGACCCGACCGACCGCGACGCCGCCCAAAAGAAGATCATGGACGAGGACACCGAGTATCAGGGCGTCATCTACCAGGACGAGGAGTCGGAGCCGTACAACGAACGCCACGGCCTCGACGAGAACATGGCCGACATCCCCGACGGCGCACCCGAGAACGCCACCGACCTCGTTCGCGAGTTCTACTAAGCACCCACTTTTTTACGGTGAGGGGTGTCCTCGCGCGCCTGTGGCGCGCTGCGGGCACCCCTCCCCGCAAAAACCTGGACTAAAAACACCCGCTCGCTCACTCGCTGCGCTCGTTCGCTCGCGGCGAACCGTGCTCGCTTCGCTCGCACGGACATCGATTCGCAACCGCACAGCACCGCCGAAGCCCTCACCGCGCGCTCCCCTCGTTCCCGTGAGCAAAGCGAACGGGAGCTCGGAGTCGTTCGAAAGGCGCTTCGCGCCTTTCGTGATGACGAGGGAGCTTCGCTCCCTCGAACCACGCGCGAAGCGTGCTCCGGTGTTCGCTACTCACTCGCTTCGCTCGTTCGCGCGTCTCGCCCTTCATCCACCAGGACCGCACCGCCGCAAAGTAAATCAATCAAAAGTGGAGACAGCGGGGAATCACGGGTCGGTTCCCGTCGCTATCGATTTGGAGAACGGTGAGAAGTCGTGGAGCGCTGTCGACGCTAGCTCGACTGACGTTCGTTCCACGCGATGCGTGCCCGCTGGCTCGCGGGAATCAGCACCCAGAAGACGAGCGCGCCGACGATGGCGAACCAGAACAGGGCTTCTCGAAGGGTGAGCGAGAGCGTGCCGAACAGTTCGAGACCGGAGGGTGGCTCGGCGATGAGCTGCTTCGGCGACTCGAAGCTCTCGGTGGCATACCAGCCCGAGAGCACCATCCACCCGAGCAGCCCACCGGTGAGCATCGCCAGGCCCTTGGCGAATTCGTCACTCATTGCCCGAGAGTTCGTCGCTGTCGTCTTGAGCGTTCCGCATCCCCGCAGTGCGAAAGCGGGTGCCGAGCACGTACACCCCGGCACCGACCGCGATGAGCCCGAGCCCGATCAGGACGAGCACGAGCGAGATCACGCCCGAGCCGACCGGGAGCCCGATCGATGGCAGCAGATCGAACAGCACTGGCAGCGGGCCAGCCTCGGCGGTGGCAGCGTCGAGAAAGGCGAAGCCGAGCAGTACGCAGACGATCGCGAGTAGCGTCGAGAACACCGTGACCGCCTTGTAGGTTCGCAGCGGGACGACGATCTCGCGACCCCTGCTCCCGCCGTCGCTGCCGTCGGCCTCGGAGCCGGTGTCGGAGCTCACGACGCTATCGCGGCGGTCGGAGCCGGTAGTACCGACGGTTCAGGTCGAACATGTACCCCTCGCGCATCGCACGCAGGATGCCGTAGGTGATGAACCCTGCCACGAACGGCAGGAGGAAGGTGAGATCGAACAGGAGATGGGTGTCGAACCACGTCGGCATGAGGTTCTTGATCGACAGCGCGCTGATCATCACGGCGAACACCACGCCGAACATGCCGACGGCCGACCAGAACGGCTGCTCGACCGGCCGGCGCGCACTCCCCTTGTTGAGGAACGGAACGATCGCGATGAACCCGACCACCACGAGATTGGCGAGCACACCGTACGTGGAGTCCTGGAGGAGCTTCTTCCCACCCAGAACGGCGAGGTCGGGGTTCAGCGGCCCGAGTTTCAGCAGGCCGAACGACCAGTAGAGATACCAGTCCGGCAGGATGATCGCGGGCGTCTGGCTTGGGTTCGCGGGTGCGCCGAGGTGTGGCGGCAGCGTCGCCGCGAGGAAGATGATCAGTCCGACGAAGAAGCTCGTCAGCGCGAGGTTGCGGACCATCTCGTGGGGCCACGTCGGGAACGCGAGCACGTCGCGCTCGACGTAGCTCGACTCGGTGCGGAGGTCCTGATCCTCACGGCGCGAACGTTCGAAGTACTCGTAGGTCAGCCGCGAGAGCCCCTGAGTGCGCTCCTTGCGCTCGCCCCACGTCGGGGTCTCGTCGTCGGGCGCGACGATGCCGGTGCCGTCGGCGGCGACGCCCTCGCCCGTGTCGGTCCCGCTCGATTCGTCCGTGTCGGTGGCGTTGTCTCGGGTCATTGATCTAGTGGGGTTCCGCGATGCCCTGCATCCAGACGATGCCGATGTGCACGGCGATCAGCGCCGTCACCACGAACGGTAAGAAGAACACGTGGAGGATATACATCCGCATCAGGGTGGCCTGACCCAGCGAGAACCCGCCGAAGATGAGCTGTGCGACCCACTCGCCGATGAGCGGGATCGAGAGGCTCATCTCGACGCCGATCTGGCCGGCCCAGTACGCGAGCTGGTCCCACGTCAGCAGGTAGCCGGTGTAGCCGAACACCATCGTGAGCGAGATGAGGACGATGCCGAGGATCCAGTTGAGCTCGCGTGGCTCCTTGTACGCGCCGGTGAAGTAGACCCGGAGCATGTGGAGGAACACGGCGGCTGTCATCACCTGCGCCGACCACCGGTGAATGCTCCGGAGCATGAACCCGAAGTTGATGTCGGTCATGATCGCGGTAAGCGAACAGTACGCCACCGACGCGCCGTCGATGGTACAGGCCCCCGAGGCTGCCGCTGGCGAGTAGTAAAAGCCGAGTAGCGCGCCCGAGATGGCCGCCACCACATAGGCGATCGTCGAGAAGCTCCCGAGCGCGTACAGCGGGTACCAGTACCAGAACTTGTTGTCGAGGTTGTACTGCTCGGTGTGGCTCTTGGGCATCTGGAGATTGACCTTGTAGTAGAGGTTCTCCAGAACCTCGAGGTAGTCGACCAGCCGCAGCCGCTTGTCGAGCCAGAGCAAGACGGTGAGATACGCCCCCTCGATCGGGGTGAGGTCCTTCCGCTCCATCCACCCCTCGTGGTCGTGGTCGTCGCTCCGTTCGAGACTCATGGGTTACTCACCACCGCCGGAGCCCGACTCACTACTGCTGCCGGTGTCCTCGGGCCGCGGCAGCGACGTGAACTGCCGTTCAACGATGCTGAACGGATCGTACACCGACTGGTGGCACGGACAGTACACCGCGTCCGCCGCGCCGAAGTCGGCGGTCTGTTTGAACCCGGGGACACAACAGAAGTGGGTACACTTGTTGAGCCACGCGATGAACCCCTGTGACGTGCTCGCTTGCAGCCACTCCCGGATCGCGGGATCGCTCGCGTTCTGAGCGAGCTCCTCGATCCGCGTGCTCCGCATCACCTGTACCGGAACCGTCTCCTGTGGCGAGAGGTCCTGCGAGCGCCATGTCGCCGATGCGGGCTTACCGATGCCGGCCGTGCCGACATCGTTACCCCACGTCTCGTAGTCGTCGAACATGTCGACGGTGAGCTTGTCTCCGGGGCTGAGCTCGCTCTGCCACTCGAAGCTCGGCTGGGGGCCCGATCGGAGGAAGTTGCTCTGGTCGGCACCAGGTCGGATGCCGGGGTACGTCTGGACGCCACAGTACTGGAACCACTCGCTGGAGTAGGTGGTGCCACCGAGCTGCATCTCAGCGAGCTGGACCTCCTCGTTGTTGACCGTCTCCGTCTTCACTTCGGGCCAGATCCCTTTGATCTCTCCGTTGCCGGTGACTTCGATGGGGATCTGTGGCAGTCCACGTGGAGCCGGCCCGTCGGTGTTCTCGATGCCGTAGTACTGGACTGCCCCGCCACCGGCCCCCGAGGAGGTGGTGGTGAGGTTGGTCGCGAGCGCGGTCGAAATCCCGGTCGCACCGAGCGCCGAGGCACCGACGACGCCCTTCACGAACCGTCTCCGTCCCGATTCGGCTGGGTATCGGTCTTCGTTCTCTGGCATGGTTTATCGCTTGTAGTAGGGGTAGACTGCACGTTTCACGGAGTCCCACGCGCCGTCGGTGGCGCTCGTCCCCGTCTGCTGTTCCTCGCGGATATAGAGATCCTCCCACTTCCGGCGGCGCTTTTTGACGATCATCACGTCCGGCAGGAACTCCTTGCGGTAGAGCATGAGAATGAAGGCGAGATCCACGAACACGATCGCGAGCGCCGCGCCGAGATACATGTTGCCGAGCTCGTCCGTCCCCCAGCCACTGACGAGGCCGTAGGCGAACAGCCCGACGAACACCACTTCGACCACCGTCAGAAGGACGATCGCGATCGCTGCTGCGGTGCTCTCGCGGGCCGGCTCGTACCGGTGGATGTCGCCGTATGTGCTTCCGGAGGAGCTCATCAGTTGTTCCCTCCCTTCGCGTTCGGCGATTCACCGTACTTCAGCGTGAAGAAGCTATAGATCAACGAGAGGACCATCATCAGCAGGGTGGCGATCCCGACGAAATGCGCCTGGAACGCCACGCCCATCTCCTCGGGGTCGACTTCCTCCTCGCCGCCACCGCCACCACTGCTCGCGCCGCCCTCCTGAACGACGATCGTCCCGACCATCCCGACGGCCTCGTGGGGAGCACAGTGATAGGTGAACTCGCCGGCCTCCTGAAAGGTGTGCTGGAAGGTGATTCCGCTGCCTTCCTCCGGGCTTCCGCTGTTGAACGCGCCGTCGTCGGCGACGACGTTGTGTGCGCCACCCTCGCCGGTCCACTCCCAGACGATGGTGCTGCCGGGTGCGATGGTGGCTTCCTCGGGACCGAAGGAGGTTCCCGAACCTGTCCCGACCTCGACTGTTGTCGTGCTGCCACCACCACCACCGCCACCTGCGCTCTGGTTTCCACCGGTCGCGTTCCCACCGGTCGCGTTGCCACCGGTCGCGTTCCCACCGGTTGCGTTGCCACCGGTCGCGTTACCGCCACTCTGGTTTCCACCGGCGCTTTGATTGCCGCCAGTGGCGTTGCCGCCCCCGGTTTCGTTGCCGCCACCGGAGGCGTTGCCCTGCTGTGCGGCGGCCGCCCCGCTGGCGGCTGTGCCGCCGGCCGCGACACTTGTCGCCAGCAGAAAATCCCGCCTGTTCATGTGTGTCCGCACTCGGGTCTGGCTTCGCATAAGTCCACCGAATGCGGGGCCCGTGGCCACTATGCCGACGGGCGAGAGTCCTCGGCATCGCGCGCGTCGCTCCCCTGTTCGGACGTTCCGGAGTCCCGACCCTCGGTGTCGGCGTTCGCGATCTCGCCGGCCGGCTGTTCCCGATCGACGTCACGATATTTCTCCGGCAGGACGTCGGGACGCTCGCCCGAGCCGACGCCGACCGCCCGCAACCGGTCGCGGTACTCCTCCGCCCGGAACTTATCGGAGAGCCGTGCGTTCGCCACCTGAAGGAAGAGCACCAACGAGAACAGCACGAACAGCAGGCCGATCACGGGCGCGGCGATCGTACTGAGACCCGAGAGCACGAGATACGCGCCGATCAGTCCGAGACCGACGAGAAGCTGGGCGGCGGCGACGGCTTGCAGCATCCAGTTACCGAGTTCGCCGCCCCCTTCCGGCACCGTCGCGGGGTCGGGTAGCGGGTCGCCGTCGGGGGGCTCCGGCACGTCGTAGTCGTCCATCGAACAGAGCGCAACCGTGGGTTTGACGTCGCGCAATACGGTTCCTCGGCCCTCGACGCTGCCGTCGGGAGCGACGTGGGCGTACCCCTGGTCGGAGTACGCGAGCAGTCCGTCGTCGACGCGCTCGATCCGGGCGAACACCTCACGGCCGGCGATCCGACTCAGCAGATCGGCCTCGACACGGTCGAGGAGCTCCGTGCCCGTGATCCACGCCTCCTCGTCGAAGGCGGCGTCCCACTCCTCAGGGCTCATTTCGGCCATGTCCCGCGGCCCGAACTCCTCGAAATCGTAGGTTTCCTCGACCTGTCGACGGAGTTCGTCCGTCTCGTCGTCCGTAGCGTCCGCTCGGTCCGCTGGGCGGTCGCTCGCATCCGCGGTCCCGTCGTCGTTCGACGACGAGGATCGAGGATCGGCCATTGCTCTATCTACGCCACGGGCCGGGTTAGGCTTTCCGACCGCCCGCGAGCGGGTTTCGGCAGTCTTTAGCGCCCAGGACAGCGAGTTCGGCCATGTTCGGACTGGCCGACGCGGCGGTGGCGACGATCGTCGCGGCGCTGGTCACGGCGAGCTTTCCCTGCTTTCTCTACGGGGCGTGGATCATGATCGACACCGAGAACGTGACGTGGAGCGTGCTGACCTACCACCTCAAGTTCATCGTCACCGGGCTCGCGCTCACCACGATCCCTCTGCTGGTATGGATGCTCCCCCGGCTGTTCCAGCAGTTGGGCGGTGCGTCGGCGCTTCACGCCTTTCTTGGGCTCCAGGCGTACGCCATGCTCGCCTTCGGTTTCACGGGGATCGTCAGGATCTTTCGCGCGAAACGTCGGCACAACCTGTATCACGACTACGACGAGGACGTGCTCCTCGACGAGATCGGCTCCGATCGGATGGATCACTGGCGGAGCCGACTCCGGATCGGCGTGTTCGGCTACGTGATCTTCTGGCTGCTGGCGTACGTCGTGGGGATCGCCCGGTACGCGCTCCGCTATCTGGCCTGAATCGGGTCTCGTCGAACGAAAACCGATCGGTCCCGAGCCAGGATCAGTTCGGGACCGATCGGTGATGCCACGCGCAGCAGTGCAGCCCGGGGCTGGCTGCAGCCATCGCTTCGGGATACTCCACAAAAACCCCCGCCGGCCGTTCATCCGTTTTCGGTCGAAACGGTACGGAATCGTTCGAAACAAACGATCGTCCGGCGGCCGTCGGTCACCACGCCTCGTCGCTGGCGAGATCGACGGCAGAGTCGCGCTTCGACGAGGGACAGACGTCTTCGAGCGTGCAGTCGGCACAGTCGGGGTTTCGTGCGGTGCAGGTCGCCCGACCGTGGCTGATGAACAGATGGGTGAACGCCTGCCAGCGGTCCTCGGGCACGAACCCCATCAGATCGCTCTCGATTTTCTCGGGTCGTTCCTCGTCGGTGAGCCCGAGCCGCCGGGTGATCCGCTGGACGTGGGTGTCGACGACGATCCCCTCGACGACATCGTGTGCGTGCTGGAGCACGACGTTCGCGGTCTTGCGCCCCACACCAGGGAGGTCGGTGAGCGCGGCCATCGTGTCCGGAACCTCGCCATCGTGCTCCTCGACGACGAGTTGGGCCGACTCGCGGATGTAGCTCGCCTTGTTGTTGTAGTAGGTGATCGAGTTCAGGGCTTCGGCGAGTTCTTCTTGGGGCGCGTTCGCGAACGCTTCCGGCGACGGGTAGGTTTCGAACAGGTCGGCAGTCGTCTTGTTTACCCGCTCGTCGGTACACTGCGCCGAGAGGATCACCGCGACGAGGAGTTCGAACCGGGTCGAGAAATCGAGCGAGATCGTCGTGTCGGGGTACTCGGTCGCGAGGCGATCGATGACTTCCGTGGCCTGTGCCTCGCGCGAATCGAGCGGCGTTCCCATGCGGACGCATCCGACCGAGCGTGGTTTGAGGCGTTCGGTTCCGTCGACACCGCGTACTGAATACTCAGTTGGCTCGATACACCTCGTCGCGTCGCTCGTACTCCATCTCGCGGGCGACCGTCTCAGCAGTATCGGCCCCGAAATCCCGTTCGACGAGCCACAGCGCGAGATCGAGTCCCGAGGTGACGCCGCCGGCAGTGAGGACGTCGCCGTCGTCAACCACTCTCGCGTCGACCACGTTCGCTGCCGTTTCGCGGAGCTCGTTGATCGCCCCGTGGTGGGTGGTCGCCGGTCGGCCGTCGAGGACGCCGGCCGCGGCGAGGATCATCCCGCCGGTGCAGACCGACGCGACGCTCGCGCCGTTGCGGTGTCGTGCCGCGATCGCGTCCGGAAGGTCGCCCCGTTCGACCGCGGCTCGCGCGCCATGCTTCGCCCCATCCGTCCACCCGCCGCCGGGAACCACGACGAGGTCGGGGTCGTCAGCAAGATCGTCGAGCGCGCCGTCGGGTTCGACGACGAGCCCGTGACTCGCGGTCACTCGATTCGTGGGTTCGAGGGTGCAGAGTCCGACATCGAGATCGGCCCCCGCTTCGGCGGCGTTTTCGAACACCTCGTACGGGCCGATCGCGTCGAGTTCGTCGAACCCCTCGTAGAGGACGATTGCGATTGATTCGATCGGGTGTGTCGATCTCATACCATCGAATCGGTGGCTCAAGAGAAAAGGATTGAGTCGCTCGACACGCTTCTGGCTTGGTGGGTTCGAACGCCACTTCGGAACGAAGTTCGGTGCCGATGGTCGACTCGCCTATGACGAATCACGATGCAAATGAGAACCGCGAGCCACACCCTCCCCAACCGATTCGCTCGTTCGCTTTGCTCACTCGCTCATCCCTCGCGCGAGTCGTGCGCTTCGCGCACTCCCGCGCGCCACCGCCTCCAACAAAAAGCGGGCTCGTTACCGACAGCACCCTTCAGTGGAGAGCGCGGTTTCGGGACGTTTATTCGCGTGTCGGCCGCTTCGCACGGTATGAAAGCCACCGCGCGCGCGCATCCGATCCAGGGACTCGTCAAGTACCACGGCATGGTCGACGACGAGCTCCGGCTGCCGTACCACGACTCGATCAGCGTCTGCACCGCACCGAGCAACACCACCACCACGGTGGCGTTCGACGACTCGCTCGAAGAGGATCGGTACGTCGTCGACGACGAGACCGTGGAGGGGCGGGGGCGCGAGCGCATCGAGAGCGTCGTCTCGCGCGTGCGTGAACTCGCGGACGTCGAGGCTCCCGTACGCTTCGAGAGCGAGAGCAATTTCCCGACGAACGTGGGCTTCGGCTCGTCGTCGTCGGGCTTCGCGGCAGCGGCGATGGCCCTGACGACGGCGGCAGGGCTCGATCTCACCCTGCCCGAAATCTCGACGGTCGCGCGGCGTGGCTCGGCGTCGTCGGCGCGGGCGGTCACGGGCGGGTTCTCGGACCTCCACACGGGGCGCAACGACATCGACTGTCGCTCGGAGCGTATCGAGAGCGACCTCGAAGACGATCTCCGGATCGTGGCGGCGCTCGTGCCCGCGTACAAGGAAACCGAGGAAGCCCACCGTGAAGCCGCCGATAGCCACATGTTCGAGGCGCGACTCGCTCACATCCACGGCCAGCTCGCCGAGATGCGCGACGCGCTCCGGGCAGGCGATTTCGACCGCACCTTCGAACTCGCCGAACACGACTCGCTCTCGCTTGCCGCGACCACGATGACCGGCCCCGCCGGCTGGGTCTACTGGCAGCCCGAAACCCTCGAAATCTTCGCCACGGTCCGCGAGCTGCGGGAATCGGGCGTTCCGGTCTACTTCTCGACAGACACGGGCGCGAGCGTCTACATCAACACTACGGCCGAGCACGTCGAGCGCGTCGAGGAGCGCATCGCCGACTGCGGTGTCGACACCCGCGTCTGGGAGGTCGGCGGTCCCGCGCGCGTGCTCGACGAGTCCGAAGCGCTGTTCTGACCTCACGCGATTCGAGTGGGGTTGGCGGTGCTGAGTGGTTGCGGTTGGCGCGTGCTGCGCGCCGCTTGTCGGCGCGCAACACCGCGCGAGGGATGACCGAGTGATGCGAACGAGGGAGTCGGCTGGGGAGGGAGTGGCCTGCAGTTCTCAGTTGTCTCGGGTAACTGTGAGGCGTTTCGGAGCACACACCAGTTTTCCATCGATTTGTCGCATCAAGAGGCAGATTCTAGCCAACTTCACGTCACTCTCGACAATACCGAGTCAGTCGTGTTCTCGATGCTGTGCTTTCAGCCGTTGGTACTCGTCGTCGTTCTCGACTCGGTTCCACCAGACCTCGTAGACGAGTGCGGCCTCACGATTGTCGTGGGCGGCCCAGTGTTCGCGCTCGCGCTTCTCGCCGCTGCTCGCGGGCTTCGCCCGCTCGCCATCCGAGGCGCGTTGCGCCTCGCTATCGACGTACTTCTGCCCACCGGGATACCTCGCATAGCGCATCGCTCGGGTGTACCCCATCTGGAGATACTTTCGTGCCATGTCCATCCCTGGGAACTCGCCGGCCGCCCGGTATTTCAGATACCGCTCGTAGATGGCCTCTCCCGACTCGTCGGCAGCCTCGCGGTCCGTGTACCCCCACAGCCCGAGGAGTTCGCTCTTGTAGGGTTCGATCTTGAACACCCCTTTCTCGCCGCGACCGATCTCGTGCCTTTCTGGATGGGCGCGGAAGTCGAGGTCGTACTCGGGGTCGTCGCTCACGACGTTCGTTGTGGCCGCCCCACCCTCACGCTGTTGCCTGCCGTAACGTCTCACGCACCGGTGGCTACTAACCGCTGGCGCTCGCGGTGGCTCCATGATCGACGAGACGGACGACGCGGCCGCTTTTCTCCAAGCATACATCGACGACCACGGCTATCTGTCGTGGCTCGGAACGCAGGTCGAGTCGATGGAACACGATCGGCTCGTGATGACGATCCCGTTCGACGAGAAGCTCACGAACACGCGGCCGAACGGCGACGGCAACGCGACCGCGAACATCCACGGCGGGATCGCCGCGACGCTGATCGACACCGCCGGCGGGATCGCGCTCCGGCCTGCCCTCGACGACCCGATGGAAGACGGCGTGGCGACGATCAACCTCAACGTCAACTATCTCCGACCCGCTGCCGGCGACCTCACCGCGACCGCCGACGTGATCCGTGCGGGGTCGAGCGTCGGTGTTTCCACCGTGACGGTCGAGAGCGAGGCTCCCGACGGCGAGACGAAAGCGGTCGCCACGGGACAGGGTGCCTATCGGCTGTTTCGGCGCTGACTCGGGGAGTGCGTGGTGTTCGATCGAAACCACTGCTATTCGAACGTGACATCCGCGCGCTTCGTGACTTCGCCAAACAGCCAGTCGGCGTGATCGAGCGCGTACTCGTGGTGGTCTTCCTCGATGTAGCCGATCGCCTCATCGAGGAGGACGGGCCGGAAGTCGCGCAGGCCAGCGCTGCCGGCGGTGTGAAGCACGCAGACGTTGGCGAGCGTGCCACAGAGCACGAGATCGTCGATCCCGTGGGCATCGAGCCACCCCTCCAGCTCGGTCTCGTAGAAAGCGTCATAGGTGTGTTTTGCGACCACGTGATCCTCGTCCCTGACGTCGAGCCCATCGACGATTTCGGTCTCCCACGACCCCTCGACGACGTGCTCACCCCAGCGATCGAACTCGTCGTAGTAGTGGGTGTCGTCGAACTGCTCAGGAGGGTGGACATCGCGCGTGAAGACGACACTCGCGCCGGCGTCGCGCGCATCGTCGAGCAGGTCCGCGATCGGATCGACGACCCCCTCGCTCCCCGGTGCGTAGAGGCTGCCCTCGGGATGACAGAACCCGTTTTGCATGTCGACCACCACGACGGCGGTTCGGTCGGGATCGAACTTCATGCGTAGTACAAGACCGGTTTCCGGAAGTCAGTTTCTCCGGGCGGGTCCTTTTTGTCCGTCGCCTCCGTCACCCGAATATGCGACAGCTCGCCGCCCTGTTGTTCGCCGTTCTCGTGGTTCTCGCCGGCTGTAGCGTGCCCTTCACCGCCGGCAACGAATCGGCCGGCAACGACACCTCGCCGGAGGCGTCACCCACGTCCGGCGACGCGACCACTACGCCGGCGACCGACGCCGCGACCGGAACGGCCAGCGAAACCGACGGGACGACCGGTAACGACTCAGCCACCGAGAGCAGCCAACAGGCGGTGCAGAGCATCGACGATCCCGCCGAGGACGTACTCGGCTGGGAGAACGGCGTCTGGTACAACGAGTCGGTGCCGGTCGTGGGCGAGGACGGACTCAACGCGACCGAACGTCGAGCGGTCGTCAACCGCACGATGGCGCGGTTAGAGCGTGTTCGGCAGCTCGAGTTCAACCGAACGGTGCCGGTCGAGGTGATCTCGCGCGAGGAGTTCCAGCAGCGACCGAGCAGCGGAGGCGGCGACGCCGCACCGGCGTTTCGGACGTTCGACAACACGAAGTTCGAGGGACTGTTCCTGATCGGCGAGGACGAGAACTCGCTCGCGGTCCAGCAGTCGAACCGCGGCCAGAACGTCCTCGGGTACTACAGCCCGACCCAGGACTCCATCGTGGTGGTCTCGTCGTCCGAGACGCCGCGACTCAACCGCTCGACGCTCGCCCACGAGCTGGTGCACGCGCTTCAGGACCAGCAGTTCGATCTCACGTCGAGTAATCCGGGGACTCGGGAGGCGTACAACGCCCGGAACGGCCTCATCGAGGGCGATGCCAACTACGTCCAGCGCCAGTACGACGACCGCTGCGGTGACGAATGGGAATGTCCCGACATCGACTCGGAGAGCGCCGGCAACGGCAGTGCAGCCGGTGGGAACCTCCATCTCGGGGTGTACATCCTCAGCTTCTTCCCGTACGCCGACGGCCCGGGCTTCGTCGACGCAATCTACCAGCAAGACGGCTGGGAGGGCGTGAACGCGCTCTACGACGACCTGCCCGCGAGCACCGAGCAGGTGATCCATCCCGAAAAATACGGCGAGGACGCCCCCACGAACGTCTCGATCAGCGAGACGAGTGCCGATGAGTGGTCGCGCGTCGCGCTCGACCGTCCGGGGCAGCCCGACTACGCCGTGCTCGGTCAATCGGGACTCACGGCGATGTTCGCGTACACCCTCTACGACGACTACAACCGCTCTTCGACCGTCTCGCCCCGCGAGTTCCTCAACGGCGGGATCGGCGGCGTCAACCAAACCGACCCGTTCAACTACGGGCTCAACTACACCGACGGCTGGGACGGCGACAAGATGGTCGTCTACCAGCAGCAAAACCGGACGGGCTACGTCTGGAAACTGGCGTGGGACTCGCCGGCCGAAGCCCGCGAGTTCGTGGCGGGCTACGAGCAGCTCCTCGCTCACTGGGGCGGCCAACCCACCAGCGACACCGGCAACGTCTGGCGAGTTGACGAAGAATCACCGTTCGCCGACGCGTTCTCGATCCGCCAAGAAGGCAACACCGTGACGATCGTCAACGCCCCGACGGTCGAGGACCTCGACGCGGTCCACGACGGGGACGCCAGCTAGAACAGCCCGGAACCATCGGCTCTCTGTCAGTCCGAGTACGACTCCTCCGAGGGCGCGTCGAATGCGTCGAAATCGGTGTCGAGCGCACCCTCGACCGGGAAGTAACACGCCGCCGTGTGATCGTCGCTACCAGCTTCATCGAGCGCCGGCTCAGCCTCCCAGCACTCCTCGCTCGCTTTCGGGCAGCGCGGGGCGAACACACAACCAGAGGGGAGATCGACCGGGTCCGGCGGCTCGCCGTCGAGCAGCACGCGATCCCGGTCGGCTGAGGGGTCCTTCTCGGGCGAGGCCGCGAGCAACGCCGCGCTGTAGGGATGTTTCGGGTTCGAGATGATCTCGTCGGTCGCTCCGAGTTCGACCAGCCGGCCGAGATACATGATCGCGAGCCGGTCGGTGACCTGCGCGAGGCTCGCGAGGTCGTGGGAGATGTAGATGATCCCGATGTCGTCCTCGTCGGCGAGATCGCGCAGCAGGGTGAGGAGGTTGACCTTGAGCGAGACGTCGAGCATCGACGCGGGCTCGTCGCAGACGAGGAAGTCGGGATCGACCACCAGCGCCCGCGCGATCGCGACCCGCTGGCGCTGGCCGCCCGACAGCTCGTGTGGGTACTGATCGAGGAAGGCGTCGGCCGGGGTCAGCCCGACCCGTTCGAGCGTCTCGCTCGCGGCTTCCTCGCGCCGCCCCTCGGCGAGGCCGTGGATCGTCAGCGGCTCGGTCACGAGCTGGCCGACGGTCTGACGCGGGTTGAGCGAGTCGAAGGGGTCCTGGAAGACGACCTGGAGCTTCCGGCGGAACTCCTTCATCCCGCCGCTTTTGTACTCTGCGGCGGTTTTGCCGTCGAAGACGATCTGGCCGCCGGTCGGGTCTTCGAGCAACGAGATCGTCTCGCCGAGGGTCGACTTCCCGCAGCCGCTCTCGCCAGCGACGCCGAGGATCTCCGAGCGCTGCACCGAAAAGGAGACCCCGTCGACGGCTTTCACCTGTGGCGGCTCCTCGCCGCGGATCTGGTCGAGCAGCGGCTGGGACGTGCCGTACCACTTCTCCAGCCCATCGACACGCAGGATCTCCTCGCTCTCTTCGTCCTCGTGTTCGTCGTCAGCCAGCTCGATACCCCACGTTTCGGGATCGCCCGCCGCGTTGCGCATCTGTGCAGCTTCGTCGACGTGGTGGCACGCCGAGCGGTGGTTCCGGTTCGGGAGATCGACCAACGGCGGGTGCGTGCGCTCGCACTCCTCGGTGGCGAACGGACACCGGTCGACGAACGCACAGCCCTCGGGTGGCTGGCCGAGATCGGGCGGTGATCCCGGGATCGCCACCGGATCGTCGCCGAGGTCGTCGACCTCGGGGAAGGAGTTCTTCAGCCCCATCGTGTACGGGTTGGTGGGGTTCAGGAGGACGTTGTCGACGCTGCCCTGTTCCATCACCTTCCCGCCGTAGAGCAAGGAGAGCTCCTCACAGGTCTCGGCGATGACGCCGATCTCGTGGGTGATGAGCAGGAGCGAGCTGTCGATGCGCTCCTGGATGTCGAGGATGGTGTCGACGATCTTGTCCTGAACGATGACGTCGAGGCCCGTGGTGGGCTCGTCGGCCACGATCAGGTCGGGTTCGAGCGCGAGCGCCATCGCGATGGTGACACGCTGGCGCATTCCGCCCGAGAACTCGTGGGGGTAGTCGTCGGCCCGATCGGGATCGAGGCCGACCATCTCGAACAGCTCGCGCACCCGATCGCGCGCGTTCGCGGTCGAGACGTTTCGATGTTTGCTGATCGCCTGGCGGATCTGCGCGCCGCAGCTCATCGACGGATCGAGCGCGTCCATCGCGCTCTGGGGGATGTACGCGATCTCCTCCCAGAGGACGTCCTGGCGCTCGTCGGCGGCCATTTCCAGGAGGTCCTCACCCTTGAACCGCACCGACCCGGCGTCGATCCGGCCGTTGCCGGGCAGCAATCCAAGAACGGCTTCGGCGGCGGTGGACTTGCCGGAGCCGCTCTCGCCGGCGAGGCCGTAGTTGATCCCCTCCTCGATCGCGAAGGAGACGCCGTTGACGGCGTGAACGCGGCCGTCGTCGGTACCGTACGTGACCGTCAGGTCTTCGACTTCGAGCAAACTCATTGATTATCCGTTGATTTCGGGGTTGATGACTTCCTCATAGGCACGTCCCACGAGGAACACCGATGTCGTGACTGCGGCGATCCCGAGCGCTGGCGGGAGCACCCACCACCACGCGACCCGGATGCTTCCGGAGGCGAACAGCTGCCTGAGCATCCGGCCCCAGCTCGTCGTGGTGGGATCGCCGAAGCCGAGGAACGCGAGGCTGGCCTGGGCCGCGATCGACCACGCGACGCCGTACGCCGTGTAGAGGAAGCCGATCGGCAGGACGTTCGGCGCGACGTGGACGAACATCGTCCGGAGGTCGCTCGCACCGCTCGCACGTGCAGATTTCACGAACGTCCGCTCGCGGACCGAGAGCACCTCCGAGCGCACGACCCGGGCGGGCATCTTCCAGAGGAACGCCGC
Organism: Halococcus sp. PRR34; assembly: GCF_028617175.1. Classification (NCBI taxonomy): domain Archaea; kingdom Methanobacteriati; phylum Methanobacteriota; class Halobacteria; order Halobacteriales; family Halococcaceae; genus Halococcus; species Halococcus sp. PRR34. The sequence goes on along the minus strand of NZ_JAQJDA010000002.1, from coordinate 29,624 downwards.
GACGATCAGCGTGATGATCCAGATGTTGGGCTGGATGAAGGTGAGCAACAGCAGTGCCATCGGCATGAACGGCAGCGAGAACGTAAGGTCGGTGAGCCGCATCAGGATCTCGTCGACCCAGCCGCCGTAGTAGCCGCTGACCAGCCCGACGAGGAAGCCGATCCCACCGGTCGCCACCCCACCGAACAGCCCCACGATCAGGGTCGGCTGGGCCCCAGCGAGGAACTGGCTCAGCACGTCCTTGCCGTAGGCGGTCGTACCGAACGGGGCCGCGAGCGTCGGCGGATGCAGCCGCATGATGACCCCCTCCGCCGAGAGCACGCTGTAGCGGATCGGGTCGTGCGGGGCGATCAGTGGGCCGAACACGCCGAGGAACAGGAAGCCCGCGAGGATCACCATGCTCACGAGCGCCGGACGGTCATCGGCGATGAATCGGAGCTGATCGCGGGCCTGACCGACCTTCGTCCGCAGCCAGTCGCCGGTCGGCCGCGAGAACTCGACGGACATCAGCTCCCACCTCCCATTGAAACGGTGGGATCGAAGTACGCCGAGAGCACGTCGGCCACGAGGTTCATGATGATGACCGCGAGCGCCATCAGGAACACCGCGGCCTGCACCACGGGGTAGTCCTGCTGAGCGATCGAGGTGACGAGCTGGCGGCCGATGCCGGGCCAGCCGAACACCACTTCGAGCAGGATGAGACCCTGAAACACCATCCCGAGCCGGAGCGCGAAGTACGTCAGTACGGGCAGCAGCGAGTTCCGCCCGGCGCGCCAGAGCTGTTCGGTCTCGGAGAGGCCCTTCGCGCGGTGGAGTTTGAGGAACGCCGATCCTTTCCGCTCGACGATGCCGTTGCGGGCGAGCAGCAGGAAGTCGCCGCTGTAGTAGAGCACCGCCACCGTGAACGGCAGGAGGTAGTGATGGAGGAAATCGAGCGAGAAGTACGCTCCGACCCCGCTCGGGGTGACGGTGATGTCACGCATCCCGAACGCCGGCACGAGATCGAGGGTGTACGCGAACACGATGATGAACCCGAGCGCGGTGATGAACACCGGCGTCGACCGGAAGAACGTGGTCGCGACGATGCTGCCGGTTTCGAGCCACGAGCCACGATTCCAGCCCGCGACCATCCCGAGCACCGTGCTCAAGACGGCGGTGCAGACCAGCGCCGGGACGAGCAACACCAGCGTGTTGAGCAGCTTCGGCCCGAGGATGGCCCAGACCGGCCGGCTCTGGCGGATCGAGAAGCCGAACTGGAACGTGAGCAGGTTCCGGAGGTAGGCGAGATACTGCTCGCCGAGCGGCCTGTTCAGTCCGTAGAGCCGCATGATCTCCTGAATCTGCTGTTCGGTGAGGTTGCCCGACGCCACCAGCTGCGTGAACGGACTGCCCGGCAGCAGCCGGAGCGTAAAGAAGATCACCGAGACGGCGACCAGCGTGAGCACCACCGAGATCCCGATCCGCTTCGCGAGGAAGCGCTGGAACTGGCTCACGTTCCCACCTCCCGGGCGACGATCGTCCAATGCTGTTCGACGAGTTGGTACTGCTCGGTGGTGATCGCGTCGTGCGCGGAGCCGTCGGCGGTGACGCCTCCAGCGAATGCGTTCTCAGTCATCGGTGGCGAAGTTCCGTTGTCCGAGGGCGTCCCGCCGCCGGTGGCAGTTGCCGTTCTGTACCCGTTCGACGAACGCGCCCCACGCGGGCCCGTTCGGGAACTGGAGGTTGCCGTTGTCGTCCCACGTGTAGCCGGCGCGTTCGAGGATCGATCGTGCCGCCTCAGTGTCGTGCGCGTAGTCGTGAGTGTCGGGGTTGTGCCACTGCATGATGTCCGAAATGAAGTTCTCGCCGGGCGGAACGGTCGCGCGGCCCTGGAGGACCTGCTTCACGAACCCCTTTTTGTCGACGGCCTTCGCGAGCGCGATCCGGAACTCCTTGTCGCGGATCAGCGGTGCGGAGAACATGAGCTTCGTATCCAGCGGCGCGAAGTTGTCGGCGACTTTCTTCTCGACGCTGGTGGACCCCGCGGCACGTTCGGCCTGCTGGCTCGACAGCCGGCCGGCGATCGCGTCGATGTCGCCGCTCTGGATCCCGCCGATCAGCGCGTTGATGTTCCCGACGTTGACCCAGATCACGCGGTCGATCCCCGGACCGGCGGCCGCGGCGTCGCCGAGATGCTCGGCGCGCCACTCGTCGTCCCACATCCAGTGGCCGTCGCTGCGACTCACCACGAACTTGCTGCTCTGAGACCAGCTTTCGAACTCGAAGGGGCCGGTGCCGATCGGGTTCGCGGGGCTGTACTGGGTCGGGCTGTCGACGTCCTGCCAGTGGTGTTTCGGGATGATCGCGCTCCGGACCACCCGCTGGGTCAGAAACGCCGCGTCCGGCCGCTTGAGGGTGAACCGCACCGCGTGGTCGTCGAGAACTTCGACGGAGTCGATGGGTTCGTAAAAGGGTGCCTGGCTCGTCGAGGAGTTCTGGGTATAGAAATCGACGGTGAACTTCACGTCCTCGGCGGTGAACGGTTCCCCGTCGTGCCACGTAACGCCCTCTCGGAGCGACATCTCGACGGTGGTGTCGTCGACGAACTCCGCGCTCGTCGCGAGCGCGGGGATCACGTCGAGCTGTGGCGACGCGTCGAACAGCCCGTCGTAGATGTAGGTGAGTCGCTTCGACTCCGCACCGCCGGCCGCCCACGGCAGGTTCAGCGAGTTCATCGAGATGGTCGTCCCCTTCACGAACGACCGATCGCCGGCCGTGGGCTGGAGGTTGACCTCGGTCCACTGAAAGGCGTCGCCGGTGGGTCCGTTGCCCGGCGTCGACACGTACCCGTTCCACTTCCGCTCGTTGGCGGCCGTGATGACGTCCGGGATCAGCGTGATGAGCGCGCCGGCGTCCTGGGCGAAGATCTTCTGTGCCCGGTCGACGAGTCGCTTTCGTGCCTCACGGTCGCCCGTCTGACGGCGTTGTTCGTCGAGAATCTCGTTGAGTTCCGGGTGCCAGTAGTTGTCGTAGTTCGACGCGCTCGACTTGTACCGGCGCATCATCAGCGGGTTGGGATCGAGCCCGCGCTGGGGGTCCGGCCCGTGGGTGCTCATCGAGACCATGTTTTCGAGCCCGGCCGTGGTCCAGCTCTGTGCGTAGAGCTGGTTCAGCGGGCGGTTGTTGAGCGTCGTGGGAATCCCGAGCTCGGTGAACGCACGCTGGACCGTGAACGCGTGCTCGCGCATCCACGGGTCGTCCTCCGTCGAGAACTCGAGGGTGACGGGATCGAGCGCCGCCCCCGCATGCGCGGTGTACTCCATCGGCGGCGCGTCGGCCTCGATTGTCGGCCAGTCGTGCCAGTACTTGGTCTCGACCGTCGCCGAAACACCCGACGGGACGCGCGTCTCGCGGTCCGATCTGCCGGAGCCGCCGCCGAGACATCCGGCCGTCCCGAGTGTGGCTCCCGCGGCGATTGCGAGCCACCCGCGGCGGGTCGTGGTCGGCGAATCGGTTCGTCTGCCATCATCTGCCATGGCCACTCGTAGCGGGGGTATCTCCAAGTCGATGTTCACGAACGGCGGTGAACATCATCGTTCTTTAAGTATGGTCGTCGATCGGGACGGATCGAGCCGTCCGATCCACACCGACTAGCCAACAACCCATCCCGGCCAGCCAGCGACCGCTCATCGAGGGGAAAAGACCAGTTCGAGGAACGCCCGCTCGGCGGTACGGATCCGCTCGCTGAACGTCGACTGCTGGATCCCGAGCTCGTCGGCGACCGCCTGGGCCGAGGCGTCACGGGGAACGGCGAAATAGCCCATCGAGTAGGCGGTTTCGAGGACGTTGAGCTGGTCGTCGGTGAGCTTCGAGAGTAGGACATCCGACAGCCGTCCGCTGTCGAGGGGTTCGCCCGGGCGGTTGGTTTCGTTGACCCGGATCACGTCAAATCGGCCGAGCTTTGCCTCGACGTCGTCGGCGATCGCGCGGAAGTCGTCCCACTCGCCGACCGTGGCGATCACCGTCGCCGTGCCGTTCTGGAGCACGACACGGTTGGGGATCGCCCGGTGGCGCAACACGAGTTCGAGGAGGAACGGGTACGGTTCGTTCGCGAACACGATGGCGCGGCGGTGGTCGATGCCGGTCGGTCCGTTCGGCATCGCCTCGCTGTGAAACAGCGACACGCCGGGGACCGCGTCGATCTCGGCATCGAGATCGATCGTCGATGTCGCGGCTAGCGTCAGCGATTCGAGCCACATTCCGTCCTCGACGTAGAACGCGTTGTCGAGTTCGATGCTCCCGTCGGTACCGATCGCGGGGGCGAGCTTCGCGAGCGTCCCGGTGGGTTCGGTCTCGAACTCGATCGTGAGGATGGCAGACACCTCCTACCCGTTGCATCCACCATCCACACTTAGCCCTACGGATCTCGACATGGAGTCTCCCCTCCCTCCGCAACACTACGCTTTTGCCCGGCCGCCGGATTGGTCGTTCATGGCCGCCTTCGACATCGTTCCGCCCGAGACCATCCGCGAGGGTGGGGCGACCGACGCCTACTTCGAGCGCACGGTCGAGACCCTCGAACACGCCGACCGGAACCCGCACGTCACGGCCGAGGTGACGGCCGATCAGTTCCCCACGGGCGCGTTCGAGGCCTTCGCCGGGATCGAGGACGCCGCACAGCTGTTCGACGGCCGGAACATCGACGTCGACGCGCTTGCCGAAGGCCAACTGTTCGACGGCGGCCCCGTCATGCGGATCGAGGGTCCGTATCTCGACTTCGCACGGCTCGAAACCGCTCTTTTGGGGTTTCTCTCTCAGGCGTCGGGGATGGCGACCAACGCGCTTCGCGCGCGCCGGGCGGCCCCGGAGTCGATGATCGTGAGTTTCGGAGCTCGCCACGTCCATCCGTCGATCGCGGCAGTAGTCGAACGCAGCGCGCTGCTCGGCGGGTTCGACGGGTTCTCTCACGTGGCCGCTGGCGAGCTACTCGGTCGGGATGCCAGCGGCACGATGCCTCACGCGCTCGTGATCTGCTTCGGTGAGGGCAACCAGGAGGTGGCGTGGCGGGCGTTCGACGACGCCGTCGCCGAGTCCGTCCCCCGGATCGCGCTGTGTGACACGTACTCCGACGAGGTCGACGAGGTGCTCCGGGCGGCCGACGCGCTCGACGACCGCCTCGACAGCGTCCGGATCGACACCACGAGTTCACGACGGGGCGACATCCGCCACATCCTGCGCGAGGTGCGCTGGGAGCTCGACGCCCGCGGCCGCGAGGACGTCGACCTGTTCGTGAGCGGCGGCCTCGGTCCCGCCGATCTCCGGGAACTCCGCGACGTCGCCACCGGCTTCGGCGTCGGTGGCTACGTTTCGAACGCCGATCCAGTCGATTTCGCGCTCGACATCGTCGCAGTCGACGGCGAACCCGCCGCAAAACGAGGCAAGCTCTCGGGGAAGAAACAGGTCTATCGCACAGCGGAGGGCGGCCACGAAGTCGCACTCGCCGATCGTGAGGGCCCGGCTGAGGGCGATGCACTGTTGAAACCGCTGATTCGCGACGGAGAGGTAGTGCGAGAGTTCGATCTCGACGTAGCGACCGACCGTGCCCGCGAGGACGCGGATCGAGTCGACTTCGACGCGACGCCCTGATTTTCGAACCATCTTTATCGATCGACGACGTAGCGTCGATCGGCAGGGAGAGCCTGGCCACCGCGCGCGTGGTCCGCCACGCGAAGCGAGGAAAGTCCCCCCACCGCCGGGCAGGTGACCGGGGAAACCCCGGGACGGGAGACCGTCGGCACTGGAACAGCAACGACACGTCTCGCCCCGAGCGATGAGGTGCGGGAGGCGGTTTCGCCGCCTCCTCGGCGTTCGCGGCACGGGGCGCATCGCGCCCCGGAACGAGCGAGCGGGCACCGCCCGCGAGCCGGCCTGCGAGCGTGCGAACCCTGAGCGAAACGGCCACTCGGCCGACGAAGCGACGGGGAGTCGACCCACCGAGCGTCGACGGGCGAGGATCGATGGAACGGCGAATCCTCACCGGTGCAAGTCCGCACCACGCGGCGCGAGCCGCACGGTAGCCCGGCAGGGGTGCGGACGCTCAGCCGAATGCCGGGACGAACAGAAGGGGGCTTACTCCTCCCCAGCCGAACCTTTTTACTGCGGAGGGTCGCCTGCGGCGACCCCCACTTGCAAAAACGTTCACCGGAGCGGCTACGCCGCTCCGAGCCCTCGTTCGCTTCGTCTTCGCGCGGCGAAGCCGCGCGAACGGCCCGTGGGACCTTCGATCCCACGCTGCTCACGAGGACATGAAAAACACCCGCTCGTTCGCGTGGCCCGAAAATCGCGGAGCGATTTTCGGCATCACGAAACGGCTTCTTGGCGCGGCGAAGCCGCGCCAACGGTTCGAGGCGCGTAGCGCCTCGCTATCGCCGTTTCGGACGACTTCGCGCTCACTCGCGGTGAACCGCGCTCGCTTCGCTCGCACGGACAGACCCCACATCCGCCCCGCACAGCACCGCCGAAGCCCTCGGCCCGTTCTGCGGGCCTCGCCCTTCATCCACCAGGACAGCACCGCGACCGCGCCGCACCGCCACTGCAACACCGCCACCGCACCGCTGCCACAGCCGCGACCACGCCGCAAACATGATACCCGCGTCGCGCCACGTCTCGATGATGGCCGGGATCGCTCGCGCGCTCGCGGTGGTGTGTCTCGTCGTTCTCGCGGGCTGTGCGGGCGGCGCGCTCCCCGACGAACTCGCCGGCTACGCGGGTGATCCCGACAACCCCTACCCCGACGACGAGCTGACCGTCGCGGTCGATCCGGGCGAGACCGATCGGCCGTTCGACCCGCTGGTGCACGAGGCGCTTTCGTACTGGGAACGCAACGACGACCGCTACCTCGACTTCGGCGTGAACTTCACGCTCGCGCCGAACGCGACCGATCCCGACCTCCGGGTGACGTTCCAGCGATCGCTCGACCGCTGTGGCGAGGTCGAAACGGCCGCGGGCTGTGCACCACGGATCACCAGTCCGCCCCAGGCCGCCGACACGGTCGACGTTCGCATCCTCGACGATCTCTCGAACGAATCGACCACCCAGGTGCTCAAACACGAACTCGGCCATACCCTCGGGCTGGATCACAGCGACGAGCCGACACAGCTGATGCGATCGCGGGCATCGCTCACGATGCTGCCCGAACCCAACGCGAGCGAGCGCGTGCTCCCGTGGGCCGACTCGACGCTCGCGGTGTTCGCCGATCTCGACGCCGTTCCGGCCGACGAGCGCGCTGCGGTCCGCGAGCAGATCGACCACGCACTCGACTACTACGACCACGGCGCGGCGGGTCGAGTCCCCGACAACGTCTCCTTCGAGCGCGTCTCGTCGTTCGAAAACGCCGATGTCGTGATCTACTTCCAGGACGGTCCGCCCTGCGGGGACGGGTCGGGATCGTGTGGCTCGGTCTACGGCACCGATCCCGACGGCGACGGTGCGATCGAACGCTACACCCGCGTCGACGTCGCTCTCTCCGATGTCGACACCGACGCAACCGGGTGGCACGTCGCGCGCCACCTCGCGCTCGGATTCGGTTTCGAACCCGGCGACGGGGCGGCATACCCGCCAGCGCTCCGGAAGTCGACGAGCGACGAAGAACGCAGAAGCGACTGGTGGGAGTGACCGAACGCTCTCGGAGCCAAACTCACCGAATCACTGCCGAGCGCCACTCGCGTCGCCTGATCGAGTAGCCCCCACACTCCGGACACACCTGCCGGCGTCTGTCGAATCCCGCTCCACAGCCGGTGCACTCGTACTCCGCGTCGTCGCGGTCGGGCTCACCCACGCGTCGCCTGAGTCGATCGAGATAGCTCATCCGACGGCTGCTCCTCCTCGTCGAATCGGCCACAACGGTTAAATACTTTCTCCAAGAGTGCTCGCAGAGCAGTCTCAGCCGACACCCTCTCGATCGCTCGCCGCCTTCGATAACGATCTACCAAGCGTTCGCACCGATCGCCGGACCCGATATCGGCTATCTCTCGAACCCGTCTTCCCACCGGAAATGGCCGTCGCGCTGGACGATTTCGCCGTCGATGGCGAGTGACGAGTCGTCACTCACGTCGGTGATCAGGTCGGTGTGGATCGCGCTGTCGTTGCCAGTCTCGTCGTCGGGCAGACAGGCGTCGTAGGCGCGGCCGAGCGCGAGGTGGACGGTTTCGGCCATCTTCTCGTCGAACAGGATGTTGTCGGTAGGGCGGTCGATGCCACGGTTCATCCCGATTCCGAGCTCGCCGAGTCGGCGCGCGCCCTCGTCGGTATCGAGGAGTTCTCCGATCACTTCGGGGTTGCGTGCTGCGTCGTAGTCGATCACCGCGCCGTCGTCGAATTCGAGCCACACGTCCTCGACGCGTGTCCCACGAATCGTCATCGGCACGTCGAACCGGACCTCGCCCGCGGTAGCGTGCGGCGCGGTGAACACCTCGCCGCTCGGAAGGTTGTGGCTGTCGTCGGCGACCGATGCGGTGGAGTTCACGGCGGTTCGGCCCTCGATCGACATCGTGAGATCGGTGTCTTCGCCCCGAATGCGGACCTCGCTGCCCGCGTCGAGAAGTTTCTTCATCTCGCTCATCTCCGTAGCGAGTGACTCCCAGTCACGGAGCACGGCGTCGTAGACGAACTCCTGATACGCCTCGTAGCTCATCCCAGCCTGCTGGGCGAGCGATCGAGTCGGATGCACAGTAGAAACCCAGTCGGTGTCCATGTACGCCTCACGTGTCTGTTCGTGGGCCTTCGAGTACGCGCCGCGCACCTCGCCCGACACGTCGGTTTGGGCCGCCGTGTTCCGACCGCCGCCGAGGGAGAGCACCACATCCGCGTTCTCGAACAGCGCAAGCTCGTGGCCGGGGTCGTCGTCGAACTCGCCGTCATGCGCGTTGAGGTACGCGCGATTCATCTCGCTGGAGCCGTAGGTCGTCACGAGATTCGCGCCTCGATCACCGATCTTCTCGGCGACCGCGACCGCGAGATCGTGGGCCCCCTCCGAGACGCTCACGACGACATCGTCGCCGGACTCGATCCGCGCGCTCCAATCGACCAGCACGTCGGCGTGTTCGTGGATTCGATCGTCCATGTCCGGAGGTCGCGCGGCGCTGACAAAATCCCCGTGGTCGGTCGGATCGATCGCGCTTTGACGGGCCGGCTGAAGTCAGATCGCCGTCCAGCCGCCGTCGACGAACACCATGTCGCCGGTGATGTACGACGCGTCGTCGCTCGCGAGGAACTGCGCCGCGCCCGCGATGTCGTCGGGATGGCCGACCCGGCCCAGCGGGACGGGCTTGATGAATCCCTCGCCACCCTCGCCAGCGGCCTGCTGGGCTTCCTCCGACCAGCCCTCGGTGAACTCGGTGGCGATCTGACCCGGCGCGACCGCGTTCACCCGGATGTCGTGCTCGGCGAGTTCGAGCGCCGTCCCTTTGGTGATCATCTTGATCGCGCCCTTCGTGGAGTCGTACTGGACCTGGTCGTGCTGGGCGACCTCCGAGGAGATCGAGGCGGTGTTGACGATACAGCCCGGCTCGCCGCGGTCGATCATGTCCTGTGCGGCGGCCTGTGTGCCGAAGAAGTACCCCCGGACGTTGGTGTCGTGGAGCAGATCGAAGGTGTCCTGATCGACATCGAGGAACGCGCCCGATCGCTGGGCGGCGGCGTTGTTCATCATCACGTCGACGCCGCCGAACTCGCGGGCCGCTTCGACCACGGATTCGATCTCGTCGGGTTGGGACACGTCGGTCTCGACGTACTCGCCGGTGCTGCCCATCTCCTCGATCTTCTCGTGAGTCGGGGTGTCCTCGCCCTCCATCTTGGGGTCTTCGCGTACGTCGGCATTGACGACCGTCGCGCCCGCCTCGCCGAAGCCGAGCGCGATCGCGCGGCCGATCCCGGCGCTGCCTCCGGTGACGATCACGGTCTCGTCGCTGAAATCGAAGCTCGCAGTGCCCATGCTCGGTGGGCTCGGTCGCCACTGGCTTAATACACCCGCCGTCGATGGAAAGCCACGTCGTCACGGAGGAAGCGGATCCTCACGGTGGGGCCAGGCCGGCGCGACGCTCAGTGGTTCCGGACATCCCGAAGCTGGACGACACCCGGCTCGCTGACATCGAGTCGGTCGCCTATCCGGACGGTCTCGACGACGTTCGGATACCGAGAGGAGGCGACGTGGTCGGCGATGGCGTCCGGATCGGCACCGACGCCGTGCCACATGTCCCAGTGGACGGGTGCGAGCCTGTCGAGTTCGAGCTGGTTCGCGGCGGTCGCGACCTGGTCGCCGTCGTTGTACCACTCGGTTGGACGGGCTTCGGTGGGATCGTCCTCGGTGTGGACGATGTTGCCGACGGAGCCAAAGGCGAGCACGCCGAGATCGAGATCGAACTCGTCGGCGATATCGGTGAAAGCATCGGCTGGCCGGGAGTCGCCCGCAGCGAAAAAGGTACCAGAGTCGTGTTCGACGACGTAGCTCACGGGTTCGATGGCGTCGGGATCGTTCGCACCCCGGACGTGGATCGTGAGATCGCCGACCGCGAACTCGTCGCCCGGTTCGACGGTGTAACGCTTGTCGTCGGGCGCGCGCAGATCACCGTCGTAGTCGGGACTCTCGTAGGACGCGCTCGGAGCGTGGATCTCGGTCCCGTTCTCGACGAGCGGGCCGTACGAGGGTGGGTGGATGTGATCGATATGCTCGTGCGTGACCAGGACGGCGTCGCACAGCGTCGCGTCCGTGGGATCGATCGGGATCGGGATCATCCGGATCGTCCGGGGTGGCGACCCGTCGCCGAAGTACGGGTCGAGGTAGACGGTGGTTTCGGCGGTCCGGAGGACGTAGCCATTACACCCGAGATACCACACCGAGAGCCCGTTCGGCTCCGTGGCCTCGATCTCGTCACGCACGAACCAGTCGCCCCACGTCGAGTGTACCATACTGCCCCGGCTTCGACTTCCACGGGAATATACTGTGGGCCGAAAGGACGGGTTACGAGAAGGTGACCGAGCGCCCGAATCGGCGGATCAGGACGCGAGTTCGCGCTCGTCTCGAAGCGTCCGCAGGAGGTCCTCGCGAGCGATGATCCCGACGAGTCGCTCGTCCTCGATCACGGGGAGACGATTGATGTCGCGGTTCTCGTCGGCGAGGAGTTCGAGCACTCGGTCGAGATCGTCGTCGGGGATGACGGTCACGACGTCCGCGGTCATCACGCTGCGGATGGGTTTGCCGGCGTGTTTGGCGAGATCGATCCCGACGTCGAGATCGTTCCACGAGATATCGACCGCGTAGTCGATCGAGCTGATGAACGGCGGAAACCCGATCGGGATCCAGAGCGTGCGGTCGCTCGGCTGGAAGAGATCGACGAGATCGCCCTGCGTGACGATCCCGACGACGTGGTTCTCGTCGTCGACGACCGGGAACCCGTTGAACGACGCACGAGCCAGCCGGGTGAGGACGTCACTCACGTCCTCGTCCGGCCGCACTGTCTTCACGTCGGTCGTCATGATGTCACGAGCACGAAGGCTCATGGCTGGAGCCACTCCACGTACGATGCTAACTGTTCCGATGCGTATCGGTCGGAATTCCGCGAGTCACGACCGCAGGGTTATTTACCCGTTCGTCGCTACTGCGAAGCAGACGATGTCTTCGTCCGTTTCGTCGGTGATCCTGGTTGCAGTCTGCGTCCTCACAGTAACGACGATGCCGGCCGTCGCGGCCCCGACCGCCGACTACGGTGGAGTTCAGCCCTCGGTGGATGCAAGCACGCCGATCGAGTCGAGCAGTTCCGGGGCGACCGCCGTCCGGCTCGGATCGGGCTACGCACAGTCGTCCGAACCGTCGAACACGATCACCGTTCAAAGCACCAGCGACGAACGGGCGAACTACACCATCACGGTGAGCGACCAGATCGAGCCAGGCAGCGGAGCGGACACCGAGGACGCGGAGATCCCCGACGAGGCCTCCGGCAACACAGCCACCGGCTCAACCGCTGAGGGCGGCGAGGACAGCTTCCGGTTCGCCGGAGAGGTTACGTCGTTCAGCGTCACTGGTGGATCGGTAACCGTTCTCGTCAACGGCGAGGAGCGCGATCTGGACTCGTTCTCGGAAACGCCACCGACGACCACGACCACAACAACGACGACCACTACAACGACGGAAACGCCTACGCCAACCCCAACCCCGACGCCGACAACGACCCAGACCCCTACACCAACCCCGACGCCAACAGATACACCGACGCCGACACCCACACCGACCGCGACGCCAACGCCGACACCGACCGCGACGCCGACACCGACGCCAACAGCAACGCAGACGGCCACACCGACCGCGACAGCCACTTCGACGGCGACTCAAACGCCGACGACAACGGAATCGACGACCGAGCCGCCGCAAACGATCACGACCGGTGTGACGACGACACCCGGCACCACGGCAAACGAGACGAACACGACCGGAGCCTCGGGTGAGAGTGGTGGGATCCTATCGAATCTGAGCCTGAGCACGCTGGCGTTCGTCTTCGGACTCCTGCTGGTCATCGTGTTCGGTGTCGCCGCACTCGTCGCTCGCCGGCGTGACTCCCGCCCGGCGACCGCACTCGACTCCGATTCGAAGTGAGGCGTCGGGCCCCACCTGGCTGCTGATCGCCGACCACCGACGCCGCGTTACTCGTAGGTTCGGCCGCCCTTCTTCTGATCCATGATGTATGACCAGTCGTAGTCGACACCCAGTCCGGGTCCATCGGGGACGGGAACGGTCCCATCGCTGTCGATGGTGTCGAGCTGGTCGTCGTATCCCTCTTCGTAGATCGGCGGCGCGGTGTTGTCGCAGTCGGGGTGGACCAGCGCCATCTCGTAGTAGTTCGAGTTGCGGATCGCGGCCATGCAGTGGCGCTGGGCCGGACCCGGCGAGTGGATCTCGACGTCGGCCCCGAACCCCTCGGCGGCGTGGGCGAGCTTCATCGCGCCCGTGATCCCCCCGTCGTACTCCGGATCGGCTCGGAGCGAATCGGTCGCCTCGCTCGCGATGAAATCGACGTGGGGTTCGAGCCCCCGAACGTGCTCGGTCTGGAGGAGCGGCGTGTCGATCCGCTGGCGGAGGCGTTTGTGGGCCTGCTGGGAGATGCCGCCGTCGCGGAACGGGTCCTCGTACCAGAAGAAGTCCTGTTCGTCGCACGCGCGGCCGACCTCCAGTGCATCGGCAAAGGTTTCGTACTCGCAGGCGGGATCGATCATCAGATCCATCTCGTCGGGTGCGCCCTCGCCGACCGCGCGGACGGTGGCGACCTCGCGGTCGATGTCCCGAGCCGCGTCACTGCCGCCCCAGCCGTGGATCTTGAATCCCCCATACCCCATTTCGGCGCATTCGATGGCGAACTCCGCGTACGCCTCGGGCGAATCGAGCCCACCGTTGTCGTCGGCGTGGTATGTCGAGGCATACGTAGGAAGACGATCGCGGTAGCGCCCGAGGAGTTCACTGATCGACGCGTCGTAGTGTTTGCCCGCGAGGTCCCAGAGCGCGATGTCCACAGGTCCAATCCCCATCCGGTCGTACTTTCGGAGCGCGCGTTTCATCTCGCTCCAGTGGCGCTCGCGGCGGAGCGGGTCCTTCCCAATGAGGTAGTCGGCGACCTCGTGGATCTGGGCGAACGCGGGCGAGTTGCCGCCGACGAACCGCCCCGTCACATCGCCGTCGGTGTGGATCTCGATTGCGAACAGCCGCCGCTCGGTCGTCGTGCCTGGCTCGTAGGCGAGGTTGAACCCCTCGTCCGAGCCGACGTCTTCGAGCGGGTAGGCGAACTCCATGGTCTCGATCCGAGTGATTTCGAGCGCCATGCCCGCGGTTCGACGCGCCGGGTGAAAAAGTGGCCGGCACTCGCTCCGTCCACCCGGATAGACCGTTTTTTCTCCCCCGGCGACGAGGCTGCGGTATGGCAAAACAGCCACACCTGCTGGTCGAGTCGGACGAGCTTCACGACGTTGCGCTCCTGCCTGGTGATCCGGGTCGAGTCGATCGGATCGCCGGCCATTGCGAGGAGAGCGAGGTCGTCGCTGAGAACCGCGAGTACAAGATCGTGAACGCCACCTACGAGGGGAGTCCGGTCACGATCTGTTCGACGGGGATCGGCTGTCCGTCGGCCGCGATCGCGGTCGAGGAGCTCGCGAACGTCGGCGTCGAGAGTCTCATTCGGGTTGGAACCACGGGCGCGCTCCAGGCCGACATCGAAGTCGGCGACGTGGTGGTCGCGACGGGAGCGGCGAAGGACGAAGGGACGACCGAGCGCTACGAGCGCGACACCGTGCCGGCGGTCCCGGATTACGACGTGCTCTCGGGGCTGGTCGAAGCGGCCGAAACGCGTTCCGAACCCGTCCACGTCGGGCCGATCGCCTCCGACGACGCGTTCTACGCCGAGACCGACGAGTACATCGAGGCGTGGGAGCGCGCGGGCGTGCTCTCCGTCGAGATGGAGGCCGCCGCGATCTTCACGCTCGCGCGCCGGAAGGGACTGCGGGCGGGCGCGCTCTGTACCGTCGACGGCAACCTCGTCGCGGGCACCCAGAAGGGCGAGACCGAGGGCGAGGAACTGCCCGAGAAGGCGAAGGACAACGTCGAGCGCGCGATCGCGATCGCGCTCGACGCGGCTACCGATCTCTGAGGTGAGGCCGATCAGCCACCACTGACCGGCGGGAACGCAGCGAGTTCGTCGTCTGTATCGAGGTCGGTATCGAGGCCGTCGCCAGCGACGAAGGGGTCCTCGCCGTTTCTGAGCAGCCGGATGTGGTCGCGGATCTTGCCGTCCTCGGTGATCTCGTCTTCGAGAGAGGGATACCGATCGAACAGCGCCGCGAGCGCGTCGTCGAGGTTCGCATCCGGTTCGACCTCGACATCGACCTCGCGTTCGCCGGCGATCTCGGCGAGCGTCGCGAAGAGTTTCCAGTGCATGGGTCACCTACGAACGGGGGCCACAAAGAGGGTTCGACGCTCGCGTGGGTGGCGGTGGGGGTGCGGAGGCGGTGTGGCAGCGGCCCTGGTGGATGAAGGGCGAGACTGCGAGCGAAGCGAGCAGTCAAGGGCTTCGGCGGTGCTGTGCGGAGCGGTGCAGAAGCTGTGTGGTGGCGGTGCGGAAGGAAGCCCGCGGCCGCGTTTATCGCGGCCGCACGGGGAGGGACGGGGCTTCAGCGCGTGCCGCCACGAGGCGCGTAGCGCCTCGGCCCGTGCGAACGGGCACGAAGCGCCCGTGAGCAGACGCGACAGCGCGGGTCGCGCAATGCGGTCCTGGTGTCCTGACGAGCGGAGCGAGTCAGGGCTTGGAAGAGCTCTGCTCTTCCAGTGGACATGAAAAGGGCGAGGAGTCGACGCCAGGCGTCCGGCCGAGCGCAGTCGTTCGAAAGAGCGCTCCGCGCTCTTTCGTGATGACGAAAATCGCCTCCGGCGATTTTCGAACCACGAGGCCGGATGCGCGGGCTTGCCCGCGCAGTTCTGAGGGCTTTCGCTTTCAAGTGCGGAAGGATTCGCCGCAGCCACACTCGCTGACGACATTGGGATTCTCGACGTGGAAGCCAGCGCCTTGGAGTCCGCCCTCGAAGTCGACGACGCTGCCGCCGACGTAGTTCATGCTCGCGGGATCGACGAACACCCGGAGGCCGTGGTGTTCGTAGATCTGATCGTCGCCTTCGGGTTCGGTATCGAAGCGCATTCCGTAGGAAAGGCCCGCACAGCCGCCCTGCTGGACGAACAGTCGAAGGCCGGCGATGTCGGTGTCCATCCCTTCACTGCCCAAGAGATCGAGCGCCTGATCGGCAGCCGACTCCGAGACATCGATCTCGGGAGTAGCTTCCCCGTCGGTGGTCGCGCCCGTGCTCATGGTGGTTCGTTTCGCCCCCAGGTGGTTAACGGTGACGCCCGACTTTTTTACGTTGCTACGAGACGACGACGGCGAGGCGCTACGCGCCTCGGGCCGTTCGCGCGGTGGAGCCGCGCGAAGAAGCCGTCTCGGCATCGTCAAAAGAGCCGACGGCTCTTTTACACAGTGCGATTCCTTCGGAATCGCTTGCAGTCGGGCGGCTTCGACGCCCGACGATCTCGCGGGAACTTCGTTCCCGCTCAGTGACGAAAGACGCCTCCGGCGTCTTTCGAACCACGTCGGGTGTCCTCGCGCACTTCCGGCGCGCTGCGGGGACCGCTGTCTGCTCACGGGCGCACGAGGCGGCGGAGCCGCCTCGAATCGCGGCGCGTAGCGCCGCGCATGGCCCGTTCACACGGTATGAGGGACGCTCCGTGTCCCTCGCTATCGCCGGCGCGAAGCGCCGGCTGTAAGAGGTTCCTTCGGAACCTCTCCACTCGTAAAAACCGGTTTCTGTCGAGCGGAGTCGTTCGAAACGGCTTCGCCGTTTCGTGATGACGAGAGAGCTCCGCCCTCTCGAACCACGAGACAGAGCTCGGAAGACGCGAAGCGTCTTCCGGTGGACTAAAAACACCCGCTCGCTCCCTGCGGTTGCTCGCGGTACAACTACTCGCACTCTCCGCGACTGCATCGCAGACAGCACAGCACCGCCGAAGCCCTCGGGCGCTCACTTCGTTCACGCCCTCGCCCTTCATCCACCAGGAGAGCACGCTCCCCTGAGCCTGCGGTCGCTCCGCGACCGCAGACGCCAGGACCGCATCGCTCTCGCGACCGCTCCCGCAGCTACACCGCCCTGCGACCGCTCCCGCAGCCACACCGCTCCGCAGCCACACCGCTCCGCAACCTCACCGCTGCTCCCGCCACCACGATTTATCCCGTTCGGCGTGGTACGTATCGACGTATGTCAGAGACAGATGTCGCGGTCGTCGGCGGCGGACCGGCAGGGCTCAGCGCGGCGCTGTTCGCCGCGAAGAACGGTCTCGACACGATCACCTTCGATACCGACGAAACCTGGATGCACAAAGCGCACCTGTTCAACTACCTCGGAATCGAGAGCGAGGACGGCTCGGCGTTCATGGACGACGCCCGCGAACAGGTCGAGGAGTTCGGCGTCGACCGCCGGCAGGGAACGCAGGTCACCGGTGTCACCGAGAACGGCGACGGCTTCACCGTCTCGACCGACGATGGCGATCACGAGGCGAGCTACGTCGTCCTCGCGACGGGCGCGAAGCGCGATCTCGCGGAGAACCTCGGCTGTGAGTTCACCGACGAGGACGTGATCGACGTGGACGTGACGATGGAAACCACAGTAGAGGACGCCTACGCCACCGGCGCGATGGTCCGCGCCGAGGAGTGGCAGGCGGTCATCTCGGCGGGCGACGGCGCGGCCGCAGCCCTGAACGTCCTCACCAAAGAGAAAGGCGAACACTTCCACGACTTCGACACGCCTGCCGACGCCGAGTGAGCGACGACCGTCGCGACGATCCAGAACCCGTAAGCGATCGGCCGCCGTCGAACCGGGCGTGAGCACCGGTGTTTTTCGACGTGTGGAGCGCGCGACGCCACCCCTTGCGGCGCTCGCGGTGGCGGTCGTCGCGGTCAGTACCAGCGCGATCTTAGTCCGCTACAGTTCGGCCCCGAGCCTCGTGAAAGCGTTCTACCGCGTTCTCTTCACCACACTGCTCCTCGTCCCATTCGCCCTCGTTCGCCACCGCGACGCGTTTGGCCGGCTCTCTGTCCGGGATTGGTTTGTTGCAATCGCGGGCGGGGTCGCACTCGCGATCCACTTCGCGTCGTGGTTCGAGAGTCTCGAATATACGAGCGTCGCCGCCTCGGTCACGATCGTCCAGTCTCAGGTCCTCTTTGTCGCTGCCGGCGCAGCACTCCTGCTCGCCGAACACGTCACCCGCCGCACCCTCGCGGGGATGGTCGTCGCACTCTGTGGCATCGCGGTGATGTCGGTTGGTGACGCTCTCACCGGGGCGAACGTCGCGGGTGCGGCCCCGCTGTACGGCAACGCCCTCGCACTCGTCGGCGCGGTCTGTTCGGCCGGCTACGTGCTCACCGGGCGCTCGCTCCGCCAGCGCATCCCGCTGGTCCCGTACGTCATCGTGGTCTACTCGGTCTGTGCGGTCGTGCTACTCGGGCTCACCGTTGCCGACGGCGCAGCCCTGGTCGATTATCCGGCCCGCGAGTGGCTGCTCTTCGTCGGCATGGCGGTCGGCCCCGGACTGTTCGGCCACACAGTATTAAACTGGGCACTCGCCCACGTCGAATCCAGCGTCGTCAGCGTCTCGCTGCTCGGCGAACCCATCGGGAGCGCGCTGCTCGCGCTCGTTCTCCTTGGCGAGGTCCCGACCACGATCACCGTCGTCGGCGGTGCGGTCGTGCTCGTCGGGATTGCGGTCACGTCGCGAGCGCGTGCGTCCTGATTTCTAAAGCGGTCGGCGCGCGGGAGCGCGTCTCTGACGCGCGACTCGTGCGAGGGATGACTGAGTCGAGTGAGTGAAACGAACGAGACGAGGAAATCGGCTGGGGAGGGCGTGGCCAATGGTCTCTCATTTGTACCGTGATCTGCGGTCTTCGACCTCCTGCTTGTCACTGAACTCCCCGCTGCGTGGCTACTGCCTGCTACCCGGCTGCGGGTCGACGTGGGGTTTCGCCATGAGCGCGTCGAGCGGCTGCTCGTCGAGCCAGTCGAGCAGCTGAACGAGCTGGTCGGCCGCGGCCTCGAACAGTCGCTCGCCTTTCTCCGCCGTCGCGTCGGTCTGATCGCCCAGCACGCCGTTCTCGGTGTTGTCGATCGAGTCGTAGAACGTCCGCGCGCCATTGATGATCACGTCGGCGTCTTCGAGATCGGCGATCCCGCCGTCCCGGGCGTCGTCGAGCTTTCCGTCCTGAACGAGGTCAGGAGCGATATGCTGGATCATCGCGGTCTCCTTCGGCCCGCCATGAGGTCCGTTCGTCTCGAAGAGGTCGTCGACGAGTTCGGGGATCGAGTCGTTCCACATCCACTCGATCGCGTAGGCGGTGCCGTCGTCGCGGAGCCGCCGGCCGACCTCGCGGAGGTGGACGGTGTTGCCGCCGTGAGCGTTGACGAACACGATGCGATCGAACCCGTGATACGAGAGGTTGCGCGCGAGGCTTTCGACGTAGTCTCGGAAGGCCGGTGCGTCGACCCACATCGTGCCGTGGAACTGCCGATGGTGGGGACTCACGCCGATGTTCACGGTCGGGGTACAGAGCACGTCAGCCCGATCGGTCGCCTCGCGAGCGAGATGGTCGGCGATCAGGTGATCGGTGGCGAGCGGGAGATGCGGACCGTGCTGTTCGGTCGAACCAAGTGGGACGACCGCGAGCGACTCGCTCGCGACGTACTCGCCGAGTTCCGGCCACGTCCGATCCGCGAGATACATACCGGCGTGTCGAGCGGACCCCGCATAACGGTGTCCACTTCGGCTCTCGTGGCCGCGTTCCGGATGGGAACGTTTCAATCCCCGTGAGCCGTACTTCGGCTATGGACCCGCTCGATCTCCGCGCGGCGATCCCGGCGCTCGACGAGATCACGTATCTCAACACCGGTGCCGCGAGCCCCGCCCCGCGCCCCGTCGTCGAAGCCGTCATCGACTGCGTCGAACACCAGCAGTACGTCGCGCCCGCCGCTGAGGGGATGTACCCCGCGCTCTTCGCGGCGCTCGACGATGCGCGGGGAACGGTCGCCGACTTCCTGGGTGTCGACCCGGACGAGATCGCGCTGACCCAGAGCACTGCCGACGGGATCAACCGGATCGCAACCGCGCTGCCGTGGCAAGAGGGCGACGTGGTGGTTCGGACCGACTGCGAGCATCCCGCCGGTATCCTGCCGTGGGAACGCCTCGCCGACCATCACGGCGTCGAGACCCGAGTCGTCGAAACCACTCGTGGCCGTCTCGACCGCGACGACCTCGCGACCGCGCTCGATGGCGCGGATCTACTCTGTCTCAGCTCGATCACGTGGAACTACGGCACGCGACTCCCGATCACGGAGGCGGTCGCGATGGCCCACGATGCGGGGGCGCGCGTCCTGGTCGACGCGGTCCAGTCGCCCGGCCAGGTCGCAGTCGACGTCGACGAGTGGGGGGCTGATTTCGTCGTCGGAGCCGGCCACAAATGGCTGCTCGGGCCGTGGGGCGCGGGCTTTCTGTACGTCGCCGACGACGCCACCGCGGCGCTCGAACCACAGCGCGTCGGCTACCGGAGCGTCGCGGATCCGAACGATCCAGCTGCTGGCTTTGCCGCTGGCGCACGTCGGCTCGAAGTCGGCACCGCCTCGCCCGCCCCGCATGCTGGTCTCGCGACGGCTATCGAGTGTCTCGATTCGATCGGGTTCGACACGATCGAGGACCGGATCGAGCGACTCACCGATCGGCTCAAGGACGGTCTCGATAGCGACACTCTCCTGAGCCCGCGCGAATACGAATCGGGCCTCGTGACCGTCGATGTCGACGATCCCGAAACCACCGTCGAGCGCCTTGTGGATCACGACATCCGGGTTCGATCGCTCCCATCGCCCGACGCGATCCGGATCTCGGTCCACGCGTTCAACACGGCCGACGACATCGATCGAGTGCTCTCACACCTCTGAGCTCTCGATCGGTTGCGTTGCAGCAGCCAGCGCCGTCGTGCGAGTATTACGGTAGTGCTAAACGTCTCCGCTGGTACGAATCGCTCATGGATCTCCCGTCGCCGACATCGGTCGATGGAATGTATCAGTACATGATCGGTCTGCTGCTGGTGCTCGTCGTGGTCTTTGGACTGTTCTTCGGGGCAGCGTATCTCGGTGTATTGTAATTCTGGTCGGCTCTAACGTCGGTTTTCTCGACACCCGATCGTGAACCGATCAGTAATGTCTCTGTTCTGAAATGGTGAAAATGCCGGACGGGGATTTGAACACGATCGTTCCCGTTCGCTCGCTACGCTCGCTCACGTCCCACTCCCTGCTCGAATCCCCGCGTTGGCGATTTAGCTCCTCGCGTCCGCTCGTCGCAAAAACACGGTCGCAGCGGAGCTGCTCCCTGCTTTGCCTCGCTTTGATCGGCAAAACGCCGGAGCGGCTTCGCCGCTCCGAGTTCTCGTTCACTTCGTCTGCTCACGGTGGCGAAGCCACCGTTCGCATAGTCCGTGGGACCTTCGGTCCCGCGCTATTCACGAGAACGCCGGGACGGGGATTTGAACCCCGGATCCCAAAGGGAACACGCTTTCCAGGCGTGCGCCTTACCACTCGGCCATCCCGGCTCGGATGATCCTACCGGAGTCTGCGGTTAAGACCTTTCGCTCCGCGCCAGCCATCCCTCCAGCGCGTAGCTCGATGCGGCCCCACAAACGCCGACGACCACGGCGACCACGAGCTTCGCGAGAATACCGATCGCCGGCCCCGACACGACGAGGAGCGTGTAGCCCTGAACGAGCACGAGAAAGACGAGTGCGCCGATCACGCCCCACAGCAGGCTCGTCTTGGTTCGTGGATGCACTACGCTGCCCTCACAGCCACCATCGAGACTCGATCCCGCTGGGCGATCCGTTCCATACCCGAACTCCGGCGTGAACGACCTAAATCTCCCCGCATCGAACCAGAATCACCACCTCAACGACCTCACACGAGCACGTCGACGTCGTAGCCGCTGGATTCGAGTTCGTCGAGGAGGGCCGCGACGTGGTCTTCGCCGCGGGTTTCGAGGTCGATCTCGACTTCGGTCGCGGTCATTCCGGTGTCTCGCGACGTCCGGTCGTGCTGGATGGCGTAGATGTTCGCCCGCTCCGCGGAGATGATCCCGATGAGCTGTTCGAGCGATCCGGGCTGGTCGGTCAGCGTGGTCCGGAGCCGGAGGTAGCGTCCGGTTTCGACGAGACCGCGCATCACCACCGTCCGGAGCATGTTGAGATCGATGTTGCCGCCACAGAGTGCCGGCACGATCACCTCGTCGTCGGCGTATTCGAACGCTTCCGAGAGAACGGCGGCCATCGGGACTGCACCAGCACCCTCCACCAGCGTTTTCGATCGTTCGAGCAGCGTCGTGATCGCGACCGCGATCTCGGGGTCCGAGACCGTCACCACCTCGTCGACACGTTCCTCGATCACCTCGAAGGTCCGATCGCCGATCTTGCGGGTGGCGATCCCGTCGGCGATGGTGTCGACGCCGTCGAGTTCCTGAATGCTCCCCTGCTGGAGCGACCGACTCGCACTCGGTGCGCCCTCGGCCTCGACACCGATCACCCGCGTGTCGGGCGATCTCGCTTTGATTGCGGTGGCGATCCCCGCAATGAGTCCGCCGCCACCGATCGGAACCACGACGGTGTCGACCTCGGGGCAGTCCTCGACGATCTCGAGACCGATGGTTCCCTGGCCAGCCATCACTGCCGGATCGTTGAACGCGTGGACGTAGGTCCGGTCGTCGTCGGCCTCGATCTCGTGGGCGTGGGCTTGAGCTGCGTCGTAGTCCTCACCGTGGAGGACGACCTCGGCCCCGTAGCTTCGGGTGGCTTTGACCTTCGCGATCGGGGCGTGCTCGGGCATCACGACGACGCTGTCGACGTCCGCACGGGTGGCCGCGAGCGCCACACCTTGAGCGTGATTGCCCGCGCTCGCGGTGACGACGCCCGCCGCCTGCTCGTCGGCCGAGAGGAGGGCGATCCGGTTGGTCGCGCCCCGGAGCTTGAACGAGCCAGTACGTTGAAACACTTCGAGCTTGGGGTGGACCGCCGCACCGGTCATCGCCGAAAACGAGTGGGAGTATTCGAGCGGTGTGTGACGGGCGACGCTTTCGACACGCTCGCGGGCGTCGAGCACGTCGGCGAGTTCGATCATGTCCCGTCTGCGTCGCTCCGCGGTATAACGGTTGTCGAAAACGGCGGTGGAGAGAACCGCCAGACGTGTGACCCACCGATGATCGAACTCGACTCGTCTTGAACCTCTGCCATGCAGAGTGAAAGTGAAGACGGCCCGGATACCGCCACGAACTGTTCACTCTCGACGGACGCACACCTCTTCTTCGCGGACGTACCGCTCGACGCGCTCGCGGAACGAACCCGGACCCGGCCACGAAACGCCCACCACGTCGAGTGCATCCGGGTCGCCAACGTACACCGCGAGCTTCCTGCTATCGATTGCTGTATCACCCCGGGCAGCAGCGTCGTCGTGATCGATCGCAGCGTCGGTGAATGGTACCGAAACACGGGCGTACAGCCCGCGTTCGACGCCTTCGTACTCGTCGAGCACGTCGATATCAGGTGTTCGGAGAATTCGTCCTCGCGTCCTGCCATCGGGCGCGAGTGTCGGGTAGGCTCCCTTGACCCGGTGGAGTCCATCGAGAACGGTCTCGCCGTGGTACGCGAACGTATCGAGGAGCGCCGCCGCACGGTCGGAATCGGTCAGCGTTCCATAGACGAAGACCTCCATGCTGGATCGAGGTCTCATGGGCGTATTCCGTTTCCGGTGGGGTGATTGGCCGACACGGACTGTGAGGATATTTGACGAGCGGAGCGGTGTGGAGGAGGCGTCGCTGCCGCGCAGCCAGTGGCGGTGTGGTTGCGGGGCGGACGCGGCCCTGGTGGATCGAGGGCGAGGACGCGACCAGCGGGAGCGTCCGAGGGCTCGGGCGGTGCTGTGCGGTTGCGGAGAGGGCTAGCGATCGTCCCGCGAGCGAACGCAGTGATCGAGCGGGAGTTTTCACCCACTGGAAGACTCGCTTCGCTCACGGCTCGTTCCTCGCCGTTCGCATCGAGGTGCTCACTACGCTCGCACCTCGCGCCGCTCGTCTTCCGAGCCTTGCTTCGCTTCGCTCAGCAAGACAGGTTTTTGAAGTGGGTTCGAAGGAGCGAGCGACTGAGGACCCCGTGTAAAAAAGTGGGGCTTAGAACGGATCGTCGAGGACGATCGTCTGTTCGCGGTCGGGACCGACGCCGATCGCCGAAATCGGGACATCGAGTTCGTCGCTGATGTACTCGACGTAGGTCCGGGCGTTCGCTGGCAGTGCATCGTAGCCCTCGTCCGCGATAGCGTCCCAGTCGGCCTCGGACCAGCCGTCGAACGATCTGTACTGGGGCTCGCACTCGCTCCAGCGCTCGGTGGTTGCTGGCATCGTCTCGACTGTCTCACCATCGAGTTCGTAGGCGTGGCCCACCTGAAGCTCCTCGATTCCCGCGAGCGTGTCGACGTGGTTGATCGCGAGCCCGGAGAACCCGCTCGCGCGCGCCGCGTGACGCAGCATCGGCATGTCGAGCCAGCCGATCCGGCGCGGCCGGCCGGTGACGGTGCCGTACTCGCCGCCAGCCTCGCGGATGTGATCGGCGAGCTCCGCCATGTCGGGGTCGCCGCCCTCGGCCGGCGTCTGGCCCTCGACGAACCCCATTTCGGTCGGGAGCGGGCCCGCCCCGACCCGTGAGAGATACGCCTTGACGACGCCGATGACTTCGCCACTGCCGACGACGGTCGGCCCGAGACCCGTCCCCGTGGCCGCACCGCCGGCCGTCGGGTTCGAGGAGGTCACGAAGGGGTAGTTGCCGTGGTCGATGTCGATCGCCGTGCCCTGCGCACCCTCGAAGAGGAGCTGTTCGCCGCGCTCGACGCGCTCGTCGAGGTACGCGCCACAGTTCACCGGCATGTCGTTGTTGACGAGTCGTTCGCCGTACGCGCGGTACTCGTCGAACAGCTCGTCGACGTCGAACGCGCCGTCGAACGCATCCGGATCGCGATCGTACACCGACCCACACAACGCGCGCTTTCGTGGAACGAGTGATTCGAGGCGGTCGCGGAGCACTGCGGGATCGAGCAGGTCGCCGACCCGAATCCCACGGCGCGCCGCCTTGTCCTCGTAGGCCGGTCCGATACCGTTGCCGGTGGTGCCGATGTGATCCTCTTTCGCGTCCTCTTCGATCCCGTCGAGCGCGCGGTGATACGGGAAGATGACGTGGGCGCGTTCGGCCACTCGAACGTCCGGGTCGAGTCCACGGTCGCGGAGTCCCTCGATCTCCTCGAACAGCGTCGCGGGGTTGACGACACAGCCGTTGCCGAGCACGCCGGTTTTGCCCCGAATCGCGCCGCTCGGCACGAGTGAGAGTTTGTACTCCGCACTTTCGTCGTCCGATTCGGTTCGCTCGTCGGTCGGGTCGTCGTACACGACGGTGTGGCCGGCGTTGTCGCCGCCCTGATACCGACAGACCACGTCGGCCGGCTCGCTCCAGCGGTCGACCATCCCGCCCTTCCCCTCGTCGCCGAGCTGCGCGCCGACGATCGTTACGGTCATGGCCGAGGGTTCCGACGTTCGAGATAAACCGATTACGGTGTGCCCGTCGGTCGTCGCTCGGCCGGAACCGGCCAGCACTTCCCCAATTAACACCATTTTTCGGTATTCTTCGCCGTTGGCTACCGTCGGCCGGAAAGTATATCGGATATGCGTCCGTATCTCTCATGAGAATCGTCGTTGTGCGTGACGGTGGTCACAACACCGGTCTCACCACCGATCGCGTCCGCTCTCGGCAGTAACCTTTAAACCGTCTCTCCACGAGTTAACAAGTGCCATGATAGATCGACTCGAAAAGGAAGTCGATATGCTGGAGCGACATCTCCAGGTGCTGCGTATCGTGATCGACAGCGAACCGATCGGCATCGTGAAGATGTCGAACGAGACTGGTTACCCCCACCACAAGGTGCGGTACTCGCTGCGCGTGCTCGAAGAGGAAACCCTCATCGAGCCATCGAGCCAGGGGGCGATCACGACCGAGCGCACCGCCGAGTTCGTCGAGGATCTCGACGGCAAGATCGACGGGATCGTGGAGAAGCTCGACGGCATGAAGATCGAAGACGCGCCCGAAGCCGAATCGTAATCTCGACTGACTGCTCTCCGATCGTCTCGGACCGTTCGTTCGAACGCCGACCACTCGTCGTGATCGAACGAGACCGAACACCGTTTCTGCGGTGTTTTCCTGTCTCGACAGCGATCGCTTCGGGATAGTCAGGTCGTCACAGCAGCCGACAGCGACTCACTTGAGCCGTTCCTGAAGGAAAGAGGGATGCGCAGCGGTAACGCCGTCGATCGGGAGGATGGCATCCGCGATGATCGCGCCGACCGCATCGCCGTCGGGTGCACGGACTTCGGCCATCAGGGTGTGATCACCGCTCGAACTGTACAGCGTCTCGATGTCGTCGACGGTTTTGAGTTCGCGGGTCGCCTCGACGTAGCGTCCGCTCTCGACCTCGATGCCGACGAACGCGATCGACCGGCCCGAGAGCTTCTTGGGGTCGATGTCCGCGGAGTAGCCGACGATCACGCCGTCGCCTTCGAGTTTCTCGATGTACTTTCGAACCGTGGGTTTCGAAACCCCGGCCCGTTCGGCGATCTCGGCGTACGAGGCTTGGGCATCCTCCTCCAAGACCGAGAGGATGCGGTCCTCGGTAGCGTCCGCGCTCATGGATGATAGTTGGCGTGCGCGAAAAAATATCTTCCGAACCCGAAACTCGGGATCGAGTCGGCAGAACTCCGGGAGGGCTTACTTGTGGACGTCGAGGAGGTCGTAGGAGCGCTCCCAGTCGTAGTCGTCGTCGAAGTACTGCTCGGCGAGGGGGTCTTCGGGCATCTCGCCGGTCGAGCGCTTTTCCTCGCCGTATGACCGGCGATCCTCGTCGACGTAGAATCTCCCTGTGAGAACTTCGCCCTCGTAGAGTTTGTCCTCTGTCTCGTGCATCATCTCGGCGGCCTCGCGCCGATCGGAGACGTCGAAGTCGAACTCGTCGGACTGCTGGACGTCGGTGTAGGGAACGTACTGTTTGGCGTCCTTGTTCCAGGTCGGACACTGGGTCAGGAAGTCGATGTGGGCGAACCCGTCGTGTTCGATCGCCTCCGTCAGGATTTCGGTCGCCTGCCGGGGATTCACCGCAGCGGTCCGCGCGACGTAGGACGCCCCGGCCGTCAGCGCCATCGAGAGCGGCCGGATCGGGTCTTTGGCCGAGCCGTGGGGCTGGGTCTTCGATTTGTGACCCTTCGGGCTCGTTGGCGAGGTCTGCCCCTTCGTCAACCCGAAGATCTCGTTGTTGAACACGATGTAGGTCATGTCGTGGTTCTCGCGGGCGGTGTGCATGAAGTGGTTCCCGCCGATGCCGTAGCCATCGCCGTCACCACCCGCTGCGATGACCTCCAGACCTGGGTTCGCCAATTTCGCCGCCCGGGCGACGGGCAACGACCGGCCGTGGATCGAGTGCACACCGTAGGACTCGAAGTAACTCGACAGCTTTCCGGAGCAGCCGATGCCCGTCACCAACAGCGTTTCGTCGGGCGTCCGGCCGACTTCGGGCATCGCGCCCTTCAGGGCTTTGAGGACGCCGAAGTCGCCACAGCCGGGACACCACGTCGCCTGGGGTTCGATCCCCGGCGTGAACACCTCGCGGTCGATCTCCTCGTCCTGTGCCGCACTGCCGATCGCGCTGAATGACTTGCTCATGGATTAATCACCTGTCGCGGGTTCGAGTCGAACCTGGGCGGTTGGTGGCTCGCTCCTGCCGTTGACCTGCACGTCGAACCCCTCGACGATCTCGCCCGGCTCGAACGGGTTCCCGTTGTACTTCAGCAGGCTCGTGAGTTTCTCGCCGAACCGTCCGAGTTCCTTCTGGGTGAGCCCGCGGAACTGTGCGCTCGCGTTCATCTCCACCACCAGACACTCCTCGACCGATTCGAGGAATTCGGTCACGTCCTGTTTCGGATACGGCATGAGGTCGCTCACGCCGAGTGCTTTGACCGAGTGGCCGTCGTCGTTGAGGCGGTCGACAGCCTCCTCGACGGTGGGCTGTTGGCTCCCCCAGACCAAGATGCCGTAGTCGGCGTCGTCCGGACCGTACGCCGTCTGGCGATCGAGATCGGTACTGTCGAGATCCTCGCGGATGGCGTCGAGCTTGCGGAGCCGACGGTCGGTCTGAGCGACGCGGTTGTCGGGATCCTCCGAGATGTGCCCTTGCGGGGTGTGTTCGTTACCCGAAGCGAGGTAGCGTCCGCCCTCCTGGCCGGGGATCGACCGCGGGCTCACACCGTTCTCGGGATCGTGCTGGAAGCGGTTGAACTTCCCCGAGGCGTGGTGGGGAGCCTCCGCGATCTCCTCTTCGGTCAGTGTGCTCCCCAGGTCTGGGTTGGGCTCGCGGTCGAAGTGCGATTCGGGCACGTTGGTCATCTCGCCCGAGAGCTTCTGGTCGATGACGATCACGGCGGGAATCTGGTACTCGTAGGCGACCCGGAAGGCTTCGCGAGCCTGGTCGTAACACTCCGCGACGTTGCCCGGCGCGAAGACGACGCGATTCGAATCCCCTTGACTGGTGTAGAGGACGTGTTCGAGATCGGCCTGTTCGGGTTTGGTGGGCATCCCAGTCGAGGGGCCCGCGCGCATCGCTTCGACCAGAACGAGTGGCGTCTCGGTCATCTCTGCGAGGCCGAGCGGCTCACTCATCAGCGCGAACCCGCCACCGGACGAGCCCGACATCGCTTTCGCGCCGGCGTGGGAGGCACCGATGGCGAGAGCGGCGGCGGCGATCTCGTCTTCGACCTGCTCGGAGATACCCCCCAGTTCGGGGAGATGCTGGCTCATGATGGTGAACACGTCGGTCCAGGGAGTCATCGGATAGCCCGCGATGAACCGACACCCCTCGTCGATCGCGCCGTACGCCAGCGCGTTCGAGCCGTTGAGCAGCACCTGCTGGTCGTCGTGTGGTTCGGCGGTCGGTGCTTCCAACTCGTGGGTGTGCTCCAACTCCGCGGTCTGCTGGTAGGCCTCTTCGAGAACGGTGAGATTGTCCTCGAGGATGTCCCCGCCCATGTTGTCGCTCATGAGCTCCTCGAACGGGTCGGTCTCCATCCCGAGCAGCGCCGCGGTGACCGCGACGCCGGCGGTGTTGCGCATGATCTCGCGGCCGTGTTCGCGGGCGATCCCACGGAGGTTCATCGGATAGACGTGCCAGTCGTTGTCCTCGACGCGCTGATCGAAGTCGTCGATCTCGCTTTCGTCGAGCAGGCCCTCGTCGTAGACGATCACGCCGCCCTCGCGGAGGTCGTCGAGGTTCTCCGACAGCGGCTTGGCTTCCTCGTTGCCGTAGTAGGCCTCGTCCTGGGGATTCCGCGCGAAGCTGTCGCCGAGCGCCAGTAGGAAGTTGTAGCCGTCGCCGCGGGACTTCACTTCGTGCTCGGCGGCGCGCACCTCGACGTAGGTGTGGCCGCCCCGGATCCGTGAGGGGTAGTGTCGGTGGGTGAAGACGTGCAATCCGGCCCGCATCAGCGCCTTGGTGAAACTCTGGCTTGTCGAGTCGATCCCGTCGCCGGAACCGCCCGCGATCCGCCAGATGAGTTCTGTTCCTGTCATATCTGTCCTCGTCGAACTGCGTGTGGTTTGATTTGTGACGATGTTATAAAAGGGTTTTCAGCATATCGATACGAATCGATCATGTGGGTTTGGCATATATTCACATTGATTACCATCCCTGATTGATATTTCACCTCAATAACTGCATCACGCCACGGGTAGTGCTGCTGGCTGCGATCGATTACTTCTCGGAACTGTCGTCAGTCGTGACAACAGCCGCCGTGTCACTAACGACCATCCAGACCTGACGGATGACGATCCGGACGTCGACCCAGAACGATTGTTGGTGGATGTACTGGGTGTCGTACCGGAGTTTCCGCTCGGGATCGTGGCCGGTGGCAC